>CAZKIB010000009.1:15294-21776 GCA_964552425.1 uncultured Anaerolineaceae bacterium | reverse complement strand
TTTGTGCCGAACACCCGGATGTCTGAACCGGTCACACCGGAATCGCCGCAGCCGTGCAGCGTGACCAGTTTACCGGACTTCAGCTTGCCGATGACCACGCCGAGAATATCCACCGGACGGCCCCGGTTGTCCAGCCAGGCGCAGATTTCGGCGAATTCTTCACCGGCCAGGTCCACGACAGTGTTGAGCATGTGCGCGCCGCTGTCGAACAGGAAGCCGCCGCCGGCGATCTCCGGTATCTGACGCCACGCGCCGGCAGTCAGATCGCCCCAGTTCTGCCAGACGGACGCTTCAATGGTGAGGACCTCGCCCAGATCACCGCCACGCAGCATGTTGACGGCGGTGCGCACATTGGGGGACATACTGCCGTTAAAGGCCACCACCAGCAGCTTGCCGGTGCGGTCACGGGTTTCGATCAGTTTGACCGCTTCTTCGGCGTTCATCACCATCGGTTTTTCCAGCAGCACGTCCAGCCCGGTTTCCAGACAGGCAGCGGCCTGGGGGTAGTGCATGTTATGCGGCGTGATGATGAAGGCAATGTCAAGTTCGCCGCCATAATCAACCAGCAGTTTCTCAAAATCGGGTTCGTTGGTGGGCGGTTCCAGACCGGCCTCACGGAAAAGTTCGGCAGTGGCGTTATAAGCCGCTTCAGAGGGTTCGCAAACCACGCGAATATGGGTGGTATCGGTCTGTTTGAGCATACCGCGAATGTGATGCCGCGCCATGCCGCCCGTTCCAATCATCGCAACCTGTACCGGGGATGTTGAGGACATTGAGTAATTTTCTCCAAAAGAAATGAAAGGGTACGTTGTTATACCCACGATTAACCTCTCTGATTCTACCCTTACACCGGGAAATAAAAAGAGGCTCAGCCGACGTTAATCTAAAGTGGTTATAATGGCACGATTGTCTTGCTGTGGAGTGGCCCGGATATGCTGCCTGATACGCTGCTGCACTTTGTCCATATCACCGATACACACCTGATCGCGCCGGGTCAAACGAAGGACTTCAGTGATATTCCTCCTGAACTTGCGCTGTACGCGCAGCAGGTGCTGGGGCTGCCTTATCATACGGTGACAGCGGCGGAAATCCTGATTCAGCAGATCAACGCGCTGCCTGTGCCTGTGGATTTTGTGCTGCATACTGGCGATGTGGCCGGGAAAGCCCATATGGATTACGGCTTTATGCGCGATTTGTTTGGGCAGATCAACTGTCCGGTGATCTATGTCCCCGGCAATCACGATCATGGCGAAGGGCTGGCGCTGCTGAACCAGAGCGAGACACTGGACGTGCGCGAATATGAGATGAATGGTGTGCAGATCGTCTGCCTGGACAGCAGTCGTTATGGGAAAGATCATGGTGGCTGGCTGAGTGATGCGCAGTTAGCCCATATGGAAGCACTCTGTACGGCGAACGACCCGCGCCCGCTGCTGGTCGCGGTGCATCATCACCCCTTTGCGGTGGACGTGGCCTGGCTGGATAACCTGCGATTGGGCAACGGCGGCGCGCTGCACGAGATTTTGCGCAGGGCACAGGCACGTTTGCGGGGAGTCTTTTACGGTCATATCCATCACAGTGTCGATATACTGAAAGATGGCATTCTCTATAGCAGTGTTGCCAGCGCCGCCTACCAGTTTATCGGCTGGCCGGGCCAGGCCCAGGCATCGCTTGATTTGGCGGCTGATCCCGGCTTTAACCTGGTGACAGTCACCCGCGATCAGACTCTGGTGCGCCACCACCGCTATCGAATTTTCCTCTAATTTATATGGATACCCTGAGATCATGAAAATCGTCGCTTTTTCGATTAATCCTCTCTTTCCCGATCAGGTGATGGGGGGAGCGCCCAAGCATCTGCAAAGCATCGCCACTTACCTCGGCAAACTCGGCCATGATGTGACGGTGTTGTGTACCCGCCGCGAAGACAGCAGCCAGCCGTTTCACTGGCATGAACGGGTCGAAGTGCTGCCTGTGCTGCCGTTTCACCAGCCCTTCCCGCAGCCCTACGCGGTTACAGGCCATGAGATGGCGATGATCGTGCAGATCGTCGGAGAATATCTTCAGGGCGCGGATCGTTTCTACATGCACGATGGGGAATTTCTGTTTCCGTTTGCCTACCGGGATATTCCCACTGTGGTTTCGCTGCGCGATAATGTCTACCCGGAAACCCTGCATGGCAGCTTTCTTTTCCAGGGTGATAAGCTGATTTTGATTTCGGAAAATTCGCGCCAGCATTTTTTGCATACGGCGGGCCGCTTCTTCCCGGATTACGCGGCACGCACAGTGGTGATTCACAACGGGTTGGACTGGGATCACTTCAGGCCCAAAACACCCGGCAAAATAGTGGACATCGTGCCTGTTCAGCCCGGAGCGTATCCGATTGTGCTGCACCCGCACCGGCCCGAAGAAACCAAAGGCATCCGCGAGACGCTGGCGGTGGTGGATCTGCTCGTGCATCAGTATGGTTTCAGCGATCTCAAGGTACTGGTCCCAAAATGGATGGACCTGAACCTGTACCCGGACCTGCGAACGTTTTACAAAAGCATTCAGATCGACATCGCGCAGCGCGGCCTGACCGATCATGTCATTTTCCACGACTGGATTCCACAGTCGCTTATCCCGGAATACTACAGCCTGGGGTCGGTTACGCTCGCGCTCGGCAGTTTTGTGGAGTCGTTTGGCAACGCAGTTTATGAATCCCTCGGCTGCGGCACGCCCGCCATTCCCGTGCGCATCTCGTCGCACCGTGAAATTCTGCCGGAGAATCTGGTCGACAAAGTGGATTACGGGGATATTGAATCCGCTGCTCGGATCGCCGCCGGGATTATCCGAGAAAAGCGGCGGACTTCGCCGGAAACAATGGCCTATCTGCATGAGCATTATTCAGTGGATAAACAGCGCGCGGCTTATGCGGAAGCCATCCTGAACGCGAAGGTCAGCCCCGAACTGCGTTATAAATTGTCGCCCGTTGATGAAACAACGCACTTCATCCTGCCGTCATGGTGCTATCAGGCGAAACAGGGCATTTATCACGACTTCCGCGCGGATTACCTGCAAGCCCCCGAACTGGACCGTTTGCTGACCGACTGCCCACAGGGATTCACCTTTGACGATGCCGGCGCGCGCGGCATAGAGCGCCAAACTATGATGGCCTGGTATCGCGATGGTTATCTGGTCCCCACGTTAAGAGTTTTATAGAACCGGGTAACACTTCACCGGGCAGTTGTCATCTGAAAGGGAAAGGGGCATAATCGCAGCACCCGAAAACATGGGAGGATGATCCATGACAAAAATTCACGAACTGGCCGAACTCGGTCAGGCGATCTGGCTTGATTATATCCGCCGCTCTTTTATTACCTCTGGTGGCTTGCAGGATTTGATTGACAAGGGCGTGCGCGGTGTAACATCGAACCCGGCCATCTTTGAAAAGGCGATTGCCCACAGCGACGACTATGACGAGCAGATGCAGCAGCTTGTGGTCGCCGGAGCAGGGGTCGAAGAAATCTATGAGGAACTGGCCGTCGAAGACATCAAAATGGCGACGGATTTGTTCCGTCCGGTTTATGACGAAACCGAGGGACTCGATGGTTATGTCAGCCTGGAAGTCAGCCCGCAGTTGGCGTATGACACTGCCGGCACAGTCGATGAGGGCCGGCGTTACTTTCGGGAATTGGGCCGTCCTAACCTGATGATTAAAGTTCCCGCCACCAGAGAAGGTATCCCGGCGGTGGAACAGCTCATCAGCGAAGGGGTGAATGTCAATATCACGTTGATGTTCTCGATGGCCCATTACGAGGCGGTGGCTGAGGCTTATATTCGCGGCCTTGAGAAGCTGGCGGAAAAGGGCGGCGACCTGAGCAAGGTGAACTCTGTCGCCTCGTTCTTTGTCAGCCGCGTGGACGCCAAACTGGACCCGAAACTGGAAAAAGCCGGGGCGAATGACCTGCTCGGTAAGATTGCCATCGCCAACTCGAAGGTGGTTTATCAGCGTTTCAAAGAGATTTTCAGCGGCGAACGCTGGCAAAAGCTGGCCGATCAGGGCGCGCGGGTGCAGCGTCCGCTGTGGGCCAGCACCAGTACTAAAAACCCTGCCTATCCTGATACACTGTATGTCGATACGCTCATCGGCGTGGATACGGTCAACACCCTGCCGCCGGAAACGCTGGACGCATTTCTCGATCACGGCACGGTAGCGCTCACGGTTGAAAACGATATGGATGAGACGCGCGCGCAGTTGGAAAAACTGAGCGAAATCGGGATCAGTCTCGATCAGGCGACGGAAGAATTGCAGCAGGAGGGGGTGGACAAGTTTGTCGCCCCGTTCGACTCGCTGCTTAAGACTATCGCCACCAAACGCGATCATATCCGCGCCGAGTGGCAGAATGTGTCCGCGCAGCTTCGCGGTTATCAGAGTCCGGTAGAAGCGGCCCTGTCCGAAATCGAAAATCAGCGCATTATCCAGCGCATCTGGGAACGTGACCACACCGTCTGGCGCGAGAACCCCACCGAAATTTCAGATCGACTCGGCTGGCTGGATGTGGCCGAAACGATGCAGACACTCTACGGTGATGAAACCGCCGGCGCGGTGGCCGGTGAAAATGGCCGCGCCTGGAGTACCGTCGGTACGATCAGGGGTTTGGTGGACGCAGTGCGCGGCGAGGGTTATACCCAGGCCCTGCTGCTTGGTATGGGCGGTTCCAGCCTTGCCCCGGAAGTCTTTCGCAAAACCTTTGGCCTGGCGAATGGCTATCTTGACCTGGGCGTGCTGGACAGCACCGACCCCGGCGCAGTCCTGAATTTTGACCGGCAGTTCGACCCGGCCAGAACGCTCTATATCGTCTCCACCAAGTCCGGCGGGACGGTGGAAACGCTGTCGTTCTTCAAGTATTTCTATAACCGTACCGTCGAAGTGGTGGGCACAGACAAGGCTGGTGAACATTTTATCGCCATCACCGACCCCGGCAGTTCACTGGAACAACTTGCGCAGAAGTACCGCTTCCGGGCCACCTTCCTGAACGACTCCGACATCGGCGGACGTTATTCCGTACAATCCTATTTTGGGTTGGTTCCGGCGGCGCTGGTGGGCGTGGATGTGCCGAAGCTTTTGCAGCGCACGATCACGATGGCGAACGGCTGTAAACTGGACGGTAAGGATAACCCCGGCGCGTGGCTGGGCGCGATTCTCGGCGAACTGGCGAAAGCGGGGCGCGATAAAGTGACGTTTATCACGTCGCAATCGCTCGCCAGCTTTGGCGATTGGGTAGAGCAGTTGATTGCCGAAAGCACGGGCAAAGAAGGCAAAGGTATTCTGCCAGTCGTGGGTGAACCGCTGGTCGACAGCACCGGTTACGGTCAGGATCGGGTATTTGTCTACCTGCATTTAGAAGGCGAAGACGCACACAACGCCGCTGTGGATGCGCTCGAAGCCGCGCAGCATCCGGTCATCCGCCTCAATCTGAAAGACCTGTACGACCTGGGCGGGCAGTTTTTCCTGTGGGAATTTGCTGTCGCGGTGGCCGGCCAGCGTCTCGATATTCAACCCTTTGACCAGCCCAACGTCGAAAGCGCCAAAATCCTGGCCCGCAGGATGGTCAAGGCGTATATGGAAACCGGCGCGCTGCCGCAGATGCAGCCGCTGCTTAGTGAAAAGGGTGTCACCGTCTATGGGGATGTGAGCGCCAGCAGCTTGCAGGGCGCGCTCAAGGCATTTCTGGATCAGGCCCGGCCGGGCGACTACATCTCCCTGCAAGCCTATGTGACCCCGGATCAGTCCACTGACGCGGCGTTGGGAGCTTTGCGGACAGCGCTCCTGAAGCAAACCCAACTGGCGACCACACTGGGCTACGGCCCGCGCTTTCTGCACTCCACCGGGCAGCTTCATAAGGGGGACGGCGGCAGCGGCCTGTTTATCCAGTTCACATCAGAAGCTGCTGATGATGTGGCGATCCCTGATGAAGGGGGTAAACCGGAATCATCCATGACGTTTGGCGTGCTGAAACAGGCCCAGGCGATGGGGGATCGGGAAGCACTGCTGGAAAGTCGGCGGCGGGTGCTGACCGTTGATCTGGGCAAGGATGTCGCTGCGGGCCTGAAAGCGATTCAGGCGGCGCTCTGATCCAGATATGCGTGTTTGCAGGGGCACGAAAACACACTACGGTTGTGCCCCTTATTCCATTTCACTATGAAAGCTTCTGCCGTGACTGACGCAGTGAATAACCTCAAACAGCAGACAGCTTATCGGGCTGTCGAATTTGTTGAATCGGGTATGGTCGTGGGCCTGGGCGAAGGCAGCACGGCGATCTGGGCGGTGCGGCGCATCGGCGAATTGTTTCAGTCCGGCCAGTTGGTGGATATTGTGGGGATTCCCGCATCGCTCCACATCGAACGGGAAGCGCGGAAATTGGGTATCCCGCTGACCACGCTGGAACAACACCCGGTTATTGATCTGACGATAGATGGCGCGGACGAAGTGGACCCGGAACTGA
>CAZKIB010000009.1:12645-15278 GCA_964552425.1 uncultured Anaerolineaceae bacterium | reverse complement strand
ACTGAATCTGATTAAGGGCGGCGGTGGGGCGCTGCTGCGTGAGAAGATTGTCGCACAGGCCAGCCGGCGTGAGATTATCGTCGTGGATGAATCCAAACGGGTCGAGAAGTTAGGGACAAACTGGGCTGTGCCGGTGGAAGTCATTCCATTCGGCTGGAAATCGCAGGCCAGTTTTCTGGAGTCATTGGGCGCGCAGGTGGCGCTCCGGGAGCGCAATGGCGAAGTTTTCATGACCGATCAGGGTAACTACATTCTGGATTCGCGCTTTGGGCCGATCACAAACCCTGATGCGCTGGGGGAGCAGATCAAAGCGCGCGCCGGGATTGTGGAACATGGTTTGTTTCTTGATCTGGCGACGGATGTGATTGTCGCCAGCGCGGACGGAATTCAGCATCTACGACGTGAATGAGTTGGAAGCGAGAAAGAAGTATAAGAAGCGGCAGCCGAGTGAAACAACCACGCGTGTGATTTTTGGCGCCTCTGGCGATCTGACCCGGCGCAAGCTGGTTCCGGCGCTGTATAACCTGTATCGTAAGGGGCGTTTGCCCAAAACATTCAGCGTGGTGGGCAATTCTCGCAGCAAGTTCAGCCACGATGAATGGCGCAACCGTGTCCGTGAAGGGGTTGAGGAATTCTCCGGCAAGTCATTTGATTCAAGCGCCTGGGAGAAATTTTCGCAGATGCTCTGGTATGTGCCCGGTGATGCCAGCAAGAACGAAGAACTGGCGGAACTGCGCGCCTTTCTTGAAGATCAGGAAAATGGTGACGCCAACCGCCTGTATTATCTTTCGGTTGCGCCGGACCTGTATGTCCCGATCACGCGAAACCTCGGTGAACAGGGTATGGCAAAGGAAAACCAGAACTGGCGGCGCATCGTCATCGAAAAGCCCTTTGGGACCGACCTCAAAACGGCGCGGGAACTGAATGACGAAGTACATCACGTGTTTGAGGAGCGGCAGGTTTACCGTATTGACCATTATCTGGGTAAAGAGACCGCCCAGAATATCATGTTTCTGCGCTTCGCCAATGCGATTTTTGAACCCATCTGGAACCGCAATTACGTCGACAATGTGCAGATTACCGCCATTGAATCCGTTGATGTCGGTCATCGTGGCGACTATTACGACAAGTCCGGCGTGTTCCGCGATATGTTTCAGAATCACCTGCTGCAACTGCTGACTCTTATTGCGATGGAACCACCCGCGTCGTTCGATGCCGATCTGATGCGCAATGAAAAGATGAAACTGCTGAAATCGGTGCGCACCATCGAACCACTGGATACTGTGTCGGCACAGTACCAGGGCTATCGTGATACGCCTGGCGTGGCCCCGGATTCACATACACCCACTTACGGGGCGATTAAGCTGTACATCGACAACTGGCGCTGGCAGGGTGTGCCGTTTTATCTGCGCTCCGGCAAGGCGCTCAACCGCAAGGTGACGGAGATTATTGTGGTCTTCCGCCAGCCGCCGCACCGCCTGTTCGACAATGACCATGTCAGCAGTTTTACGTCCAACAGCCTGTCCATCTGTGTGCAGCCCGATGAAGGCATTCACCTGTCATTTGAAGCGAAAGAGCCGGATACGGCCCATAACACCCGTTCGGTAGACATGGAATTCCATTACGCGGATTCGTTTGGCGCGTCGGCTATCCCTGAAGCCTATGAACGCCTGCTGCTGGATGCGCTGCTGGGCGATGCGTCCCTGTTTTCGCGCAGCGACAGCATCGAAGCGTCATGGGAACTGATGGACCCGGTCATCAAAGCCTGGGAGACGGACAGCGCGGCCCATCCACTCAGTTATCCACCGGGAAGCTGGGGACCTGCTGAGGCTGACGAACTGCTCAACGATGATGGGCGTGTCTGGCGGGTGGGCTGCATCCATGATGATTGTTAGTGCAGGCTCAGGCCTGTAGCTGCCAGTCCAGCATGAAGTCAGGATGGGCCAGCGCCCTGAAACCTGACACGGGAGATGATGAGAATGGCTGACCTGCGCGTCTATGACGATCCAGCGGCACTCATGAATGCAGCCATGACCTATATGCTGCATCTCTATCAGGAAGCGGTTGAGGATCACGGTTATTTTGCGGTGGCAGTGGCGGGTGGCAGCACACCGCGTGCGCTCTATGAACTGCTGACTGCCCCGGAAAATGCCCAGCATATCGGCTGGTCGAAGGTGCATGTTTTCTGGGGGGATGAGCGCGCTGTGCCGCCTAACCACCCGGACAGCAATTATCGCATGGTGAAGGAAGCGCTGCTCGACCATGTGGCACTGCCTGCCAGCAATGTGCATCGGATTCAGGGTGAAATCGAACCGGGTCTGGCCGCGGCAGAATACGAATTCGTGCTGCGCGATTTCTTTGCAAAACGCGCCCGAAAAGTCCGCTTCGATCTGGTGCTGCTTGGTATGGGGGATGACGGGCATACGGCTTCGCTGTTCCCGGATACCAGCGCGCTTGAGGAAACTGAAAAAATGGTTGTGGCGAACTATGTTCCCAGACTGAATACCTGGCGTATTACCCTCACGCTCCCGGCGATTAACGCGGCGGCTCACGTGGTTTTTCTGGTGGCTGGCGCGGGCAAAGCGTCCATGCTTCGGCAGGTCTTGCAGGAGCCAGATCGAAAGCTGCCTTCT
>CAZKIB010000009.1:6185-12588 GCA_964552425.1 uncultured Anaerolineaceae bacterium | reverse complement strand
CGCGCAGCTTGATCTGAAAAGGTGAACGATGTCGATTCAAGCGCCGCCTGACCAGACGGCTTATTATGAGACGGTGTGGGATATTGTCCGGCAGGTTCCACGCGGGCAGGTTGTGACGTTCGGCCAGATTGCCGCCATGATCCCACCGCCGGAAGGATTTGAGACCGACGTTTACCAGCGGATCGCCCCGCGTTGGGTGGGGTATGCCATGAACGCGGTGTCCTTTTCGGATAATCCGACTGTGCCCTGGCAGCGGGTGATTAACAGCAAAGGCGGCATCAGCCTGGAAGAAGGCAGCAAGCCGGCTGTCCAGCAGCGCGCTCGCCTTGAAGCCGAGGGCGTGGAGTTCGACGCCAGAGATCAGGTTGATTTTGACCGTTTTGGCTGGGACGGCCCCGATGATGACTGGCTGCGCGAACGTAATCTGCGTAAACCCCCGTCAATGCGGACACCTCCGCCGTCAGCCGATCAGCCCAAACAGCTCAGTCTGTTCTGAAAGTATGCCTCGTGTGAGTCGCACCACATATGACCGTATCGTCTGGAAGATTGTCTGGCAGATTCCGCCGGGACATGTGCTGACTTACGGGCAGATCGCCGCGATGATCCCGCCGCCGGATGGTGTGGATGTCCCCGGTTACGAGCGGATCGCGCCGCGCTGGGTGGGGTACGCTATGCGCCGCTGCATGACGGATGCCGTAAATAATCCCGATGACCCTGAAGCGCCGTCGATTCCCTGGCAGCGGGTCATCAACAGCCAGGGCAAAATCAGCCTGCCGGAAGGCAGTTATGATGCGGCGCAGCAGGCTGTCCGTCTGGAAGCTGAAGGGGTGGTATTTGACCGCCAGGGGCGCGTCGACTTTCGCAGATTTGGATGGGAAGGGCCGGACGACGCCTGGTTACAGGCGAATGGTCTGCTGCGTCCGTACTCCTTGAGACATATTACCGATACTCGTTAATTTGATCACGCAGCAGGCGAGCAGTGCTGGCGGGGTCTTTGGCGAAGATCACACTGCGGGCGGCGTTGATGATCAGCCCCTTGCCACCCCTGTTCAGTCCGCCCCTGACCACCTGCTCAATATCGCCACCCTGCGTGCCGACACCCGGCACAAGCACGGTCATCTCACCGACGATTTCGCGCACCTGCCTGAGTTCATTGGGATAGGTTGCCCCTACAACCAGCATACAGTTACCATTGGCGTTCCAGCTATCGCGCACCTTGCGGGCCACAATCTGCCACAGGGGTTTATCGCGCACCAGCAAATCCTGCAATTCCCCCGCGCCGGGGTTGGAGGTGCGGCACAGGATGATGCAGCCCCGATCTGCCCGATCCAGAAAAGGTTGTACCGCATCCCGGCCAAGATAAGGGTTCAGTGTTACGGCGTCAAAACCGAACCAATCAAAGACCGCGCTGGCGTAGGCGGCGCTGGTGGAACCCACATCACCGCGTTTGGCATCACAGATCGTGAGAATGTCCGGGTGATTCACTTGCAGATATTCCAGGGTCATGCGCAGCGAACTCATACCGCGATCCCCGCGCGCTTCGTAAAATGCCATGTTCGGTTTGTAGGCGCTGGCGTATTCGTGGGTCTGATCAATAACCCAGCGGTTAAAGGCAAACTGGGGAAACTCGTAATGGATGAACGGTTCGGGGATGTGTTCAAAGGCGCTGTCCAGCCCCACACAGACCAGTGAGTTGGTGGCGTCTGCGCGCCGGTTGTACTTGTCAACTATCGACATGGTCCTGCCTTTCTGCCCATCCGTGCGGGTCATCCAGCCAGTTTTCAATAATCGCGCGTTCGGCTTCACCAAACTGCCCGGCACTCAGCGCTTCCATGATGATGGTTCGAAAATCGGTCAGAGGATGGAGCCGAATGCCAGCCGCCTGAAACGCCTGCCGGGACATGGCAAAACCATAGGTTGTTACCGTGAGGCAGTCCTCGATCATGGCCCCGGCATCGCGCAGGGCACTGACCCCGCTGAGGCTGCTGCCGCCGGTGGTAATCATGTCTTCCACCAGCAGCACTCGTTTTCCATCGACATGACCGCCTTCAATACGGTTCTGTGTGCCATGCTCTTTGGACTGAGGTCGAACATAGACCGAGGGTTTGCGCAGGAGGTAGGCCAGCGCGGAACTGTGGGGCACGCCCCCGGTAGCAATTCCCGCAATCACATCAAATGTGATCTGGTTGCGATTAATCAGTTCACGGAAACCTTCGATAACCACACGCCACTGCGCCGGCCAGTAGATCAAACGGCGGTTGTCGACATAGACGGGTGAAATAATGCCGGATTTGAATGTGATGGGCTGGTAGGGTGAGAAGCCCACAGCCTCGATTTCCAGCAGTGCCCTGGCGACCTGTACGTCAAGCATGAAAGACCTCATCGAGAATAAGCGCTGCGGCCAGCGGTCCCCGGTAAATCAGCGCGGACCAGTACTGCATGGCCTGTGCGCCAGCCTGCTGAAATTGATGATAAGTGGCTCCGTCCACGATGCCGCCGCAGCCAATCACATCCACCGGATAAGCGTGGCGTGACTTTTCCTGATTTAAGCGTATTGTTGCCGCAACTGCGCATTCGTGCAACCGTCCACCCCCCACGCCCGCAGACAGCTTTGAACCATCCGGGGCGGGCTGTGCCAGCGTGTTGGTGCTGATCGCGGCGCGCACGCCGATCTGCGCGAATACTCGCATGAGGATGGCGTACTGTTCGTCCGCCAGTCCGGGGCTGATCTTGACCCACAGCGGGGTTTGAGCGCCCAGTCTGTTGACCACGCTGCCGCAGAGTTCGCGGGTGAGGGCTTCGGTTTGTCGCCCACCGGGGTCGTCTTCTGTGTTCGGGCAGCTCAGATTGAGGGTGTACCACGCTGGACGGAGGCCCGCTTCGGTAAAAAAACTGAGCGCTTCCAGCACATCCGTTTCCTGATCGCTGTCCTTTACGCCGGGGCTGACCGCGATGTTGATGCCAAAGACAGGCGGAAGCTGATCTCGCCGGGCTGCCAGAAATTGGGCTGCTGCGCGCGCGCCGGGGTTGCACAGGCCGACTCTGTTCTGTGTTGAGCGGGTCGCAGCATCGCGCCAGACCACTGTACCCGGATTGCCGGTGCGCGGCCAGCGTGTGAAGGAACCGAACTCCACCGGCCCAACCAGCGCCGGCATAGTGCGCCAGCCTGGTATGACGTTATGACCGTGTTCCACCGCTGCCAGCGCAGCAGCTTCATGCGGGAAACCATCCCCCTTGACGAACCCTGCCGCCAGGATGAGCGGATAGGGCAGGGTGACGCCGCCTACACAGACCATCTGCGGGTCAAACGCCATTTGGTTCATTCGCTTAAACGCGGCCTGCATCCCTTGTTGATGATCCAGCCAGCGCAGCAGTTCGAGCGTGCGTTCGTGTGCCCGCTGCGCCGAATTCAGAAAGATGAGCGGACGCGCCGCCGCGTACAGTGCCCGGTTCAGATCAAGAAAAGCGGCATTAGCCATACAGGTTCCGCCCCGTTCCGGGCTGCGCCAGCACGGTTTCACCATCATACACCTGCTGGCCGCGAATGCTCACAGACCGGATTCGCCCGTAAACCTCAAGGCCCTCAAATGGCGACCAGCCGCACAGCGTCTGTAAGTTGGCGCGCTCAATGCGGTAACGGGCATCCACCTCGACCAGCGTGTATGTGTCTGGCGGACACGTGATGCCCCAGATTCGGCGCGGATTTTCGGCGACCAGATCAACCATCTGTTCCAATGTCAGGCGGCCTTCCCGGACCGCCAGCAGCAGCAGCGGCAGGGTGGTTTCCAGGCCGGGGACGCCGTAGATCGGTTTGCCGGAAAATTTCTCCTCCAGTGTGTGCGGCGCGTGATCGGACTCGACTACATCCACGATGCCGGATTGCAGCGCGTTCCATAACGCCGCCTGATCTGCGCGGGTTTTCAGTTCCGGTTTCATCAGGCCGAGCGGTCCCAGCGTACTCAGATCGTCTTCGGTCAGGTACAGATGGTGCGGGCACACACCCACCGTAACCGGCAGACCTTCTTCTTTCGCAGCCGTCAGATAGCCGATTTCCTCAGCCGTGCTGATATGGCAGAAGTGCGTGCGCTTCTGATGCTGACGCACAAGTTCGAGAATTTGCAGCACGGTCTTGCCCTCGGCATGAACCGCGATGATTTTGTGAGAAGGCCAGGCGGCGTAGTGCTGTGCCCGCACGGCCTGATCTTCGATAAGCAGCACACCAGTGGTCTGGTTGTTATAGATTTTCAGCCCGCAGACCTGACCGGCGATGTCATCATAATGACGCCAGTTTTCCGACAGGGCCGCGCCATAATAAACGCCCCAATCGCAGTGCGCCTGTGCGCCAAATTCGGCCAGTTTGTGTTGCAGGGCGGCGGGGTCAATGGTAGAGGGCGGGGTATTGGGCATGTCGAACACGGCCCAGTAACCCCCGGCCAGCGCGGCGGCGGTTTCGCTGGCGAAAGTTCCTTTGTATGACCAATCCATCCCGCGCAGGTGAACGTGCGGGTCCAGCATCCCCGGAATACGAACTTCCATCAGACGTACACACCCCGCAGCACCTTCGTCAGCAGCGCCATGCGCACAAACATCCCGTTTTCCATCTGCTGGAAATAAACCGCGCGCGGGTCCGCGTCCAGCACATCATGGTCATCAGGCGTTCCCATTTCGTGTTTGCGCGGCAGCGGGTGCATGAGAATGGCGTCAGTTTTGGCCTGGGCCAGCACGGGCGGTGTCATTACAAAACCGTCCTTGATCGCTTCATATTCGGCTTTATCGGCGAACCGTTCTTCCTGCACCCTCGTCCAGTAAATGACATCTGTGTCGCTGAGAACATCGGACAAGTTCTCGGTTTCGTTAACGGCGATGCCTTGTTCGCGCATCCGCTGGATGATGTTGGCGGACATCATCAGGGCGGGGGGAGCTACAAAATTAACGGACACGCCTGTGCCTTCCAGCCGGGCGATAAGCTTTGCCAGCGAGTGAACGGTGCGTCCATGTTTAAGATCACCGACCATCGTGATATTCAGGTTGTCGAGCGTCTTTTTCAGATCGACAATCGTGAACATATCCAGCAGCGCCTGGGTAGGATGTTCGCCGATGCCATCCCCGCCGCTGATAATGACCGGCTGGCGTCTGATTTTTTCGCTCAACATGTCGAGATAATGGGCTGCCTCATAAGTGGAACCCACTTCAGGATGGCGCAGCACGATCACATCCGCATAACAGCCTGTGGCGCGTACCGTGTCAGCCAGGTCCTCGCCTTTGTAGACCGAAGAAAACTGCACCCCGTTGCTGGCCGCGACCACTTCGCCACCCAGCCGGCGCATGGCGGTCTGGAAGGACATATCTGTGCGGGTGCTGGCCTCGTAAAACAGGGTTGCCATGATCTTGCCGCTGCATACTTCCACCAGCCCCCGGTCTGACTGGCGCGAACGCTTTTTGAGCGAAGCAGCGGCATCGAAAATGATCTGTAAGTCTCTGCGCGTGAACTGGTCGACAGTGATAATATGTTTGCCGACAAAATCACCGTTGATGGCTGGCGGGGTATAGATTTGCGCGTAATCCCGCGCCTGACGCACATCCTGTATAGCTGGCATGGTCCCTCCTGTTTGATCCCTGACCATAAAAAAGCCACCCCATCGGGTGGCTAGGATTGTGATTGAGCGGCTGTGTGTCGGGGTTTTCGATTCCGCAGTTCGTACAAAAACTGCTTGACTCCCTTCAACAGCAGCCATTTTTCGCTCTTTCGCACACGGGCAGTGAAGTGATCCAGCGGTTCTTTCGGTTCCACTGGCACGACAATCTGGCGCATGACTTCCGCCGTACTGCCATTTGGCCCGACGTAATGGATGTTGCACCCGCTCCATTTGATTTCTTGTTTCTGGAAAGCTTCATAAGCCTGTTGGATGGCATCTGGCGCAGGAAACTGCCCGGCCAGCGCCGGATGCACCGCGATGACTTTACGGGGAAATTTTCTGAGAAACGCGGCATCGAAGTGATGCGGGTCATCCAGAGCGACGATCAGGTCCGGTTTATGGGGCGCGAGTCTGGCTGCCAGTTCGCCATCACAGGCGCTCCCGGCGGGCAGTTCGAGAGTCTCAATACCGGCCTCGCGTGCCTGCCTGAGCGGATTTTCCCCGCTGGACGCGACCAGTGTCACCTCGCCATCTTTCAGATTCTGTTCCTGGTGGGCTTCTAGCAGAGCATGAAAATTCGGGTTATCGTCTGCTGTAATGACCGCAATTCTGGGCATCGGTTTTTCCTGATCAATTTCCTCTATTATGACGTGATAGGCGCTGCACGACAACCCCTACTGTGGGCTGACTGCGCCACGAATCTGCCCGGCCAGTTGGCGCGCGCGGGCGGGAGCATCGCCGACATAATGGGTCGCATCCATCAGATC
>CAZKIB010000009.1:5133-6130 GCA_964552425.1 uncultured Anaerolineaceae bacterium | reverse complement strand
ATTGGGTTGGCCCTGGCGCAGCGCGTCCCACGCCTTCAGGCTGTGCTGGCGGATCACCTCGTGTAGTTCCTGACGATCACCCCCTGCGCGGGCAGCAGCCATCAGCACACGCTCCGTCGCGGCGAATGTTCCGTATATCTGGACGTTGCGGCGGATAGCCCCGGCGTCAATGCGCAGCCCGCTGACGATGCGCTGTGCGCGCCGCAGGATTTCCTCAGCCGTCAGAAATGCTTCGGGCAGAATCACGCGGCGGTTGGCCGAATCATCCAGCGTGCGTTCCAGCAGATTGTGCGCGGCGTTGTCCCACGCCGTATGGGGCAGCCCCGCCAGATAGCGTGCCAGACTGTCAATATTTTCCGCATTGATCGGGTTGCGTTTGAACGGCATGGCGGATGAGCCGACCTGATGCTGGCCGAACGGTTCTGCCCATTCGCCAATCGGTGGCGACTGAAGGAACCGCAGATCAAAAGCCAGCTTGTAAATTGTCAGGCCGAGGCCAGAAAGCGCGCTGAGTATCGCCCAATCCTGCCGCCGGGTATAGGTCTGTGTGGCGATGAGAAACGGCTGCAAATCGAGCGCCTGCATGACATGCGCTTCCAGCATCGCAGGGGTGAAAGCAGTTCCCACCAGCAGCTCGCTGTAGGATGCCGATGTGCCGACAGCGCCCTTGAAGCCTTTGCCGCGCAGTTCCGCCCGTGCTTGCTTCAGGTGTTCATAATCCGCCAGCAAATCCTGAGCATACATCGCCAGTCGGTAGCCAACGGTGGTAGGTTCGGCTGGCTGCAAATGCGTAAAGGCCATGCAGACGTGTTCGGCCTCAGCTTCGATTTTTTCCGCGAACGTGCCCAACAGATCATGCATCTGCTGGATAATCAGGTCGAGACTCTGGCGCACGCGCAGCGCCTCAGCGTTGTCCTCCACGTCCATACTGGTCGCCCCCAGATGAATGACGCCGCCGCCCACCGGACACTGCTCCGCATAGGTGCGCACCTCGGCC
>CAZKIB010000009.1:2218-5013 GCA_964552425.1 uncultured Anaerolineaceae bacterium | reverse complement strand
CCGGCCTGCTGCTGCGCTGCCGCCAGCGCCACCCAGATGCGCCGCCAGGTACGCCGCTTGTGGACTTCCGACCAGATATGGCGCATCGCATCCGATCCATAGCGCCACGTAAAGGGGCTGAGGAATGTGTCGTGCGTATAGGTCATGGATGAGTTCCCTCGGTGAATGTCGCCGCTATTATAACCTGAGTCGCGTTTCAGGATGAGAGGTGATTCTGGTCCGTGATAAAGTCAGGGATACTGCTGCCGTATCCCTGACTCTGGAGAACAGAACGCTGCTGGCTGTTTGAGCGGTCTGGCCTCTGACCTGTTTCTCAGACGCAGGATTTGATGTGGAATTTTCAGGCTGTGTGGACACCGGTTTCCCAGTGGAGCGCAGGTTGACCAGTTTGTTCAGCAGATCAAACCAGAAAGGCGCGCCGAAGGTGATAGCGGCCATGGTGATGACCCATCCAATGATTCTTGAGATAGCTCCCTGAGTATCCTGTGGAAAATGGCGGCCATCGGCGGGGTCATACAGATCGCTTCCTGCCGCGTTCGTTCCAATCGGGGTAGGCCAGCCAAGCAGTTGCAGCCGCTCGAATTCTTTCTGAATCCGCGTCGTATCAATTTCCGGTACGCCGTTAACGCTGGCTTCGCTGCCTTCAGGAACCGCGATGTCTTCGGCCAGATCGACAATGATGGCCCGCGCCGAGGGATTGTTGGCAAGCTGTGTGAAGATGTAAACCGAATCCACATTGAGGAGGAGCGCCAGCAGCAGCGCAATTCCTACTGTGATGCGGCCAACGCTTGCTTTATACCAGCCGCTGGCCCGTTCCATATTGTCGTTGAACCAGGTTTCGATGTTCTTACGGACAATTTCAATATCCTGATCGGCATCCGCCAGCAGCGCCTGAAGTGCCTTGCCCAGCAGCTTGTCCTGCGCTTGAACCGCTGTTTTTAAGGCAGCAAACTGAGATGCTTTGAACGCCTGTAATTCAGCCTGATGCGTTTGTGCCAGTCGATCTTTGGGGTCAAGCGCTTGCAGGGCAGCCTGGGTTTGTGCATCCAGCGTTCCCTTGCCATTGGGGTCGGCCACCAGCATTTGCAGCAGAATATTGACAAATGTGTGCGGCGGGATGTAACTCGGTTTGCGCTCATTATTTGTTGACATGGACGTGATGAGAGGATGCTTATACAGATTTGCCAGCATGTTTGGATCATTGAGCATCCGCTCGATGGCTTGATAAAGGTTCTGGCCGCGCATGTTCAGGAAATGCGCGATACCTTCGGTAATCGTTGATGTGATGATGCTCAGAACCAGATATATGAGAATTAGTCCCAGAAACACTTCGATGACATTTGAGCCGAACATATTTTATGACCTCATACTCTGACGAGCTATTTTACAGCTTATTGTAATCGTATGAGGTTATATAGTCTGGTTCAAGTCCCTTATTTATGGGGGTATACCGCAACAAAAAAGCCCCCCGCGAGGGATGCGGAGGGCTGATTTCAGAGACTTCAGGGGGCTTACCGCACGTAGCCGTTGGTCACGCCGCCATCGACAGGCAGCATGGTTCCGGTGGTTTTGCTGCTGCGCGGCCCGGCCAGAAACGCGATGCCTTCCGCGATGTCTTCCGGGTAGATTTCGGCTTTCAGCACATTCCGTTTGGCGTAAAACTCGCCCAGTTCCTCGACTTTGATGCCGTACTGTTTGGCACGGGCTTCCTTCCATTCGCTGCTCCAGATGGCGCTGCCCTGAATGACCGCATCTGGCAATACGGAGTTGACGCGGATACCCAGCGCCCCGCCTTCCTCGGCCAGACAGCGCGCCATGTGGACTTCGGCGGCTTTGGCAGCGCTGTAGGCGGCGGCGCCCTTGCCAGCAGCGATGCTGTTCTTGCTGCCGACGAACACCATCGTTCCGCCAATGCCCTGCGTTTTCATGACCCTGAAGGCTTCGCGGGCCATCAGAAAGTAGCCTGTCACCAGAATGTCGATGTTGCGCTGGAACATCGCCAGCGTGGTGTCTTCAATGGACGCGCCGCCGGCGATTCCTGCGTTGTTGACCAGCACATCCAGCCCGCCATACTTCAGCACGGTCTGGCGCAGCGCATTCTGGACCGCCTCTTCGCTCGTGACATTGGTATGCACGAACATGGCACGGCCTTTGCCATATTTCTTCTCAATCGTGGCTACAGTTTCCTCACCGCCCTCGGCGTTGATGTCGGCCACGACCACATGCGCGCCATCCTGGGCCAGCCGGTAGGCGGTAGAGCGCCCGATGCCGCTGGCTGCGCCGGTAATCAACACCACTTTCCCGGCGAAATCGCGGTCTGGTGGGGCCAGTTTGAGCTTGTACAGTTCCAGCGGCCAGTATTCAATGTTATAGGCTTCGTTAGCGGTCAGGCTGACGAACCCGCCGAGCGCTTCGCTGTCACCGATCACGGCAATGGCGCGGTGATACAACTGGCGGCTGACATCGGCATTGGTGATGTCCTTGCCGGTGTTGACCATGCCCAGGCCGGGGATCAGAATCACACGCGGGGCAGCATCGCGCAGTTCATCGCCTTCGTTTTTATTCTCATCAAAATACTGCACGTAACGGGTTTCGTAGTCCTGCACACCCTGGCGAATCTTGTCCTTGAGTGTTTCGACGCCCTCCGCCGGCTGCCAGTCGACAAACAGCGGCTGGCGTTTGACGTGGACCAGATGATCCGGGCAGGCCGCGCCGATCTGGCTGACCTGCGGTGTCTTCTCCGCGCCGACCATCGCCAGCACCACATCACTATCGTCATATTGCAGGATGGTGGT
>CAZKIB010000009.1:0-2205 GCA_964552425.1 uncultured Anaerolineaceae bacterium | reverse complement strand
CCGCGCCGCGAATGACCGGCAGCACCTCAGCCATGATGTCCTGACGTTCGCTCTGGGTGAGGCCGGGCACTTTCAGATCGCCGAAGACTTTTTTGCCCTTCTTTTTGTCGGCGATGTAATCCTCAGTTTCCTGAATAATGCGCAGGGTGGTTTCATAGGTGGTTTTGCTGTCCGGCCCCCATGTCACCAGCCCGTGTTTGCCCATCACCACGCACTCGATCTTCGGGTTATCACGTACCTTACCGCCGATCCACTTGCTGAGGGTGAAGCCGGGGCGGATATACGGCACATAGGCCATGCGCTCACCGTAGACCTTGCGGGCTTCTTCCTCCGCATTGTCGACACACATCAGGCTGATAACCGCGTCGGGGTGGGTGTGGTCGACATGCTTGCCCGGCACAAAAGCGTGCAGCAGCGTCTCGATGCTCTGGCGCGGGCGGCCCTGCTCAAACCAGGTTCGTTCCAGATAAGCGACCATTTCTTCGTCGGTCATTGCGTCACGCTGGTAGAGCGGTTCGATCTCGTCCATTTTGAGCAGGGCGAACTGCGGTTCCTTGATGGTCAGCACGTCCGACCCGGACGCCTTGACCGCCAGCACCTCGACCTGCCGCCCCACATGATCGGTCATCATGATTTTGGCGCTGGTATTCCCGCCGTAAATATTCACCACGGCCCGGTCACGGCCCAGGATATTGCTGCGATATACCAGCCCTTCCAGATCAGGCAGTCTGGCTGCGTCAGCGTCATTCCAGAGATTTTGTGGCATGGGGACAGTCCTTTAAGTGATTTCGTTTGCTTTCGTTTGCTTACGATTTGATTATATTCTGGTTGCAATCTGCGCACAACAAAATGGACGCAATTCGCTGCGTCCATTGGTCTGCAACCTATCGGGTGTTTACCTGTATTTCGGCGGGTTTGAGCCGGGGGGTGGTGGCCCGCACCGTGACAATTCCCGGTTCGTGCCCGGCTTTGATGTACAACGCGGCCTGTCCACCGATGAGCGCGAAGGGATTTTCGCCGATCAACTGCGCCGGGCCGTTAATCTCAAAAGACACGACCTGATTGGTGTAGGGCAGGCGGTTGCCATATTCATCCGTGATTTTGAATACCAGCCGGGTCATATCCGCGCCATCCGCCCTGATTTCGGTATCATCGACTGCCAGCACCAGTTGGTTGGGCACGCCGGCGGTGGACATGCGCTGCTCAATCACGGCCTCACCATTGAGGTAGCCGACCAGCCGCAGATCATCGAACTTGTGCCCGCCCCACAGCAGGTTCAGCCCCTTGATGATGAACGGCGCGTGAGGCAGGTTGGGGAACTGTTCGCGGTCAGGCTGGTATTTCCCGACGCGCTCGTTGCCCGTGAACATCTCAACTTCATCGCAGTTGCTGAAAATCACCAGCGGGTTGATTCCGCCCGTGCTGACATCGCCCATCGTCCAGTAGGTCGCCGCGCGCAGCACCGGACGCACTGCCGGGCTGATCTGGCTTTCGTAAAAATAGGCGGCGAACTTGGGCAGGCGGAACATGTCCATAACCCCGTGATAGCAGATGCGATCCCCGGAGCCGAATTCACGGTGTGTGTTGTAATCAAAGGCGCACCAGCCAATCGCCCCCGTCACGTTATCCATACCCATCTGTTTGTCCTGTACGCGGGCGTGGCGCAGAGCATGTTCAACCGCGCGCTCCTCCTGATCGAACGACTTAGTGGGGAACATGTGCCCGTTGAACTCGGTGACGAGGTGGGGAGTCTGCACCGGCTCCTGCACACTGTTGGAGAAATCATTGAAGGTGTAGACATCCTCCAGAAATTCGCTGTGCTGCCAGTAGCGCACACCGCCGGTCTGCCGGGTGGGGTCAAGCTTGTGGGCCAGTTCGTTGGTGCGGGTGTAAAAGGCGGTGTTATCCTTCGATTCGTTGATACGCACACCCCACAGCACAATCGAGGGGTGATTACGATCCCGCAGAATCATCGCCTCCACATCGCGCAGGCTGATGCCCTGCCAGTCCTCATCGCCGATGTGCTGCCATCCTGGGATTTCCTCAAACACCAGCAGGCCGATCTCGTCGCAGCGGCGCAGGAAGTGGGGTGACTGCGGGTAGTGCGACGTGCGCACGATATTACAGCCAAGTTCGTACTTGATGATGTCAGCGTCTTTTTCCTGTAAGCGCTTCGGGGCCGCCGCGCCGATGTAGGGGTAGGTC
>CAZKIB010000008.1:56304-60615 GCA_964552425.1 uncultured Anaerolineaceae bacterium | reverse complement strand
GTTGTTACTCCATAAAACTGGGGGTAGACCACTTCTGCTTTGACTTGTTCGAGAGTGGGTTGTGGACTTGCTTAATTTGTTCTACTCGTTCTTGAACAATATTCCTATGTGCACGAGGAGTGGGATGCAAAATCATTTCCAATGGTTTGTTAAGGAATCGATTGTGAAGCCGGGTTATTGCTTCATCAAAATACGCAGGATGGATTTCAACTCCGTTGTAGTCTCGAAGTAACGGCATCCAATCCCCGACCAGACAATGCTTCACTTTGGCAAAATCGAAACTATCAAACATCAAAGGTACAATGTTACGTGTGTGACGCATCGCGTGTTCGATTTCACGCCGAAGCCAGTCGTCAGAATCTGTACAGCGTTCCAGAGCACTTGGCGTCAATATGATTAGGAAATGGGCACGTGCTTCAATCTGACCGAGGATGATACGCGAAAACGCGCCTGAATCGATGGACTCATAGTCTAAGAAAACATCGTAACCCCGGTGCTGCAAATCTTTTTGCACAGCCCGCGCCATGTACACGTTCGTCCGCCGATAGCTAATAAAGACGGTTTTCTGAACAAACATGAGGGCATTTATCCTGCCGATAATTATTGAGCGACAGGATTATTATCGCGTGAGAAGCAAGGGGTTGTCAACCAGTCGGCGAGGTTCGAGCATGGGTTCGCTTTTGCCACCAGCCCCACAGCCACAGCAGCGCGTAAGCGGAGAAGAGAAACCACATGGGGTCGGTAGGGACGCGGTAGCGGGTGGAGGGGTGGAACACCAGGTAGACCAGCGTCATGCTGATCTGCACGAACCATAATAACGACACTTCTCGCCAGTGCCGCACTGTCAGCCCGACCCCAGCCAGTCCGAGCAGCAGCAGCGCCCCCCAGTAGAACCGGTGAATCGTCCGCCCAATCTGGTCGAACAACGGTGTGGAGTACACGCCCACCGGGTCGCCGGGTGGCAGCCCGCCCAGCGCCAGTTCGTCACCCTCTTCGGGGATGACATTGCCTTCGTAATCCAGCCGGGGAAGCTGGCCTTCCACCGGGTTGAGGCGCGGCGTAATGTCGATGCTCCAGTACACCAGAAACTTGACCCACAGCAGTTCGGGGATTTTATCGGGGTTGGCGCGCAGCCAGTCCAGCGCCAGCGCGAAACGTTCCGCATCGGCCTCGCGGCTGTTACGGTCCGGTGTCGTCAGTTCCGGCGCAGTCCACTGCACATCATAGCCGGCGCGGAAGTAACGCACGGTGTACTCGCTGTTGCCCTGCCAGAAATTCGCGCCTGATGTGGTGGTCATCGGTACGAAGGCGTTGAACACCTGATAATTACGGATAATCCAGGGGGCCAGCACCAGCGCGCTGAGGGCTGCTACCGGCAGCAGCCGCAAAATAGTCTGCCATAAACTGAGCCGGAAGAGGAACCACAGCGCCACCAGCACGGCCAGCGGCGGGGTGATGGGCCGCGCCAGCACGGACAGACCCAGCACGACACCGCCGAGAAAAGCCAGCAGCCAGGTCCATTGATCGAGCGGCTGGCGCTCGCGCAGCAGCACCATCAGCAGCACAAAGGCGTGCAGCAGCAGCATAAAAAAGGGCGTGTCGATCAGCGTGAGATTCTGGAAAATCAGGTAGGGATACAGGGCGTAAAACAGGCCCGCCAGCGCCCCGGCCCATTCGCCCTGCGGCAGCAGACGTTTGCCGATGTGATAGAGCATGATGATCGAGGCGACATCCAGCAGGATGTGGAACAGGCCCACCTGCATAGAGCCGCGCCCCAGGAGGCTGTACACCCCTGCCAGCGCGTAGCTGTACAGCGGCGGGATAGCGGCATCCGGCACACCGGGTTCACGGCCATACACTCCCGTCGCCAGCAGATTCTGCGCGTAGGCATCGTAAGCGTCCGAGCCGTGAATCGCGCCGGTCTGGTCGAAGGCGAACACCTGCGGAAAAGCCAGCAGCACGGTCAGCCGGGCCACAATCGCCAGCATGAGGACAAGCGGGAGTTTATACTTGAGGATTTGTCGAAGCATGATGAGAGGGCGACACGCTTATCGCCCTGAACATTCCGATCAGCGTTTGCGCGCTGTCACCTGCACAATATCAAAAGGATTGATGTACAGCGCCCATTCTGACAGGCCCAGCGCCTTTTCACCGATTTGCAGCGCTTTCGCCAGCCAGGGGAAGTACATGCCCAATCGATCACGGAACAGGCTGAAGGGTACGTACTTGCCGATGTGCCGCACGCTGACTACCTCGAACCCGGCATCGTTCAACATGCGGGTCAGCGTTTTGATCGAGAAATAGTAAACATGTTCCTCGGACAGCTTAAAGCCTACCCAGCGCCGGCCCGCCAGCCGCGCGGGGATGCTGTCCACGTCGGGTGTCGCCAGCGAGATCACCCCGCCGGTACGCAGCAGTTCGGCAGCGCGGCGCACATAGGTGGTCGGGTCGGGCACATGCTCAATCACGTCCCACATGGTCACCAGATCATAAGCGCCGGTCTGAAATTCCAGTTCAGTCAGCGCGCCATGATACGTCTTTAACCCGAAGTGTTCATGAGCATAATCCACCGCGAAGGATGACACATCCAGACCTTCCCCGTCCCAGCCCTGTTTGACGGCTTCATCGAGAAAAAAGCCGGTGGCGCAGCCCACATCCAGCAGTTTGCCAGGCCGCACAAACTGGCCCAGATGTTCAAGGCGGCGGCGGGCCGTGCGGCGGATATTCGGTTCATCCCTGATGTAATTGGAATAACCAACCACGCCGGATTCGTTATTGTGGAAATAGGTTTCACCGTAGAGGGCGTAAAGTTCTTTGGCGTCTGGTCGTGGGCTGACGTAGACAAAACCGCAGTTCTGGCACTGCACCAGTCCCAGCCCGTTTTCCGGGCAGTAGGGCTGGCGGGCGTCACTGCCGCACAGATTGCAGGGCACATGCTGGCGGGTGACATCTTCACGAACACGCGGCGATTGGCTTTCCGTTAGTTTGACCAAGAGACCCCCTCAATGTACAGGTTGAGTGCCAGACACACAATGGAGGCATTTTACCCCCGTTAAACGCTTTCATCAATGAGGCTATTTTAGCATGTCCGCCCAGTGCGACACATTAAGAAATGCTGTTTCAAAGGGTGTTTATTTTATTTTCATCAACAAATACGCGGGGGTGATTTTTCACACTCAAAGGTTTATACTGAATTTGAATATTCAATTAGCCTCAAGAAATCAGCCGCCTTTGAGGTTCCGGGAGCAATCCCCAATATTGGCTGTGAAGGTTGACTACCACTCAACTCAAACCCCCGATCCGCGCTCCGCCTTGATTGTCTGTCCCGTACAATTCGGTTTTACCTGTCCCATCTCACCAAACTTTCAGGTTACTCCCCAATCCTTTTGAGCATAGCCGACTCAAGAGCTGACTCATAGGCTGAAAGGACATGTATCGATGCGAAATTTGCCAGAAAGTTGCACCTGCCAGGACTAAAGCTGCACGGATCGTGGTTGAAACCCGTCCTCGCAGCTATCCCTTCAGGCCCAGAGCCAATCGTTTTGTACACGAACGAAAAGTGGAATACCGGGATGATCCCGGCGGAAGCGGGTACGAAATCGTTCGCGAAGTAACCGCCTGCCCGGACTGCGCGGCACGCCTGACTGCCGATAAGGAGCGCTAACCTCCAAATGTAAAACAAGAACCCGTGCGGTTGACGCTGTACGGGTTCTTTCGCCATTAATTCATCGCTGCCTTCAAACGATTTATCGCTTCTGCCTCCGCAGCATAAACCGCCAGCACGGCCTCCCGCAGATGATCGCGCAGGGCTGCCGCTACGGTCTCGCTCAACGGAAAATGAGTATCCATGGCCTGCCGGATGGCCTTCAGACGCTGGCTGATCTGGCGGCGTTCATCCAGTGATGCTGCGCCCTGTGTGATAAACAGATCGACTTCGGTTCGGATCAGGTCTCGGGTTTCCTTCAGGGGTTCCACTTCGTCTGGCAGCAGCGCGGTTTCGAGCTTCTCCCAACACAGTGCCGCCCCGCGAAAGCCGCTGGCAACTTCAGTAAGCGCGGATTTATGCAGAATAACTGCCGCTTCGTCCAGAAAATCGGCAAAGTCCCGGCGCGAATAAGCCCCGCCGTAATCCCAGGTATGCAGATAATCATAGGCTGATTTCAGACCCGCATACATACGGACACCGGGCGCGAAGTGTCTGGCCCAGCCCTGCCTGCTTTTTGTATCCGCCAGCAGTTCGGCCCATTTCTGATAAGCCACCAGCCCGAATTTGCCTTCCATCGGTTTTTTGGGCGGCTTTTCGGTCATGTT
>CAZKIB010000008.1:56007-56283 GCA_964552425.1 uncultured Anaerolineaceae bacterium | reverse complement strand
GGATGCCATTTTCGACGGCTTCCGGGAGCCGGCTCAGGTCAATCGATTCGATTGTCACGACCCGGTTTTTGTTCGATTTCACCCGCCCGCGCGCGGCGGCAAACGTCGGGGCGTCCACATGCAGCGGCACACGGGCACGATCCGCGATATGCGCGCCATCGGCATCATACCCGAACACCAGCACCAGCCACATGCCATAGGCGTCGTCCTGTGGCGAAAAATTGTTGTATGGCAGGCTGAACACATCGGCCCAGGCCAGCGCCGGTTTGCCGCTCT
>CAZKIB010000008.1:49067-55946 GCA_964552425.1 uncultured Anaerolineaceae bacterium | reverse complement strand
TCTGAATGCCCAACTGCGCCATGATGGTCTGCGCCGGTTCGAAACTGTTCCGGGTGATGAAGTGCAGGGCCGGGTCGTAGCCCTGATACTCGAACGTGAAATACCCGGCGACGATGCCCCCGCTTACACCAAACAGCAGCGCCTGCGTGATGGGCAGGCCGGTATGCGGCGCGGCGATGCCCTGATAGGCCAGCGCGTTTTGCAGCGGGGCTGTGTCACGCTGGCGGCCCTCAAAACAGTGGTAATCCGGCAGCAGGAGCATTTCAAATCTCTCCGTGAAACAGGAATATCCTGAGATCGCCGGGGCCGGTCATGCTGGCGTTGACCACACGCCCTTCATACTCTGGCAGCACATCGCTGATGGCGAAACCGTCCTGCTTGAGCGCGGCGATGCGGTCTGCCATGTCGCCAGAAAAGTAAGTGATGTGCGGCTCGTAAAACATGGGCTGGCCGGATGCCGGGTCGGGCTGGTGCAGGCCCACGACGATCAGCCCATCGGAGAAAATACCCCAGGGGTAGGGTTCGCTGGCGGCATGAAGCTGCTCGAAGCCGAGCGCTTTCCAGAAGGCCACCGAAGTATCGAAGTTTTGGGTGGGAATCGCGTATTCCCCGAATTTACCCATCCGCGAGATGGGTTTGCGCGACATAATATCGCCTTCGGGCATGGGCGCGGGGGCGACCTGTTTGGACAGCAGCAGGTGTACCCCTTCCGGCGAGGTGATCGTGTCACCATTTACCGCGATTCCAGCGGCGCGGATGTCATCCAGGTTGCTGCCAGAATACGCCAGAGTCGGGCCAGCCAGCGCGTCAGTTTGCAGGCCGATGTTCAAACCCCCATCGGTGAAGACCGTGTCCGCAATCTTTTTAAGTCCAAGTTTCTCAAAGGCCGCCTGAGCGCTGGCAATATTGGCTGCCGCCGCGCGCACTTCCACATAGGTGCCGAGCTTCATGGGATATTCTCCTTTTTTTGATTGAATGAATCCGTATTCGTTAGCTGTGCATTGGTGTTATTTCCAGACCAGATCGCCCTGTGCGCGGGCGATGGCGGCGGGGTAAATCATGGCGGATTCAGAGACGAGCGGGACAAGCGCCGGTTCCCAGTCCGGCCCATATTCGGATACTGAACGCACCCAGCCGATGTAGTTGCGCCAGCCAGCTTTCAGGCCGCTGTTGGATTCGTCCGGCGCGAAACCGCTGTGAACAATCGTCAGCCGCGTTTTGCTGCCGGCCTCTTCCAGTGTCCAGGTGACCATCTGGTTCTGGCCGGTTTCGGCGGGCAGCTCAACGGCCAGTTTATGCCCGGCTTCAATTTCCAGAATTTTGACCGGCACGCCCCATCCGAGATCGTAATCGCCACCTGTGCGCGGTTCGACCCGCGCCGCACTCGCCATCCAGCGCTCCATCTCATCGGGGCGGGTCAGCACTTCAAACACGCGCTCCGGGGATGCGTCAATGTCGATGCTGTGCCGAATGTCACCCATCATCGGCTGCGAAAAATCCACCCGTGACTCGCACGGTCTGCCGTCGAGATAGCGGCGCAGGTTTTCCAGCGAGAGAAACCAGACATCTTCCAGCGTGTACAGGCTGGTCTGATGGGACCCGTGATGCCCGCCAATATGTTCCACCGCCAGGATAGTCTGCGCGCCGCGCGGGTGCAGCGTCATCTCCACCGTTGTGGGCTGGTCGCCCCACTGCCAGGCGTACTTGAGGCTGTGGTTGGGCTGAACGGCCAGCAGGTCGTGGCGTCCGGTTTCGCGGTTCGGGTTCTCCGGTGTGAAGCGCCCCCAGAAATCGTAGCGCCTGCCCGCGAGGTCTACCTCGGCAAATTCGGCGAACCATGCTTCCAGCGCCCGGCTGCCGGTCAGCGCCGTGAAGATGGCTTCCGGTGAATGGTTCAGTCTGATCTGGACCCGCAGCGGTGGTTTTTCAGTCATCAGTCTGGCTCCTAAATTGTGCCCGGTTCTTCAACAGTGCGCGCTTCATGGACATTGCCGGTGTTCAGCGTCCCGGCGGGTTCAAACAGCACGATATGGCATTCCTGCTCTGCCACCGGTTGGTGTTCCACGCCGCGTGGGATAATCACCAATTCGCCTTCGTCCAGCACAACATCGTCCTGATCGCGCAGGTTGATGCGCAGTTGGCCCTGCACCACCAGGAACAGTTCGTCCTCATGGTCGTGATGATGCCAGACAAACTCGCCCTGCACTTTCACCAGCTTGATATGAAAGTCGTTGACTGTGCCAGCGATCTTCGGACTCCAGTGGTCGCTGAACAGGCTGAACTTGTCCTTAAGACTGACTTTCTGAATCACCCGCTGCCTCCTGTTTGGGATAACAGACTAGCACAAGCCGAAAGCCCTGCTCGTCCACAATATCGAGATCATCGGCAGGTACGCCGTACTTCGCGGCGATCTTCTGGAATGCGCTTTGCACTTCCTGCAAAAATTCGGCGCGCCGGCTGGCGGGCAGGTGGATATGCGCCGAGAGGGACAGGGAAGGGATGTCCGTGCCGGCTTCAACCGCATGGGCCAGCCGTCCAATGTCATCGTGCATCTCTTCCGCCAGTTCCAGCAGCACCCGCAGGCTGACCTGATCGCCGGTCATTTTCTGCCCGCCAATCTGCCGGACCAGCCGGGGAGCCAGCCAGTAGGAACGCGCCCTGGCCTGATAGTAACCTTCTACCACACCGCGCACGCGCCGTTCATCGACCTTATCCACCAGCCCGGCGGTTTCCAGCGCTTTGATGTGGTAATAGATTTTCTGCGGTGTCTCCCCGAAAAATTCCGCCAGTTCCGGGCAGGTGTGTGGGTCATCCAGCCGTCGCACCAGTTCGATGCGCAGCGGTTTGAGCAGCGCCGTCGCCTGTTCCAGATCATCAATATAAAATACGTCCTGCATAACTGCCTTTTAGAACGGATATTCAAAAACTTATTTTTATTATAAAAATATTTTTGTACGTGTCAAGCACCTGATGTGCGCTATAATTCAGTCTGTAGTCGATAGTCTTTAGTCGAAGCAGGACTTTTCCATGCGAGATCGCGCACAGGCGCTGCGACAGGCTCCACTTTCTGAACTGCTGGCGATTTTGCTGCGGCAGTACAAACGGCTGCTGGCCGAACGAGGCGTGACGCTGACCGAGGCGGATATTCAGGCGCTGGCGCAGCAGATGAGCGTACAGGCCGTGACAGATAACCGCGCGGCAGTCGTGCGCGACATCCTGGCGGGGCTGGTGGCCGAAAGTGAACAGGTGCTGGCCGGCTGGAACCTGACGTTTGCGGAGTCCCTGCGAACGGATATGTCCGCCATGCCGGGGTGGGAAACCACCGCTGACTTTCTGGAAATCGCCAATGAAAAGGGCAATGCCGAACTGCGCATCAGTTCGGCGTCGGCCCTGCTGGCGGCGCTGGGCGACCTGCGCTGCGCCCGGCATCTGCTGGCAGCCATCGCGCATGAACCGGCTGAGATTGAAACAGTGGTGGCCCGGCGGGTGCTGTCCAGCGCCAGCGGATTCGCGGAAGAAATGCCAGACTGGCAGGACCAGGTTCAGGACTGGCTTGACCGGGGCCACACCTGAGATAATGGAGCGCGACGGGCTTTGCGGCAAACCGCGCTTTGCGTTACATTTTTGCCTTCAGAGGAGGTCACATCGATGGCTGAAGAAATGAAACAACTGCCTGCGCCAGAGGGGCGCGGGATGGAAGGCTGGTTCGGCCCGATACTGGTGTTTTTCGGGGGCTTTGTCATTCTGCTGCTGCTGGTGCTGCCCGGCAGTCCGGCTGCCGCGCCGGAGGAACTGACTCTCGCGGACAAACAGGAAACCGCTGCTGAAGTCCCTGCCGCACCGACCCCGGTTCCTGCCCGGTCTGCCGCTCTCCCGGTCAGCGTCGAATTTGTGGAGCCAGTGGACGGCGCGGAAGTGCCCACCACCTTCACGGTGTCATTCGCGGCGATCAACCTGATGGTGGAAGCCGCCGGCGCGGTGCATGAGGGCGCGGGGCATTTCCACGTGCTGGTTGATGAACCGTTTGTGGAACCCGGCGAAATTATCCCCAATGATGCAACCCACCTGCATTATGGCACGGGCGCGCTCAGCACCACGATCACGCTGGAGCCGGGCACGTACACGCTGCGGCTGCAATTCGCCGATGGCGCACATACCGCGCTGGAAGGCGAGGGCTACCGCGACGAAATCACGGTCACTGTCGTCGCCGAATAATGGCTGAATTTCATTGAACAGAAGCGGCCTACGTGGTCGCTTTTTGATTTCCGCTGGACAGGCGTTGGCAAAACGTCGGCAAACCGGGCTGAAAGATGTCAAAAAGATGTGGTAATATTCAGGGCGTTTTGTCGTCCTGTTGCCAATTAAGTTTCTGTGGGAGCCGTAAACGTATCATGAAGCCGCGTTTGATCGCCCTCACCCTGCTCGTCATCAGCCTGTTTATGGCGGTGACGACCCCTGCTTTGGCTGTCGATAATTTTCGGGCCGCCTGCGCCGACATCGCGCCGGATAATCTTGAAGCCAGCGCTGCCTGCTTGCAGGTGATGCAGGCTTATCCCAGGCCGGTGGTGACACCCATTCGCGTGGATCGTTTCACCCTGAGCAGTTACGAATTCTGGAAAGTCGAACATGAAAGCCCGCTGCTGTATGACGCGCCCAATGGCAACCCCATCGGGCAGATGCCGGCCGGGTTTAACTTCATCCACGCGATTGATGGAACCGATGGCTGGGTGCTGAACCGCAGCGGCCAGTGGATGAGTACCGAAGACCTCAAGTACCAGCCCGCCTCCGAATTTCATGGCGTGCAGCTTCTCGGCGGCCTGGAGAATCATTTCGGCTGGGTGCTGGGCGACCTGGTGACGGTGCCACAGCCGGGCGCGAAACAGTCGATGGAAACGGGCGTCGTCAAATTCCGCTACGATATGGTGAATATTTTTGCGGAAGTGCGCCATACTGACGGCTGGCTGTGGTATCTGGTGGGGCCGGACCAGTGGATTGAGCAGCGTTCACTGGCGATCCCCAAACTGGCCGAGCGGCCCGTAGAAGTCACGGCGCAGCGCTGGGTCGCGGTGGACCTGTACGAACAGACGCTGGTGGCTTATGAAGGCACGGTCCCGGTGTTTGCTACGCTCATCGCCTCTGGCCTGCCCAACTGGAGTACCCGCGAAGGGGTCTTCGATGTCTGGGCGCGGGTGGAGCGTGATGGCATGTCCGGCGCGACGGGCGCACCCGATGCCTATGCGCTGGAAAGTGTGCCCTGGGTGATGTATTTTGATGGCGGCATCAGCCTGCACGGCACCTACTGGCACGATGGCTTTGGCTACCGGCGCAGTCACGGCTGCGTGAACCTGAGCATCAGCGATGCCAGCTATGTGTTTAACTGGTTCAACCAGGCGCAGCCAGACGAAGACGGCGAAATTCACTCACAGGTGTACGTGTGGGCCAGCGGGCAGTACGGCGGGACCGGCCCGGCGACGAAGTAACTGCGTTGATTTTTTGGTAAGCCCCTGACACCATCTGTCGGGGGCTTTTTGATTTCAGAAGTTCGCAGTTGCCAGTTGTCAGAAAAAGACGATCTTCAGGTTGAACGATACAGATTATTCCATTGCTGCGACTGGCAGGCTTCCTGAGCAGGACGCGCCGAATACCTTCGCCGCTGTGACATGCCGCAGAGTCCTCTCATAATTTCTCCACATTTCTCCACAAGTTCTGCATAGTTGCTCCGCAAATTCTTCACACTCTTTCCCGATAATGCGAATGGTGATGAATCAGGCCACTTGTGGAGGCTGAACGAATGTCCGTGAAATTTGTCCTGTTATTCCTTGCGATTGCCACCTTCGCCATCCCAGCGGTGGTCGGGCTGGTGAGCAGCACGCAGACCCAGACTGCTGCGACTTCGGCCACGATGCCGGACTTCGCGCAGTTGGAAGGCTTCACCCCTCCGGCTGGTTTTGACCGCACCATCGCGCTTGACACTGAGGCGAATACGTCCACAACCATTTCGGCGCTCGGAACGATTGAGGCGAATGAGGTGGCGGATGTGAGCTTCATGGTCTCTGGTGAGGTGGCGGAAATTCTGGTGAATGTGGGCGATTCAGTAAACGCAGGTGATCTGCTGGCGTGGCTGGATGGCATGGACGCGCAGGTGAATTACGATACGGCGCGGCTGAACCTGGAACGCGCCCGGATCAATCTTGATGAGCTGTACGAGCCGCCGGATGAAAGCACCTTACGGGTGGCCGATGCTAACATCGCCAGCGCCCAGGCGGCCTACAGTGACGCGGCTAATACGGTGTCATCCGCTGATGTGGAAAGCGCCCAACTGCGTTACCAGCAGGCGCTGAACACCTACAATGCCGAAGCCGCCGCCCGCGCCAACATGAACGGGACCGAAGAAGAAATCGCCCTGCAAGATGCAGCGGTGGGCGCGGCCTCGTTTGAACTGGAAATTGCGCGGTTGCAGCTTGAAGAACTGCAAAACCCGGATAGTTCGAGTGGTCTGCCGGGGTGCGCATCCAGCAGGCGCAGCTTCAGAAAGAGGAACTGCTGGCCGGGCCGACGCAGGAGGAAATTGACAGCGCCGAAATCGCGGTGCAGCGGGCACAGGCGCAGCTTGCCGAAGCGGAAACCGCGCTGGAACGCACCCGGCTGTACGCGCCCATCTCTGGCGTTGTGACGGCGGTGAATGTAGAGCGGGGCGACACAGTGGGGACCGCGATAGTGGTCGTGACCATTTCGGACCTCACGCAGCTCTGGCTGACGGCGCTGGTGCATGAAGTTGATGTAGCGGAACTGCTGCCAGGTATGACCGCTGCGGTGACGCTGGACGCGCTGCCGGAACTAGAAATCCCCGCCACTGTCGAACAAATCTCGTGGCTGAGT
>CAZKIB010000008.1:48659-49023 GCA_964552425.1 uncultured Anaerolineaceae bacterium | reverse complement strand
GAAATCGTCAATTACGATACCCGCTTTGCCCTGGTGACGGACGATCCCCGCGTGCGGGTCGGCATGACCGCGCAGGCCATCGTCGAAGTTGCCGGTGAATAAGGAGTACGATGATGAATTTACCAATCCTCCCCCTTATCATTACGCTGGTTCTGGCGCTGGTCGCCGGGCTGATCGTCTGGCGGCTGACACGGCGCATCACCGGGGCCAAACGTATGGTCGTCCGGCTGGGATCATGGGCCGCGCTGGTGGCGATCATCGGTTTTGGCGGGCTGTCCATCGCCAATTCGCAGTTGACCGGCAGTGCCGAGACAGCAGCCGCGCCGGTAGTGGCGGAAACCCTGGTGGTCAGCACCGGAAATCT
>CAZKIB010000008.1:48373-48634 GCA_964552425.1 uncultured Anaerolineaceae bacterium | reverse complement strand
AAATCTGGCTGTTACCCTGAACGCGGCAGGCTCGCTGCTGCCTGCTGAGGAAAAAGCTCTCTCATTCGAAACTTTTGCGCCGGTTGCCGAGGTACTCGTTCAGGTTGGGGATACAGTCTCCGCCGGCGATGTGCTGGCGCGGCTGGATACCACCGACCTTGAAGCGCAGATTCGCACGGCGGAAATCGCCCTGGCGGAAGCCCAGGCTGCACGGGATGCGCTGGTGGCTGAACCCCGCGAGATCGACATCAAGCTGGCCGA
>CAZKIB010000008.1:47024-48341 GCA_964552425.1 uncultured Anaerolineaceae bacterium | reverse complement strand
AGTTCTGCTGCGCAGCGGCCAAGCGACGCCGATGTGGAAATCGCCCGGCTCGAAGCGGAACTGGCGAAAAATCAACTCTGGCAGTCGCAGATCAACCGGGACGTGCGCCTTGAACCGAACCCGGAATTTCGTGGCGACAATGCCTATGCCAACGAAATCACGACCAATGCCAGCGTTGAAAATCAGGAATTGAGCGTGCAGTCTGCCCAGGTTGAATATGAGGCGACCCTGACGGAAGGCCCGGATGCCAGTTCGCTGGCTTCGGCCAACGCCCAGCTTGAAAGCGCCCAGGCCGAACTAGAAGCGCTGCTCAACGGCCCGACTGAAGCGGAACTGCGCAAAGCAGATATTGACATCGAAACCGCCCAGTTCGACCTCGATAATGCCCGGCGGCAGCTTGAACAGGCGGTGCTGACCGCGCCGTTCGATGGCATCGTCGCCTCGGAAAACCTGACGGTGGGTTCGCTGCCCCCGGAAGAGGAAGATGCCCTGACCCTCATTGATCTGAGCCAGTACACCGTAAGCCTGAGCATTGACGAAACCGACGTGGTCGAACTGGCGCTGGGGCAAAGCGTTGATCTGGAAATTCAGGCGCTGGATGACGCGGTTATCAGCGGGCGGATCACCTACATTGATATTGCCCCAACGACTTCCGGCGAACTGGTGACCTACACCACCGAAGTCACCGTAGACCCCACCAGCGCCGCGCTGCGCCCTGGCATGAGTGTGGTGGCGACGGTCATTCTGGAAGAAGTGCAGGGGATTGTGACTGTGCCCAACCGCTTTATCGTGACGGATGCAGCCACGCAGCAGACTTCGGTGATGGTGCAGGTTGCCCCCGGCACATACCAGTCTGTACCCGTGACACTCGGCCTGCGCACACTGGAAGACAGCCAGATTGTGTCCGGCGTGGAAGCGGGCCAGACCATCGTGCTGCTGGCCGATGAGGATGATGCCAGCGGTTCAGGACTGGGATTCCCCGGTTTTCCGGGCGGCGGCGGTGGTGGTTTTCCAGGCGGTGGTGGCGGAGGCGGTTTTCCGGCGGGCGGCCCTCCGGGGTGATTTCGAGAAGAGGAGCGATACACAATGGCTGAGTTAAACCTGACCGAACGCGTAAACGGAGCGGCAGTGATGGCTGACACACCGGCAGTGATTGACATTCGCAATATCACCAAGACCTATCAGATGGGTGAGGTCAGGCTGGATGTGCTGAAAGGTATCACGCTGGAAATCAAGCGCGGCGAGTTCGTCTCCATCATGGGGCCGAGCGGCTCTGGCAAAAGCACGCTGATGAATATTCTCGGCGCGCTGGACCAG
>CAZKIB010000008.1:44056-47007 GCA_964552425.1 uncultured Anaerolineaceae bacterium | reverse complement strand
CGACCAGCGGCGAATATTTTCTCGATGGCGAGGATGTCTCCCGCCTGAGCGAACGCCAGCTTGCGCGGGTGCGCAACAAAAAAATCGGCTTCGTGTTCCAGAGCTTCAATCTGCTCAAACGCACGACGGCCCAGCGCCAGGTCGAACTGCCGCTCATCTACAGCGGCGCGGCAGAGCGCAGCAAACGGGCGAAAGCCGCGCTCACATCGGTGGGGCTGGAAGCCCGGCTCGATCACCTGCCCAGCGAACTTTCCGGCGGCCAGCAGCAGCGGGTGGCGATTGCCCGCGCACTGGTCAACGAACCGGCGCTCATTCTGGCCGACGAACCCACCGGCAACCTGGACTCGCGCAGCGGCAAGGAAGTCATGCAGATTTTCCAGCGGCTCAATCAGGAAGAGGGCATCACCACCGTGTTCGTCACCCATGACCCCTGGATCGCGCGGCACACCAACCGCGTCATCATGATCCGCGACGGCAACATTGTGGCGGATCGCCAGGTGGCTGAACCGCTGGTCGCCGGGGAAGCGGATCGTCCCTCTGAAGCCGAAGAACTGGAAGGCATCTTCAAGGAAGCCTACTATGGCGGCGCAGCGGCGGAATATAACTAGGAGGCGCAATGAACGTCATTGAGGCATTTCGCATCGCTGTTGGCAGCCTGACCCTCAACCGGATGCGCGCCATCCTGACCATCCTGGGCGTGGTGATCGGCGTGGCGGCGGTCATCAGCATCATGAGTCTGGGGCGCGGGGTGGAAAGTTACGTGGCCGAGCAGTTTGAAGGGCTGGGCGTGAACATCCTGACCGTGTCCAGCCGGCGGCCCAGCAGCGGCATCATCAAGGCCGTTCAACCGCTGACGACCCAGGACGTGGCGACCATCTCCAGCCTGGACCCCACCGCGATCAGCCAGGTTTCGGCGAGTTATCAGGTGCAGGAGACGATCACCGCCGGGGATACCAGCGTCACCGTGCGCGTTAACGGCGTCACGGCTAACTACAGCGAAGTGAATAACTGGCTGCCGCGCGCGGGTTCGTCGTTTATCACCCAGACGAACGTGGATGAAACCGCTTATGTCGTTGTACTCGGCTCGACCACGGTAGCGGACCTGTTCGGCACTGCGAATTACGACCCCATCGGCCTGCCGGTTCAGGTAGGCGGGCGCACCTTTACGGTGATCGGCGTGATGGAAGAACAGGACGCCACCGGTTTTCAGGACCCGAACGAGGCGGCTCTTGTCCCCATCAGCACCGCGCAGACCCGGCTGGATAACGCGCGGGTAGCCTCTGGCGGTTATGAAGTCAGTTCCATTCAGGTGCTGGTGACAGGTCGTGACCAGATCGAAACCGGCACAGCCGCCGTCGAAGCCTATCTGATGGAGGCCCACGACATCACCGACCCGGATAACGCCGACTTTTCCGTGTCCAACCGGGTCGATGTGCTGGAATCCATTACGCAGACGACGACGCTGCTGACGATTTTCCTCAGCGCGGTGGCCGGTATTTCTCTGCTGGTGGGCGGTATTGGCGTTATGAACATCATGCTGGTTTCCGTATCCGAACGCACCCGTGAGATCGGGCTGCGCAAAGCGGTGGGGGCGCGCTGGCTGGACATTATGGGCCAGTTTCTGATCGAAAGCGTGCTGCTGTCGCTGGTGGGCGGCCTGCTCGGTATTGTGCTTGGGTGGGCGGTGATGCAGGTCGGCGGCCAACTGGTCCAGGACCTGGAACTTGTCATGACGCCCGACGTGGCCCTGCTGGCGACGGGGGTCAGCAGCCTGATCGGAATTTTCTTCGGCATCTACCCGGCCAACCGCGCCGCGAGTATGCGCCCGATTGAGGCGCTGAGGTACGAATAATATGATCGTCGAGAATTTTCGTATCGCGCTCATCAGCCTGTTCGGCAACAAACTGCGCACGTCGCTGACCATGCTCGGCATCATCATCGGCGTGGCGGCGGTGGTCATTCTGCTGTCGCTCGGTCAGGGGGTGCAGGACTATATCACCGGCCAGTTCGAGAGCCTGGGCGCGCAGATTATCCGCGCCAGCGCGATCCCCGGCGCGAACCGGCGCATTGAACAACTCAACCTGGCAACTGCTGAGGCTGTCGCCGACCCCAGCCGCGTCCCGGCAGCCAGTATGGTGATGCCGCAGACCAGCGCCACCTATGCGGTGGTGTATGGTGGCAGCGAATTCAGCGTCAGCGTGCAGGGTGTCACGACGGATTATCTGGCAATTCAGGGGCGCGAAGTGACCAGTGGCCGCTTTTTCACCGAAGCTGATACGGACGATTACGTGCAGGTCGCCTTGATCGGGGTGGAAACTGTCGAGAATCTTTTTGGCGCGGCGGACCCTGTCGGGGAATACATCCGGGTAGGGCGGGTGCTGTTTGAGGTCATCGGCGTGCTGGATGACACCGGCGGGCAGAATGATGATCTGGTGATCGTGCCCCTGTCCACATCTCAACTGCGTCTGAACGGGGAACGCACCGTCAACGGGGATCGCCCGGTCAACACCATTCTGGTGCTGGCGCAGGACAGCTCCCAGATTGACGCGGCCATCGAACAGGTGGAGCGGGTGCTGCGCGAGGAGCGCGGCATCGAAGACGGTGAAACCGATAATTTTCGCGTGTTCAGCGCGTCGGTTATTGCCGAATCCCTGACCAGCACTATCGGCACGCTGACCCTGTTTCTGGGAATCGTCGCCGGCATTTCGCTGATCGTGGGCGGCATCGGCGTTATGAACATCATGCTGGTGAATATCAACGAACGCACCCGCGAGATTGGCCTGCGCAAAGCGGTGGGGGCGCAAAGCTGGGATATTGTGCTGCAATTCCTGACCGAAGCGGTGGTCATCACACTGGCAGGTGGCGTGATCGGCGTGCTGATCGCGTTTGCGACGGCGGCTGCGGCTACCGCCCTGGTTCCAGATTTCACGGCGTCTGTCTCTATCGGCAGT
>CAZKIB010000008.1:38864-44008 GCA_964552425.1 uncultured Anaerolineaceae bacterium | reverse complement strand
ACCCCGCCAACCGCGCCTCCCGGCTGAACCCGATTGACGCGCTCCGTTATGAGTAGTGAATGTACAGGAAAGGCAAAGCATCATGTCAAATCTGTTGATCGCCAGCGCATTTCTCGCGCTGCTCTATATCGTCTATGCTGTCGTACAGACCGTGCGTGGCAAAACCCGCGCGGGCGCATTCAGTATCCTGCTGGCCTGTCTCGCGGTGATCGTCCCGACGATTTCGCTGGCGCTGGATACCGTCAGCGCGGCCAGCCAGCCCCTGCTTACTACAGCCATTCTGGCAAACGCAGTAATCGTGCTGGTCATCAGCGCGGTCATTGTGGTGCTGGACTACCGCAAAACTGAACGCAGCCTGGGCCATTCGTTTGGCACGCTCGGTCTCGGCGTGAGTATCCTGCTGGGGGTGAGTCTGTTCAGCACGCCGCTGATTATCACGCAGTTTACCGGGGGTACGGCGGCAGCCCAGGTCAGCGCGGCGGATTTCGCCAGTTTTGCGGGCGGCACAATATCCGATGAAACCCTTGTGCCGGCTGCCTTCAGCGGCGAACAGATGCCATTCGCTGCATCCACCGGCCAGCAGATGCCGGCGACGGCTGGCAGCAGTGAATTGCAGAGCGTGCTTCAGGCCCAGACCGGCCTGACCAATGATGAACTTCTGGCACAGTTGGAAGCCGGATCCGCGCTGGCCGATCTGGTCACGGCTCAGGGTGGCGATATGAGCCTGGTCACCAGCGCCCTGGCCGACACACTGGAGACTGCCATCACCGAAGGCACGCTGCCCCAGCCGATGCTGGACAGACTGGGTGGTGACGCCGAAACCATCGCCGCAAGCATGGTTCAGGGGGATGTTCCCCCCATGCTGCTTATGGGGCTTCTGGGTGGAACCCTGCCGCAGGGCGGTGGCCCACCCGCCGGGTTCGCTCCCCCGGCTGCGGCAGGTGGCGAACTGCCCACATTTGTCATTCCTGATGCGGAAGTAACTCCCGCGACAGACGAAGCCAGCGTCACGGCTGCGCAGCAGGAGCCTGTCGAAAATGAGCAGCCAGCCGCGCCGGTCATCGCCCAGACTGCGCGGGCCACCGCGACACCCCTGCCGACACCGACGCCTTTCATGTTCGACCTGGAACCGACAGCCGCGCTGGTGGTAGCTGAAGCCAGCGAAAGCGAGGCTCAGACAGCCGTACAGACCTGCGCCCTGACGGTCCAGTTCAACCTGAACATGCGCGCCGAGCCAAACCCGGAAGGCGCATGGATTGTGACCATTCCGGCCTATACGTCTGTGATCTCTACGGGGCAGAATGGCGACAACTGGTGGCAGGTGAGCTATGAAGATGCGACGGGCTGGGTCAGCGGCGACTATGTGAGCGCTGACAGAAGCTGTGACGCGCTGCCGGTCATTGGATAATCATGGGGCGCAGACAGAAGCACTGGGGCACAATGCGCTGTGCCCCATTTTTGTTGGAGGTGAGATAAATCAGGATCTATTCCCGTTGCGGCGGGAAGGGGCGAGGCCAATGGGCGCGCGCTTGTGCGCGGTCAGGAAGTCGTCTTTGGCTTCGATCTGCTTTTCCAGCGATTCCAGCGAGGCTTCCAGCACATCCAGCGGCAGACCGTCCATGTCCTGATACGCCGCGACAGTCAGGGCTGAAAGAGCCACTTCGCGAATGAACGCCGCCGGTTTGCCCAGCAGGTCGCGCACGATGGTGCGATGTTCATCGCGCCAGGCTTCGCCGAGATAGGCCCGCAGCATCTCCTCGGCGCTGTGTTCGTCTTCCAGTTCCGGGATGATGAAAATGCGATCCAGCCGGCCCGGACGTTTCATCACGCGGTTGTCGATGATCTCCGGGTGGTTGGTGGTGGCGATCATCACCGTGCCCTTTGGATTCATCGGTGTTTCCGAACCGTCCAGCACATTCAGAAGCTGGGCCTTTGATTCTTCATCGAGATAGGCGTCCAGTTCTTCCACAATCACAATCGTCGGCGAATCCGACTCGGCGGCCATATCCAGCGCCTGATGAATTTTCCAGAATTTCGCTCCAAACTGGTTGGAACCGGACACATAGATCACGAAGCGGCCTTTGGCCTGTGCCCATTTCGCCAGCGCCGAACACAGCTTAGTCTTGCCTGTGCCGGGCACACCGGCCAGCAGCAGCTTGCGGAACGGGTTGATCTTCAGCCGCTGGTAGATGCTGACGCCCTTCTCGAAGAAAGCATCCACATCCTGAATGATGCTGTCTTTCAGGTCCGCTGGCAGGTAGACATCTTCCCAGTCGACGGTGGCGTCAAAGGAATCTTCTGCGCCGCCGACGATATACACCTTGTCACGGAAGGTAATGGCAGAACTGGCGATGCGGTTGCATTCCTGCTCGAAGGCCATCCAGTGAGCGATGAAGGGCTGCGGCATGCTGGCGATGGCGACCATCTGAATGCCAATGTCTTCGTCGCTGACCCACCCGGCCACCAGCAGCGCTTCAAACCCGCCCGGTGTGCCATCTTCCAGCACAAAACGGAACTTCAGCGCCCCGGTGCGGTGCAGTGGGTATTCCTTACGATAGGTCACAAATGCAGAGATGATCGAACACTCAGCCTCTTCATAACCCGCATAAACCAGGCCATCACCCACCGGGAACGACTCGGCCACACTTGCCAGAGCCGTCAGGTTGCAGCACGCCATGCGCGACAGCACTTTGACCATGTCATGAGGCTGCTGCGCGCTGTAATATTCATCCAACCACCGGTTGATGATTTCGTGCAGGGGTAACAGAGTCATAGATGAGTCTCCGGTCATCGCGTTTACCTGTACTATTGCCAATAAAACTTGCGCGCCCCTAATTGTAAGCGTTCGCAAGGTTGCGGGCTACCCCCGGTATTGCGGGGTGTGCTGCGCCCTGTTCAAAAAGCAGGCCAGGACTTCGTGGGCCATGACGAAATCCCGGCCTGGTTGTTACCGTGAGGTGCGGGGGCGGCTCGGCTGCCGGTCACCTCATGTCAAACACACTGAGCAGATTATCCGCATCATAGTAGAGCCGGGTGCTGATAATTTCTCCATCCTCAATCTCGAATACGGACAGCATCGGCACTTCCACTGTAACAGGGTTGAGCAGCGCCTTGACGAGCGAACCATCCCGCCGCAGGGCCGTGCCATAGAAGATCGACTCCGAGATAATCATCGAGTCATCCTGTACAATCACGCGCTGCGGTTCCTCATAACCGTTTCGGAATAAACCCGCATCCCCATAGTAGTTTTGCAGGAAGTCGCCAATCGCGGTGCGGCCTTCAATCGTGGTGGCGAACGACATATCCCGCAGCCGGGCATCCTCCGCGAAGAAGCGGGCATCATGTGTTTCGGTAAATGCCGCGATCAGTTTCATGCTCTCCAGATTCGGATCGCCCACAATAACCGGCGCGGCTATACGCGGCTGCGACACCACGATAGTCAGTCCGGGGCGGACATCCCCCGTGTAGACAACCGGCGGGACATCCCCGACGATGTGCCACTCGATTTCCCGTTTATCAAACCCGGTATCCCCGGTAATACGCACAAGAGGGACATCGTACCGGACAGTCGGTGGCTGCGCTTCCGGCTGATAAAGAACGTCCCCGGTGATGCGCACCAGCGGCAGGTCCGAATCGCCCGCCGTCTGCGCCTGTACGGTTATCACGGATATGGCAGCCAGCAGGACGACCAGAATCAAGGCTGCCCTGAAGCCAAATCTGCGATAGCACTTCATAATTCGGCCTCCTTTGGAGAACTAAAAAGGCGTTACCGTCTGTTATGGGTAACGCCCGTGTATCCGAATGTCATTCTGCAACGCATCAACCACGCATAACAGAAATATTTTACGGAGAGCCACAGCATTTTGGGCGCGCTGTGGACTGTTTCCGCGTAACTTCTATCCTAAGCATACGCCACTCTGGCGGCGTCTGGAAGTGATGAATGTCATCATACAGGTCGGGCCTCAATTCAATTGAAACACGTCCTGCCGCAGGGCATCACAAAGGGAAACGGCACAGGTATTCTGCCAGGCGTCGCGGATAAGACCCTGCCAGCCCGGTTCAAATACCTGCGCCATCCCAAACCAGTAGTAGGTGTCGCTGACGCATTCCACCGGGGCCAGGCGCTTGTCGTCCTCATAAAACGGGTAACGCGGGCCGTCAATGGCCCCCAGCGTGTGGGCGATTTCGTGGGCGGTGATCCCCCACAACTGAATCGAATAGTCCGGGGCATTCGCGTCCGGGAGCGCGACCAGCACCAGAAAGACCCGCGTGGGCGGCGAACCGTGCTGCTGCGATATACTCACAAAGCAGTGGCCCTCCAGCGGCGCGGCGCAGTCCACGTAAACCAGATCGCACCAGCCGGCATACCCCTGCGTCGTGAACGGAAATTGCCCGTCCTCCGAAAAGGGCACATAGCGGACGATCACCGGCAGCTTGCGCACATATTCCAGAAACGGCGAACAGCGGTCCGGGATGACCTGGGTTTCCAGAAAGTCGTACAGGCGTATCAGGGTGCTGTGATCCAGGCCATCAGGAACGCGGGTGGTGTCCAGATAGAGCGTTTCCGCTAACTGTTCCAGCGCCACTTCACAGCCAGCGGTGTCCTGCGCGGATGTTGGTAAGCTGCTGAAACAGAGGAGCCAGATCATCGCCAGAATAAACAGGCGTCGCATACAGCCTCCGATGAACAGCCTATAGCTACAGCATAGGGGACCGGATGGCGCGCAGGTAGTGAATTTGCTCCTGATTTTCTCCCGCCAGCCGGTGGACACGTGGCCCTGCATGGTCTGTTGTGAGAAAACCGGTCCGCCACAATAATGAATGTTTGTGTTTCCCGGATAATCTGACCTTTTAACCGACCACACGATCTGAAAGATCACTTTCTTTCTGGCTTATCGTTCGATGATCGAGGCTGTACTTCACCATGTCCCTTAAAACCCAGGCTCCGCTCGCCCCGCGTGACCCATATGCCGCGCTGCGCTTTCGGGATTTCCGGCTGCTGATCGGCGGGCGTTTCGTCGCGCAGGTCGGCGAGATGATGGTCAGTGTCAGTGTCGGGTGGGAACTGTACGAGCGCACCAGTGACCCGTTCGCGCTGGGGCTGGTCGGGCTGGTGCAGGTTATCCCGGTACTGCTGCTGTCGC
>CAZKIB010000008.1:38524-38740 GCA_964552425.1 uncultured Anaerolineaceae bacterium | reverse complement strand
CCGCTGCTCTACCTGATTCTGGCGGTGATCGGCGCGGCGCGGGCGTTCAACAACCCGGCGGAAGGCGCGCTGACCCCCCAGGTCGTGCCGCCAGAGCATTACTTCAACGCCGTCACATGGAGTTCGAGCGTCTGGCAGTTTTCGGCGGTGCTTGGTCCGGCGCTTGGTGGTCTGATTATCGCCCTGACGCACAGCGCGGCAATCGTCTACCTCACC
>CAZKIB010000008.1:37821-38510 GCA_964552425.1 uncultured Anaerolineaceae bacterium | reverse complement strand
GCTGGTGACGGTGCTGCTGCTCATCCGCAGCCGGCAGGTCAGTTATGCCTCGCAGGATGAACCGCCCTTGCAGGCTCTGCGCGGCGGCATCCGTTTCGTGCGCAATGCCCCGATTATCCTGGCGTCCATCACGCTGGATATGTTCGCGGTGCTGCTCGGTGGGGCGACTTTTCTGCTGCCGGTATTCGCCCGCGATATTCTGCAAACGGACGCGACTGGGCTGGGCATTCTGCGCGCGGCTCCGTCGATTGGCGCGCTGCTGATGGCGCTGTTTCTTTCACAGCGCGAGACTTTCCGGCACGCCGGGCGCACCCTGCTGCTGGCAGTGGCCGGTTTTGGCGTGGCGACGATTATCTTCGGCCTGTCGCAGTCCTTCTGGCTGTCGCTGGCGATGCTGGCGACACTTGGCGCGCTGGATAACATCAGCGTGATTATCCGCCACACCCTGCTGCTGACGTACACGCCGGACGATATGCGCGGGCGCGTGGAAGCCGTCAGTACGGTATTCATCGGCACATCCAACGAACTGGGCGGTTTTGAAAGCGGCGTAGCGGCGGCGCTGCTGGGGCCAGTGGGCGCGGTGGTGTTTGGCGGATTCGGGACGCTGGCGGTGGTGGCGCTGGTGGCGTGGCGTTCGCCTCAGTTACGCAGGCTGCGGCGCATCGGGGAGTAGCGACAATGGGCAGGAT
>CAZKIB010000008.1:37540-37811 GCA_964552425.1 uncultured Anaerolineaceae bacterium | reverse complement strand
GGCAATTGGCGGCGGCGAACTGCGTGACGCGGAAACACGCGGACTCGACGCGCACATTGTCGAACTGACGGGCAGGACAAAACCGCGCGCCCTGTTTATCCCCACCGCCAGCAGCGATGCCACCGGCTACTGGGACACCTTTCAGGCCCAGTACGGGCAGGCGCTGGGCTGTGAAACCGATGTGCTTTACCTGCTGCGCGAACGCCCGCCGGCAGCGCAGATTGCGGAAAAAATCGCAGCGGCGGACCTCATCTATGTTGGCGGCGGGAAT
>CAZKIB010000008.1:33057-37463 GCA_964552425.1 uncultured Anaerolineaceae bacterium | reverse complement strand
TGGCCTCAGCGCCGGGGCGATCTGCTGGTTCGCGGGCGGCATGAGCGATTCGCGCGCGTTTTCCACCGAACCGGGCGCGGCGTGGAACTATATCCGCGTGCGCGGGCTGGAGATGGCGAATATTCTTTACTGTCCCCACGTGGACGCTGAAAACCGGCTGCTGCCTTTTCAGACATTTATGGGCAGGTACAGCCAGGTGGGTCTGGGGTGTGATGACTGCTGCGCGCTGGAAGTGGTGGATGAACAGTGGCGGATCATCGCCTGCCGCAGCGGCGCAAAGGCTTACCGGGTCTACCGGCGCGGGGAAGTGGTCACGGAAATTCTGGAACCGGACGATAGCTTTCGCCCGCTGGCGGACCTGCTGCGCCGATAGTGCCGTTATGTACCCTGAAATGGGTGAAGTGGAACGGGCCTGTGGGGAAATTTTCAGGTACAATCGGCGGCGAATGATTGGTCTACAGGAGAAAAGCTCATGCTGCTGGCCGGTGATATTGGCGGGACAAAAACCAGCCTCGCGATTTATGCTGTTGACGATGGCCCGCACAGGCCGCTGGCTGAAGCAACCTTCCCCAGTGATGACTACCCTGATCTGGAAACCATTGCCCGCGAATTCCTCTCAAAGATCGAGTATAAGGTCCAGTTTGCCTGTTTCGGCGTGGCCGGGCCGGTGGTAAACGGACATGTCAAAACCACGAACCTGCCCTGGGAGATGGATGAAACCCGCCTGCGGGAAGCGCTGGGCCTGCGGCGTGTGCATCTGTTGAACGATCTGGAGTCAATTGGTAATGCGGTCCCCCGGCTGCAACCGGATGATCTGTTTACCCTCAACGAAGGTCAGCTAGAAGCCGGCGGCGCTGTCGGCATTATTGCGCCGGGAACCGGTCTGGGCGAAGGCTTCCTCACCTGGAACGGCAGCCAGTATGTGGCGCATCCTTCGGAGGGTGGGCACACGGATTTCGGGCCATCCAGCGAGCGTGAGATTGAACTGCTGCGTTACTGGCAGGCGCGCAAAGGGCATGTCAGCTACGAAACGGTGTGTTCGGGCATCGGTATCGGCAATATTTATACGTTTCTGAAGGATACCGGGCACGCGCTGGAACCGGACTGGCTGACCGCGCAGCTTTCCGCTGCCGATGATGTGACACCCATTATCGTAAAAACGGCGCTGGAACACGGTGAGACACTCTGCAAAACCACGCTGGAAATCTTTATTTCGATTCTGGGCGCGGAAGCCGGTAATCTGGCGCTCAAGCTGCTGGCGACAGGGGGCATTTACCTGGGTGGGGGAATCCCCCCGCGCATTCTGCCGGCCTTGCAGCACGGCCATTTTATGGAGGCTTTTCTGCGCAAGGGGCGCTTTGCGGAACTGCTGCGGCGTGTCCCTGTGCGCGTGATTCTCAACCCTCAAGCGGCGCTGATGGGTGCGGCAGCCTATGGGCTGGACATGGAAAAGGCCAGCCGTTAAACAGGCAGAAAGCCGTTAGTCCATAGTCGATAGTCAAAAGATAAAGGCTGGCGCGGCGCAGTCGAAACAGGCGGACAGGTCTTAGAGCCTATCGACTGCTAGCTCAGGGGGTGTTTCAAGGGGAAGCCTCACCCGGAAGATGCTGCCCTTGTCTGGCGTGCTTTCGACCTCAATACTGCCGCCGTGTATCTGAAAAACATGCCGCGCAATCGGCAGTCCCAGACCGAAACCGCGTGTCGTATGGGCCTCATCTGCCCGGAAAAAACGCTCGAAAATGCGCGCCTGCACCGCTTCGCTCATCCCGATGCCGGTATCTTCCAGCGTAATAATCGCCTGATTGTTTTCGGCCTGAGAGATCACCGTGATGCGGCCACCCGCAGGGGTATAGCGCACTGCGTTGTCCACGAGGCTGGTAAACGCCAGGGCGAGATCGCCCGCATCGCCGCGAACCAGCAGCGCCTGTGGGGTTAGCTCTACATCCACATCGAGGCGGTGGGCGACAAAAACGTCCTGCATCCGACTGATGACCGCGCGCAGGGTTGTGTTGATATTCAGAGCAACCGGCGTGCTGTAGTGGAGCGTATTATCCAGCCGCATCATGGTGGTCATGGCATCAATGAGTCCCGTCAGGTTGTTGGCCTGCTGCTGGATGCGGGTGCGCAGTTCGGTCTGCCGGTCCGATTCCAGGGTGTGTTCCAACAGGTAAAGGTTCGTGTTAATAATTGACAGGGGTGTGCGGAACTCGTGGGCGGCGTCTTCGATAAACCTTGCCAGAATATTGGTGCGTTCGCGCTCCAGGATGAGTTCAAGCTGCTGCCGCTCGAATGCCTTGCGCTCGGTCACATCCGCGACAAACGCCAGGCCCAGGGTTTCATCTTCAAAGGGAACAAAACTGAGCGCGACCTCAACTGGAAACTGGCTGCCATCACTGCGCTGGCCGTAGAGTTCCAGACCGATCCCCATAAGGCGCTCGTGCGGTCTGGCGAAAAAGTCTGCCCGGTGGGTGACATGCTGGCTGCGATGGGCCTCTGGCAGCAGGTCTTCTATCACCCGGTTTTCGAGCTGAGAATGGGTATACCCGAACAGGGCTTCAATTTTTTGGTTCGATGAAATAATCCTGCCATGTTTGTCGACCAGCAGCACCCCGACGGGCGCGGCTTCCAGTAACGTGCGAAAGCGGTTTTCGCTGGCGCGCAGCGTTTCTTCGGACCGCTTCCGGGCGATGAGATGGCCTACGATGGAGCCATATAACGACAGCAGATCGGTTTCAAAGGGACGGGCCGGATTCCTGTGCAGGAAGTTATCCACAACGATACAGCCGAGTGTCCGGCGTCCATCCCACAGCGCCGTTACGGCATTCCAGCCGCGCCCGACATGCTGATCGTAATCGTACAGCTCAATGTCGTCCCACAGCGCCACATATTCGCGGCCCGTAAACAGATTCTGTACCCAGGCTTCCTTGCCGCTTACCTGGCTGGAGTAATCATGTTCGTCCCGGATATGACCGTCCTTATCCGTGCCGTAAGTGCCAACCAATACCTGTCCATCTTCATTCAGCAGCATCAGCCCCATACGGTCAAAGCCAAGCTGCTGCAAACCCAGCGTGACCGTTTTCTTGCAGAGATCATCCAGCGTTTCGGCCTGCGCCAACTGCATATGGACATTGTGCAACTGCTTGAGAGATTCCTGAAATTCGCGCGCGGTCTGTTCGCTGCGCTGAATGGCGGCCTGCATCAATTTACGTTCGGTAATATCGCGCACCATCACCAGCACGGTTTCCGGGCTGTCCGCGACGACGCGCGCTTCTTCAAAGGCGTCCGGGTTATTCTCCTGTCTGATCTGATATTCACACACCATCGGACGCCGGGTGCGCAGCGCCTGTTCGATTGCCTCCATGACCTTTTCGGCGGACTGGGTGGACAGCAAATCGCGGATATGGATCGCCTGGGGCATCGGGGCCAGATTAGTGCCGTTTCCGGGGTTGATATACTCAAAGACATGATGATCCGACCTGACGCGCAAAATCAGGTCCGGGATGGTGTTGACGATGGCTCTGAAGCGGGCTTCGCTGGAGCGCAGAGCTTCCTCCATCCGTTTGCGCCCGGTAATGTCCCGCACGATGCTCTGATAGTGGCTGGGCTGGCCGTTTTCGTCATAGATCAGCGCGGCGTTGATTTCGGTGATGATGGGTGTGCCATTTTTGTGCAGGAAACGGCGTTCGTAGAGTGGGGTGGGTTCACCTGCCCGAATCTGTTGTGCCTTGTGTTGCGAGGTTGACCGTTCTTCCGGCACGACAAAATCGGTCATCAGTCTGCCGCGCATCTCTTCGGGCGTATAACCGAGAATGCGGGTCGCCTGCTGGTTCACTTCGACCAGGTTATAGTTCAGGTCAATGATAAAAACGGCATCGTTGCTGTGATCGAACAGGGCCTGATAGCGCGCTTCGCTGGCCCGCAGCGCTGCCTCCGCCTGTTTGCGCCGGGTGATGTCTTCCTTCACCGCTACATAATGGGTGATTTCGCCCCGCGCACCGGTGATCGGTGAAATGGAGGCGTATTCCCAGTAAAGCTCGCCATTCTTTTTCCGGTTAATGAATTCACCATGCCACTCGTTCCCGGCGGTAATCGTCTCCCATAGACGCACATATTCCGCCGGATCGGTGTGTTCTGATTTCAGAATGCGCGGGTTCTGGCCGAGAACCTCAGCCGGCGTGTAGCCGGTCAGTTGGGTGAACTTGGGGTTTACATAGGTGATGCTGCCGCTGGCGTCTGTGATGACGACAGCAGCAGGGCTGTGTTCGACAGCGCGCTGAAAATGGCGCAGATCGTCCAGCAGGGCCGGCTGCTGATCGTGTTGATCCAGCAGGGCAGTCATGAATCCATTCAAAGTCTGGCCGCGCTGTTGGGCGTGTTCTTCCAAACGGGCGATAAGAGCATCATCC
>CAZKIB010000008.1:23995-33047 GCA_964552425.1 uncultured Anaerolineaceae bacterium | reverse complement strand
ATTGCACAGCAGTCATGAACGGCACACCTCATTTTCAATTTACGCCGCACCTCTATGGTACTACCACGTTGGTCATTTCAAAAATTAATATCTACACCTAATGAGGCTGCCCAGGTGCGGCCAATGGGTTCTAACAGAACTCTGATGGCCTGACCTTGATTTTGGAACCATCTTCCTTTAGCATATAGAGTAGAATAGAGGTTGTTGAGTATTTGTCCAGACCAGGTCCTGCGCGGCAGGACCTCCGAATCGTGTCAGGCCCTGACGGGAGCAGCACTAAGGATCATCTCCTGGGTGTCGCAGACCAGCCTGGCCTGGGCAAATCCACAACAACCTCTTTTTGTTGTTGAGTGCGGAAAAGATTGTTGAGTCCTGATCCAGTTTCCCGATCAACCCCGGCGGGATGGGAACGCTATCTGCCGCTGGGCGTACTGGCGATCACCGGCGCGGCACTTCTGGTGGCGGTGATGGTGGGCGCGCTGCTGCTTCTGCCCAATAACCCCGCGCCCCGAACTGTGACTCTGGTTATCAACGGCCAGCCCCGGATGCTGGAAACCCAGGCGGTGACTGTCGCCAATCTGCTGGCCGAGCAGGATATCCTGCTGCTGGAAGGGGACAGTGTCACGCCCCCGCTTACCAGCCGGATCACCCATAATCTGACCGTACAGGTCGTCAAAGCCCGCAGTGTCACGCTTACCATCGACAGCCAATCCCAGATTTATCGCACGCAGCTCACCAACCCCGCCGAGATTCTGGAAAGTGCCGGGATCACCGTCGGCCCGCGTGATGTGCTGGTGATTGACGGAACCCGCGCCGGTCTGCACCAATTGGCGGAGTGGCCGGTCCCTGTCACACGCATCCACCTGCGGCGGATGATTACCCTACAGGTGGTGGACGATCAGCAGTCACGCCAGGTCGAAACCACCAGTGTGACTGTCGGCGAAGCGCTGTTCGAGGCGGGCATTACGCTGTATCTGGCAGATCGGGTGGAGCCGGACCTCGAAGCACCGGTCACGCCGGGCATGACCATCACGATAGAACGCGGGCATCCGCTGGCGATTGTCGCCGATGGCGCGGTGGTTGAAACACGGGTGCGCGGGCTGACAGTCGCGGACGCCTTATCAGAAGCCGGTCTCGTGCTGGTCGGGCAGGATTACCCGATCCCGGATGAAAACACGCCGCTGATGCCCGGTATGCGCATTCGTATCATTCGTGTTCGGGAAGACCTGCTCACTGAAGAAAATATGCAGCCTTATGAGACAATCTGGCAGGCTGATCCGATGCTCGAAATTGACCAGCGCCAGCCCGTACAGGCCGGGCAGAATGGGGTGACGCGCACGACGATTCGCGTGCGGTACGAAAACAATGTCGAGGTGAGCCGGGAAGTGGTGGAAACCGTGACGGTTCAGGAACCGCGCGACGAAGTGATTGCCTATGGCACGAATATCGTGCTGCGAACCATCGACACGCCCGACGGCCCACGCCAGTACTGGCGGCGGATACGCATGTACGCCACCAGCTATCACCCGGCAGCGCTGGGCGGTGATGCGCGTACCGCCATTGGTGAGACCCTGCGCAAAGGGATTGTCGCGTCTGACCCGGATATTATTCCGTACCGCTCCGAAGTGTATGTGCCGGGTTATGGTGTGGGCCTGATGGCGGATACCGGCCCAATCTACCGCCCGCTGTTTATTGACCTGGGCTACAGCGATGACGATTTCATGTCCTGGTCACGCTGGGTGGATGTTTACCTGCTGGCTCCGGCCCCGGCCAATATTCAGTACCGGCTGCCGGCTGGCTGATCGCTGGTCTGGGCTGGCACTTGCGCGTCAGGCGGGTTCCAAGCAAGATAATACATGGTGTTGACCCGGAGGCTGCTTATGGATAATCAGGATCTGGCTGCGGCATTTGCGGAACTTTCCACTGCGTTGATGGCCGATGCCGGGCTGCGGGCAAATATCCCCGTTTTTTTCCCGCCGCCAGGTATTCGCCCTCTTATTCCCAATTCACGCTTTGCCGGGCGGGCCTTACCGGCACGGCACTATGGCAGCGTGGATGTCTTTATCGAGGCGATTGGCCTGGCCCAGCCGGGCGACGTGCTGGTGATTGACAATGGCGGGCGGCTGGATGAAGGCTGCATCGGCGACCTGACCGTGCTGGAAGCCCAGGCGTATCATCTCGGTGGTATCGTCGTCTGGGGGGCGCACCGCGATACCGATGAACTGGTTCAGATCGGCTTCCCCATTTATACCTACGGCACACATCCTTCCGGCCCGCGCTACCTGGATCAGCGTGGCCCGGAGGCGCTGCTGAGTGCGCGCTTCGGCGAACAGCGCATTGACGAAAGTTTTGTGGTTTTTGCCGATACCGACGGGGTGGTATTTGCCCAGGCGCAGGATGTGACGAACCTGATCGAAATGGCGCTCAAAATTCAGGCGGTGGAACGTAAACAGGCCGACGGCGTGCGGCAGGGAACCACACTGCACGAACAGCTTCGCTTTGATGACTATCTGGAAAAACGCCGCGCTGACCCGACCTATACCTTCCGCCAGCATGTGCGGGTGATGGGGGGCGCAATCGAACAGTAAGCAGCCTTTCAGGCATATGTTCTGTACCTTTGATGCCGGTATCACTGCCAGAAGTGAGCTGCCGTGAAAAACGTGAATGCCTATTGCGTATGGGCCGATATACGTTAGACTCGTCCCGATGTTACTAAGTGCCTTAAGCGCTCTCTACTTTATCTGTGCGCTGCTCCTGTCGGTGTATGCAGTCGGGGCGGCTGTCCTTTTATTTACATACTGGCGGCATCGCCACGATCCCCTGAACCCACCTTCCATTGACCACTGGCCGACTGTCGCGGTACAGCTTCCGGTATACAACGAGCGTCATGTTGTTACGCGCCTGCTGGATACTGTGGACCGGCTGGATTATCCGCGTGACCGGCTCATTATTCAGGTGCTGGACGACTCCACTGACGAAACTACCGCGATCATTGCCCGCTGTGTGAAACGCCTGAAGCTGTTCGGCCTGAATATCTGCCATATCCACCGTGAAGACCGCAGCGGGTACAAGGCCGGCGCGCTGGCTTCTGGTCTGGAACGGCTGGATACCGAACTGGTGGTGGTGTTTGACGCCGATTTTCTGCCGCCGCCCGACTTCCTGCGCAGGACGGTTCCCTATTTCACCGCCGACCCGGAACTGGGCATGGTGCAGGCGCGCTGGGGGCATCTCAATTCGTTTGATAATGCCCTCACACTCGGCCAGACACTCGCGCTGGACGGGCATTTTGTGGTCGAACAGACCGCGCGCAGCCGGGCTGGCTGGCTGTTGAATTTCAGCGGGTCGGGCGGGGTCTGGCGCACAGCCTGCATTCGCGCGGCCGGCGGCTGGCGATCTGTCACGCTGACGGAAGACCTCGACCTCAGCTATCGCGCGCAGCTTGCCGGCTGGCGGTTTTTGTATCTGCCCGATGTGGTGGTCCCGGCGCAGCTTCCGCCGCAGATGGCCGCCTATAAACAGCAGCAGGCGCGCTGGGCACAGGGCAGCACCCAGACGCTGATCGACCTGTTCAATCCGCTGTGGCGCTCGGCGCGGCTCACCCTGGGGCAGCGGATTATGGCGACGCTGCATCTGTGCCAGTATCTGCCGCACCCGCTGATGCTGACGATGCTGCTGCTCACACCGCCGCTGATTCTCGCGCGTGGGCTGCATAACCTGCCGCTGGGGCCGCTGGGCCTGGCCGGGCTGGGGCCGCCGCTGATTTACGTCATCAGCCAGCGTGCGCTTTATCGCGACTGGCAGCACCGGCTGCTGGCGTTCCCGGTCCTGCTGGCCCTGGGTACGGGCATGACCTGGAACAATACCCTCGCGGTGGCGCGCGCCTTGATGGGGCGGCAAAGTTCACAGGAGTTCCGACGCACGCCCAAATTTTCCCATGACTGGACGGCCAGCAGTTATGCGCTGCGGATGGACGGCGCGGTGCTGGTCGAGATCGCGCTGGCCGTGTATGCCTTCGCCGGTATTACACTGGCGCAGCGTTACTATCCTGCCCTGATGATTTACCTGGCGCTGTACAGCCTGGGGTTCGGGCTGGTGGCTTCCTGGACGCTGCTGGATAGCTGGCTGATCGCCCACCGGGGACCCCGTCACGAAAACGCATGACGCGACTCGCCATTCTGTCCGACATTCACGGCAACCTGCCCGCGCTGGAAGCCGTCATCGCCGACCTGGAGCCTTTTCAGCCCGATCATGTGGTGGTGGCCGGCGATCTGATTAACGCGGGGCCATTTTCGCCGCAGGTCATGCAGCGCGTTCAGGACCTCGGCTGGGCGGCCATTCGCGGCAACCATGAATATTACCTGTTGGAATATCCGGCCCGCCGCCGGGAGTGGGTGACGCTGCCGTATCTGTACGAGCAGCTTGCCGGGCGCTGGTATAACACGATTGCCGCCCTGCCCGATGAACTGACGCTGCGTTATCCCGATGGCCCGCCTATCCGGGTGATTCACGGACTGCCCGGCAACCCCTGGGACGCGCTGCACCGGCTTTCGACCCCAGAAGATGTGGACACCCTCCTGGCAGGGGTGGAAGAATCAACGGTGATCTGCGGCCATTATCACCTGTCGTTTGAAAAACGGGTGAACGGCTGGCAGGTGCTGAACCCCGGTTCGCTGGGCGTGCCAATGGATGGTTCGCAGGACGCCAACTATCTGATTCTGGACAGCACTGGCGAGGGCTGGCAGCCAACCTTCCGGCGTGTGCCGGTGGATTATGCGCCGCTTTTTGAGGAATTCGAGCGCCAGCGTTTTGTGGAAAACTGCGGCTTTATCGGTTATCTGATCGTCCAGCAGTTTGTCCATGCGCGCACGGTTATCAACGCCTTTTATCTGTGGCGCGCGGAACACTGCCCGGACGAACCGGAGAGCATCGCGCTGGTGGATGAATTTCTGGACAGCGGGCAGATGTGGCGCTACACCACCGCGCCTTACCGTTACAACCGCCATCTGATCAACCGGTGAGAACGGGCGAACCGGGTGCTGGTTGACGCAAACGCGCTCAGGAGGCGGGATGCGCTGCATCTGTAGTTGACTGTCCCTGGCGATGATGATAAACTTTTTGGGTAAGTTGATAAAGGATAGTTTATTTATAATCAACTTACCAAAATATAAGGGGCTGTGGCGAAACTGGCTTCCGCGGGTCACTTAAAATGATCTGTCCGAAAGGACGTGTGGGTTCGACTCCCACCAGCCCCATAAGTGAAAACAGCGCTCAGTTTGTTGGGGCGCTGTTTTTATTTTTATCCATTACGGCTGTCAAGAAAGACCGAGTCACCCAACAGAAATTTGCGCGGTAACATACCTGTGCTATAGTAGAGAAGCCGTCGCGTTGCGTCAACAACCGACGGCACGGCCACACTGGAAAAGCAGTGTGACAGGGCGCATTATAGCATGTGCCGCTGTCGATTCCGATTCCAGTGGGCGCTTTATCCGTACTTCAGTCAGGAGTAACCCTATGCGCCCATTTTTTATTTTCCCCACCGGCCCTGTCTTCCGAAAGGAGCAGGGATCATGAGAGAGGCCAGCGACTATCGCAAAATCCTGGAACTGCATTCGTATGGCTTCAACCAGTCCCAGATTGCCGAAATTACCGGCATTCCGCGCAGCACCGTTAAGGATGTTATCCAGCGTTATACTTCACCGGAAGCGCTGGAACAGGAGCGGGCGCAGTATGAGGAAGAAGCGCGCCAGCGTGCCCTGCGCCGCAAGGAGCGCCGTCCCCCAAAAGGCCCCAAGACAAAAGGCCCCTGGCGTTACACCGAAGACCAGCTTCGCGAGGCGGTCAAAGAATCGCGCTCCATCTCCCAGACACTGGACAAACTGGGAATCGTCCCCGCCGGTGGCAACTACGCCACCATCAAAAAACGCATCGCGGAACTTGAGATTGATACCTCGCACTTTCGGGGTATGGGCTGGCTGCGTGGTGAGCATAACCCACACACTGCCAAACTTGCGTTAAGTGAGATACTCCGAGAAAACTCGACTTACGGCAGTACAAATCGCCTCCGCAATCGCCTGATTGATGAGGGGGTGTTCGAGCATCGCTGTATGAGCTGCGGGCTGGCGGATTGGCTAGGCCAGCCGATCCCGCTGGAACTGGATCATATCAACGGTACGCGGAACGATAACCGGCTGGAAAATCTGCGCCTGCTGTGTCCCAACTGCCACGCGCTGACGCCGACCTATCGCGGGCGCAATATGTCGCCCAACGGCCCGCAGCCCAGCGAATAACCGCACGCCGCAGCGCTCTGACCCTAACGGCGGGGCGATGTGTGTTTTGAGCCGGGCGCGAACAGGGTACAATCCGGCGGGTTCACGGATAAGGGTAAAAATGTCATGCTGAAGCTGTGGTATCCCTTCGCGCTGGCGCTGATCGTGGTGTTCGCCCTGCCCATTCTGGTGATCCGGACGCAGCCCTTTGAGGACCGCGCGGCGCACGCGCTGACTCAGGCGGACTGTCCCGCGCCATGCTTTATGGGCATCCGTCCCGGTTTTACCACCATGCAGGAAGCGGTCTACGGCCTCGAAGCACATGAGTGGGTGTCCACGCGGGTGGAGGAAATGCCGGGGCATGTGCAGGCGGCAGTTTATTTTGACGCCGGCGTCCCGCGCACCTTCATTCAGTGGCGCTGGAGTACGGATTTACCGGCGTGGATTGATGCGGCGCAGCGCGGTGGGCTGACCCTGGAAGACCGGCAGGTTCAGGATGTGCTGGTGAACACACACCTGCGGCTGGGTGAGATTGTGCTGGCGTTTGGCGACCCGGATGAAACGTGGATTTCAGTTTTTACGCGGGATTTTCGGCGCAGGTTTGAATATACCGCCTGGTATGCCAGCGAGGGCTTGCTGGTGCTGGCGACAGGGACCTGTCCCACGCGCCATTACTTTGATCTCCCGGTGAGCATCCGCTTTCGCCCGAATGCGCCGCGTGTCACCGAAGGGTACATGCCTTCTGCGGCCTGTGAAGTATCCTGATGGTCAGGGTGTCCTGCGCGCGGCCCCGGCAAACATCCCCACGCCGGACGAAGGCGATGCGCGTTCGCCGACCTGACGCACATCCAGCAAGCCGGCCTCCCGCGCCAGCGACTCGAAACGGGTGTAGGGAACCGGAAATGGGATATAGGGACGCGGCCAGCGGGCATCGTATTCGACCAGCAGCAGGCATCCACCCGGTTGCAGATACCCTGCCAGTAAATCCAGCACCCGCGCCTGATTCTGGACCCAGTGCAGGGCGTTTGCCATCAGAATGCCATCCAGCGGCGGCAGCTCCAGCCGGCGGGTGAAATCACCCTGAATTGGGATCACCCCGCGCTGCATTCCGAGCGCGCTGGCATCGCGGTCCACCGCATAGATGGTCGCCTGGGGACCGAGCAGATCACGCAGCGCGCGTGTGAAATTGCCGGTGCCTGCGCCAAAATCCGCCCATGTGCCGCCGGGCGCATCCACACCGCCGCGAATGAGCGCGACCATTTCCTCGTGAGTCATGCGTACTCGATCATTTTCTCGATCATCAGGTGAGCGATTTTCGCGCGGTAAGCCCAGCGGCGCGGGTCATCGTCCAGCGAGTCCAGCCATTGAGCATAATCGCCTTCGGTGTGCTGGTGGCCGTAACCATCGCCGGTTTCAAATTCCAGCCCTTCGGTCAGCCGGTAGCCGAAGCGGATTCCATCCAGCCTGCGCAGCGCCAGCGGCCAGGTGACATCCACGCAGATGGTGTCATCGGCGCAGTACGTGTAGAGCGCCTCAATCCCCCGGCGGGATAACCCGCGTGAACCCGACCCCATATCCCAGTCCAGCCCGGTGATACGCCGGAACACCGTGTTGACAATGCCTTCTGTATCGCGCTGCACGCCGGGGTGCGAAGCAAAAGCGCGCGGGGTGCGGCCCAGCACGGTGAAATCATATGCGGTGATGTCCGCCGCGACCTGACGCAGTTCATCCGGGTAATGCGCCGCCCAGTGAACGATGCGGTCCCCATCACAGTACAGCACATGATCGAGTCCGGTTTGCAGCGCCAGCGTGACCGCCATACGCCGGGCCATGCCCAGGCGGTACATCGCCGCGCTTTCGCCGCGTGATTCGACCTGCACCAGCGCCCCGGCGGACTGCCACAGATCGAGCGCGGGACGGTTGGCCTGCGGGCTGGCGCAGATGGCGATGCCGCCAAAAATTTCAGTGAGCAGGGGCAGTGCGCGGCGCACCGGTTCCATCAGCCGCCCTTCCGGGTCATGATACAGAATCGCCAGCGCGGTGGTCATGACGGCTGCTCTGCGATTTTCTCAAAAAGGGGAGCGCAGCGCGGGTCGGCGCGCAGTTCAGACAGCAGATGAGCGCGCAGGCTTTCGCTGGCGGAATCCAGCGCGGCGCGGCACAGACGGATTGCTTCCGGTTCATTCCCTTGCAGCCAGCAAATCACGCCCTGGTTGAACGCGATGGTCCCATCGGCGGGCATCAGCGCCCCGGCAGCCTGATAATGTTCGGCAGCCTGATCGAGTAAATCCTGACGGCGGTAGGCCCCGGCGCGGGCCAGCAGCAAACGGGTTTTGATGGGCGCAAAGTAGCGTTCGTTTTCAGGCACGATCAGTTCGTCCAGCAGGGAGAGCGCCAGCCCATAGCGCGCGGTGGCAGTCATATCCTGTCCCTGCGCGGCCAGCGCGTCGCCTTCCCACTGTAACCAGCGCCAGGTGCGCGGCTGTCTGCGGATGACCTCCAGCGTTGTGCCAGTTTCGCCCTGCGCCAGCAGCAGGTTAAGATAGCGTTCGGTCAGGCGCTCATCATCCGGCCAGCGCTCATGCGCTTGCGCCAGTATGTCAAGCGCGCCGGCCGCATCGTGAACCGCTTCCAGAAGGATTGACCGCTGAATGGCATCATCGGCGATGGGATCGCGTAACTGCGCATAATCCGCCAGCGCGAGACGTACCTGCGCGTTTGTCCCCAGGTGTTTGAGCACGCCGATGCGCAGACGGCGCGCAGCATCATCACCCGGCTGGTGTTCA
>CAZKIB010000008.1:22107-23975 GCA_964552425.1 uncultured Anaerolineaceae bacterium | reverse complement strand
TGAGCGCTTCGAGGGCATCGGTAAGTTCACCGGCCTGGATAAACGCGGCGGCCAGTTCAAGCGGCGAATAGGGCATGAGCGCGGGCTACTGCTCGTCACCGGGCAGGCCAAAGGTGTAGGCGCGTTTGCGGGCATCCATCGCCATGTTCAGCGTGGTTTCACGCCGGGGCCGCCATGTCACAAAAATGTCCTTGATAAAGCTGTTCAGCAGCGCGTAAGCCAGCAGGTTGAAGTCGGTATCCTCAATGGTCGAATCCTGCCGGGGCCAGCCATACCCCCAGGCAAACCACGAGCCATCCGACAGGATGATAAAGTCGTAAAAGGATTCTTCGGTGGGTTCACTGCCGATAAACACGGCGATACGCCCACAGATCTGTTTGAATGCCTGTCCGGGAATCTGGGCTTCATCGCGGATACTGGGCCGGGCCGTGCCTACCAGCGGCACAAAGATGATCGTCCAGTCCTCAATCGGCACTTGCAGGGCGCGCCGTCCGCCGCCGGCCGGGTGATCAATCAGGCGCGGCTCGCCCAGTTCGATCAGGCCACGTTCGCGCAGATCATAAATCGCGGTCTTGAGGGCATTAAACAGTTTTTCTGAAAAGTTCTTCGTCAGGTTGGTGACGAACTCGCGCTGCCGGCGGCGTTCCAGCAGAATGCGTTCGAGTTCCTCAACTGCCAGGGCGAGCGCTTTTTTCTCGCGATCATCCAGACCAAAGTCCGTCATGCTCCCACTCCCAATCAGGCCATCACCGGCAGCAGTTTCAGGATGACATCGAAGCGACTGCCCTGGCCCGGCTCACTGGTCACTTCGATACTGCCACCGTGCATTTCGACAATTTCTCTGGCGATGCTCAACCCCAGGCCAGTTCCTTTTACCTTTTCATTGACACGCACAAAGGGTTCAAAAATCTGGTTCAGGTGTTCCTGCGCAATGCCAATGCCGGTATCCTCGACGCTGATGATGGCATTGTCCCCGGCGGTTGTCAACCCCACCCGCACCTCACCGCCCGCCGGTGTATACGTCAGCCCATTCGTGACCAGATTGGTGATAACCTGGGTCAGGCGCTCCACATCGGCATCCACATACTGCGGTGAAGCCGTCAGATCGATCTTCAGGGTGATGTCTTTGGCCTGCGCTTCGGCGTACTGCACGCGCACCACATCGCTGAGAAGCTGCTGCAGCTCGACCCGCTGGCGTTCCAGCCGGATCACGCCGCGTTCAAAGCGCGAGACATCCAGCAAATCCTCCACCAGGCGCTGCATCCGCCGGGTCACTTCATTGAGGACCTGGGTGTGTTCGTGCAGTTTTTCGGGCTGGTGCTTCATCAGGTATAGACGGGTCAGGATATTGGTGATGGGGGTGCGCAGTTCGTGTGAGGCGGTAGCGATGCAGTTGGCTTTCTGCAATTCCAGTTGTTTCTCGCGGCTGATGTCGCGCACGACGGTCACGGTACGGGTCGGTAGATTGCCGGGCTGGCTGCTCAGGGAGATGCTGATACCCGCGTCGAACTGGCTGCCGTCCTGCCGGGTCAGGCGAATTTCGTCACGCCAGGTTTCGCCGCGCATCAGAACCGGGCGGAACACCGGCCAGTGATCGCGGATATATTGTTCTGTATCCACCTTATCGACCTTCTGGCCGATCAGATCATCCGCCGAGTATCCTGTCATGGCGGTAAACGCCCGGTTCACGTATTCAATATTATCGGATTCCGCATACACAATGCCCTCACCCGTCGCTTCGAGGATCGCCCGCAGGTGATTGCGCTCGATATTCAACTGTGAGGTGCGCCGCGCAACCCGTTTTTCGAGTTCGCTGGCGTGGCGCTGCGCAGAGTCGAACAGGCGGGCGTTGCGGATAGCGATGCCGG
>CAZKIB010000008.1:0-22090 GCA_964552425.1 uncultured Anaerolineaceae bacterium | reverse complement strand
ATGGGCGAAAATCGCCAGACGTTCGGCGTGCTGGTTGGTAAAGGTATCCTTTGTGCCGCTGTTGAGCGTCACGTAGCCGATCACCCGGCTTTCCTCGATAATGGGCGCGCCAACGAAGGAGCGAATCCACATGGACTGCGGCAGTTCAACCCATTCGGTATACGCCCGTGTATCGGGGATTGCCAGGGGGCGAACATTTTCATACATCCACCGCAGGGTGGGGGTGCTGGCAATTTCGAAAGTGGCGGTGGGCACACGAATTTCAAGGCCCGGCGCAGATGCCCGCTGGTTGCGCACCATCCGCGCCCGCCCGCCCTCGACCAGCATGATATTGCCGGTGTCATAGGGGACGACGCGCGCCACATTCGACAAAATACGATCCAGCACTTCATCAAAATCGAGCGTGCTGTTCATCGCGGCGGTGGTATCGCGCAGGGCCTCGGCCAGGACACGCTGCTCCCGTTCAGCCTGCTCGATGAGCTTTTGTTCCGTGACGTTTTGCAGCACACACACCGCAAGACACGCCTGCTCCTCACAGTTGATCGTGCTGGCACTCAGCAGCACGTCAATGATGTGACCGTCCTGACAGCGATAGCGCTGCGGCGCATCATCCAATGTACCGGTTTCCCACAACTGCGGCAAAGCGTGACCGTTCACACTGGCAGCCGAAGCAGGCTGCATAAACGTAGTCAGATGCTGGCCGATCATCTGCGCGCGGCTGTAACCCAGTTCCAGGGTACACTGCTCATTCACGTCGAGAATGACCCCCTCCTCATTGATGATCTGCATCATGATGGGGGCAGTCTGACAGGTCACATGAAAAACAGGGGCCATTGGTTTGATGGTCTGCAACACGCCTTGCAAAGTGTCTTCAAACGCGGCATTCGACAGCACATAATCGGCTGCTCCGGCCTTCATCACCTGAACAGCGCTGCCGGCTGTCCCTGTCTGGGCGATCACGACAACCGGGGCGTACTGGCTGACCGCTGCAATTAAGTCTAGCCATTCCGTGCCGGTGAACGAAGAGGACAGCAGTACCAGATCGTAGTGTTCGCTGGTAAGCGCCTGCATGAGATCGGGTCCAGTGGGCACCGCGTGAACGACAGCCTGATCTGCCAGGGCTGCGCCGATGATGGGGTGCGCGTCTGCGGTGTCGGCCAGCAGCAATGTTTGAATAATCGCGGTCATGATTAATCCAGGCCAGTGATGAAAAGGATGACGTCCGGCGCAATAAGTTCGCGGCTTTAAGCTGGTGTTAGAAACAATACTATCTCCACATTCCTTTCATTATCCGAAAAAAAAGCGGCCCCGCAAGCGAGCCGCCCTGTTATTCATTCAGAATTCGGAATTTCTTTATGCAGAAGACGACGCCACCGCCGGTAAAGCGCAGCGCCGCACAAAACGGGCCATGCGTTCCAGTGCTTTTTCGATGTTCACCGTGCTGGTCGCATAGCTGGCGCGGATAAAACCCTCACCGCTGCTGCCAAATGCTCCACCAGGGACTACCGCGACTCGTTCTTCATACAGCAGGCGTTCGCAGAATTCCGCCGATGAAAGCCCCGTGCTGCTGATATTCGGGAAGGCATAAAACGCGCCGCCCGGTTCGAAGCAGGTCAGCCCCATCGCGTTAAAGCCCTCCACGATCAAACGCCGCCGCCGGTCATATTCCGCGCGCATGGAGGCGACATCGTCCTCACCGTACAGCAGGGCTTCCAGCGCGGCGACCTGGCCCATCGTGGGCGCGGACATGATGAGATACTGGTGCAGCTTACGCATGGCGTCCAGCAGTTCGGGCGGGGCGGTGACATACCCGATGCGCCAGCCGGTCATGGCGAAGGACTTGCTCAGGCCGCTCATGACGATGGTACGTTCATACATGCCTGGCAGGGTAGCAAAGTTGATGTGCGTGCCGGTGTAAACCAGCCGCTCGTAAATCTCGTCGGAGATGACCAGCAGGTCATACTTTTCGGCCACTGCCGCGATTTCCAGCAGATTCTGGCGCGAAAGCACCGCGCCGGTGGGGTTGTTCGGGTAGCTGATGAGGATCGCTTTGGTGCGCGCTGTGAGTTTGGCTTCCAGGCCGGCCCCGGTCACCTGAAAATTGTCGCTGGCGAATGTATCGACTGCAACAGGCACGCCGCCGGCCATCTCCACCGCCGCCGCGTTGGCGACAAAACACGGTTCCACCACCAGCACTTCTTCACCGGGGTCCAGAATGGCTTTCAGCGCGATGAACATCGCCTCACTGACCCCCACCGTCACCAGCACCTGATCGTGCGGGTCATACCGCAAACCGTACAGCCGCTCGACATAATGGGCAATGGCCTGACGCAGTTCCAGAATCCCGGCGTTGGCGGTGTAACCTGTGCGCCCGCTCTGCAAACATTCCAGGCCCTTGCCGGTGATATGGGCAGGGGTGGCAAAATCCGGCTCACCGATTCCCAGGCTGATGACATCCTCCATGGTGGCGGCGATGTCGAAATAGCGGCGGATACCGGACGGACGCAGGTTTTTGACACTCTGGGAGACGAAACTGCGCATAGGATTTCCTCAGCTTGCTGTACTGGCAAAATAAGGACGACCCACAAGTCGCCCATCCACCCACTTCGTAATCAGGTTATCTTTTGGTCAAAGATAACAAGTCTATCATGCCAAATTTTGGTCAACATAAGGTAGATCAGTCTTCATCAATTTGTGAAGGATTTCTCCGACAGACTGTACGAAAAGATGCTACAATGAGAGTAATCGAACGTATGTACCTGACCTGGGAAGCATGATGGAGATACTACCTGTATTGTTAGCGGTTTGTGCGATTGGCCTGGTGGGGCTTGGGCTGGTCGTGTTCGTTGGTTTCGGGTTGTTTCGCCGCTGGGCGCCGCAGCTTATGGGGCTGCTGGGCGGTGCTGAATCGATTCTGGGCAATCAGGAACCCACCAATCTGCCCAAAGTGGGAGAGTCCACGCGCCGTCGCATGAATTTCCGCGACAAGGCCGCGTCTATCGACTTTGATTCCGCGCTGGCCCGTCACCAGCAGACGCCGGTTCCACCCTCTACCAGTGTTCAGGCCCAGCGGGCCACGCCGGCATCTGCGCCGCGTGTGGAACAAAATCCCTTTTCCAATGGGACCAGGCCCGGTCAGCCCTTTGGTCAGGCCACCCCTTCACCTTTTGGCGACGATTCGATTCCACCTCTGCGCCGTAAACGCCGGGACCGCAACCAGGATGAAATTTTCGGTGGCAAGCTGGACGAAGACGGGGATGGCGATCTGGATTTCTAAAGTAAGTAGTGGATAGTCGTCAGTCAAAAACACAATCGCAGCGGCGGGCGGTCAGCGCGCGGTATTCTGCTCGGAAGCCCAGGCACGCAGGGCTTCTTCGATGTCCCGACGGATTTCCAGCCGGCGGGTCGGGTCATAGCGGACACGGTAACGACACTGGTCCGCCGCAGGGGGCGCGCCGCTGTCTTTGTAGTAGGTGCGGAATTCTGTCTGAATGCGGCGATAGTACGATTCCGGGTTGAAGAACGGCAGCGTGTAGGTCAGTGCGCGAACACCGATAATAATGTCGACGGAATCCCCCTCTGCGCGCAGCGCCCAGATGCCCAGCAGCCCTAATGTATCGTAAAAATAATAACCTTTTTGTTTGTACCAGATGCCCACTCCGGCCCAGGCCGCCGGTAGATAACCGCGAAACACGCCCGGCCCAAAACAACTAATCAGGCGATGGCTGGCCTGCTGCTGATCTTCCAGAAAACCCCAGGCGTTGACATCATCCAGCGCGCGGCCCAGATCGTCCTTGAGGTCAGCGGAAGGTGAGGCACTGTGCGGCCTGATCTGCTGTTTAAGATCACGATAGCGCCGGTTAGAGTGGGACATCATCTCATCCAGATCGAACAAATTTTTCATGACTATAGCGCATCAGGCCGCGTTTTTCATATTTTCGGTTCAGGCAGACCGCCCTCAGCCTGCTCCGTTTCGATGAAGGTCCTGAGCCGCAGCAGGCGTTCGTCCCATTTGGCGTTGAGCGCTGCGATCCACTCGTCCAGTTCGCTGAGCGGTTCAGGCGTGAAGGTATAACGTTTTTCGCGCCCGTGCTGATGAACCGCTACCAGCCCGGCATGTTCGAGAATTTGTAGATGCTTGAGAATCCCCTGTCGGGTAATCCGGGTGAATGGATATTGTTTGGCAAGCTGTGTCGCTGTTCTGGGGCTGTTTTCCGCCAGTTTCACCAGCAAATCCCGGCGGGTCGGGTCGGCCAGCGCGGCGAAAATAGGCGCGTTCATACGTGGGGTAAACTCCTGCCTTCCAGCAGCGCTTTCAGATCACCCAGTACCGTCGTGTAACCGGCGCTCGTCTGATCAATGCGGGTCTGACGAATGTCGTCCGGCAGCGCCTCGAAACCACTTTCAGTCACGGTGATGCGTGTGCCACCGAGTTCTTCCTGTAGAAGAAACGTCGTGAACACTTCGATGTGATGATACTGCTCCTGCGGCGGCCACTGGATTCGGAACTCGCGCGGTGGATCAATAGTCGCGATGGTCGCCAGTATAGGATCATCCGCGTCGCCAAATTTGAGCGTCGCGCCGACTTGCAGGGCGGGAATCTCCCAATAATCGCCCCACCACTGCTGGATCACGTCCGCGTTGGTAATGGCCTCCCAGACCCGTTCGCGCGGGGCGTTGATCCAGATGCTGCGTTCGACGGTTATTTTCTCCATAGGCCCCTTCCTGATGCGCAACCAAATAGTTGCACATAGTATATAGGAAAAAATGTTCTATCGCAACCATCTGTTCCGGGGCTGTACGCTGCTGATGAATAGGGCAGAGGGTATAGGTAAATCGAGAATCATCTGGAAAAAACAACCCCCACTCTCAATACGGAGCGGGGGTCGCAGTTCAGACTGAACGGGCAGGCGGATGGCCTACCGGTGACGCCGCCGCAGTGCGCCGTAACTTAACCCGGCGATACCGGCCCCGATGACCAGGGCGATCAGCACAGGCTGCCACCAGGGTGTTTCTCCGGTTTGTACCAGTTCGCCAGCGATCACCAGTCGGGCGCTGGCTGCCAGACCGCCGTAGAAGGCGGTATTGTCATAAATGAAGCTGTCCACCGCGCCGGTAATGCGGGTTTCCACCCGGATCGTGACCCGATCCCCCGGTTCCAGACGGTCCAGCGTGAACGTGATGCGCCGTCCATCATTATCCAGTGTGCCAGCCGAGGCCGACGCGGACACAATCTCCAGACCATCGGGCACGGTATCGGTCACCACGATGCCCTCAGCCGCGCCACCACTGTTATTGGACACCGTAATCGTCCAGGTCACTGTATCGCCAACCTGGGCAAAGGGCGGGTTCACCGACTTGCTCAGGTTGATGCCCTCGGCCACTTCAAAAGTGCCGTCATTGTCCCCGTCGCTGTCGTCATCATCGTCCACTGTGCCGTTGTCATCATCCACGATGGGTTCATCCACAAACCCGAAGTCGTAGGTGTGGTTGTTCTCGCCCGGCCCACCGGTGTTGAGTTCGATGGTCGGGAAATTCTGGAACATGACGCCGTCCGAGTCGCGCTGGTTGGCGCTGCCGGCGTTCGATCGGGTCAGGAACCATTCAAATAATGGGCCACCCGGATCATAGTCTGCCGGATTATCCAGTCGAATCGAGTAGTTCGTGTTAAAAGCGACGTTATCCGTCAGGCTGGTAAACAGGTATTCGCCGGCGGCGTTGGTTGTCGTTGTCGCCACCAGCACGCCGTTTTCGTCATACAGATTGACCGTAACCCCGCCTACAGGTGTTTCGCCGGGGTCCTGAACGCCATCCCGGTCCAGGTCAATCCAGACGCGATTGCCAATTTCAATGGGCGCAGGCGGGCACAGCGCTTCCATGCCGCCCAACCCGTTGGCTTTACCAAAGACAGTGGTTGAACCGGTGTTGCTGTTATAAATCCGGTAGGCGCGTTCGGTTTGTCCGGTCACGTTATTGAACCAGCGCAGGCCGCCGTCATGCAGTTCCGTGTTAATGGGAACCGGGTCGAACACTGTCGCGACGACATTTGCCTGACCCGGAAGCTGCAAGATGCTGCCCAACACCAGCTCATCATGGAAATCAACCAGGTTATCTTCAAAATAGAACTCACCGCCATCCGGTCCCTGATTGCTGCCCGCCCCGCCGGTGGTGACGCCGCCGCACGTAGCGTTAGATTCGAGTGTCCAGTTCAGGCCGCCCGTATTACAGGCGCGCACAATCTCGCCGCTCACGATGCCCAGATACAGGCGGAGCTGCCCGGCGATGGTGCTGAAGGCTTCGTTGCCGGACATATCCCCCCAGCGATCCCGGAAGGCCAGAATCATGTCGCCGTTATTGTCGAATTCAATATCTGTCAGCATCGGCTGGGCGTAGACAATGGGATAGCCTGCAAAAAAAGCAAGCGGCCAGGTGGGCGGGTCCGTGTCAGCGATCCAGGGCTGCCAATCAGACGGAAGCTGAGTCTCGCAGTTCGCCTGATCGGCCCGATCTGCGCAGCGCCGTTCATAATTGAGTGGAAAATTGAGGACCAGGTTGAAGCCGCCGCCCGCCGGGTTAAGCGAGTAGACGTAAGCGCGTAAATCATCCACATCCTGGGAGGACTCGGCGGTGCAGGTCACGCCCACATAAACAAGACCATCCCGAAATTCAACCGCAAAGGGCCGGGCATCATTGGTGGCGGGACAGCCCGGCGGGTTCGTCGGAATCGCCACACTGCTGGCATCGCCGGGGTCGTCAACCGGGATGGCGTACAGGCGGCGATCAAAGAGATTGACGACATAGAGGGTGTTGCCATCATCGGACATCGTCATATCGCCCAGGCTGCGCTTGCCGACCAGTTCATAGGCTTCAAGATCAATCAACCAGGGGTTGATACCGGCCCGGTCCGGGTAGGGCGTACCGTCGGTATGCAGGTCTTCGCCAGCGGCAGCGGCTGTCAGCGTGGTGAGCAGGGACACATTGCCCGTATTCACGTCAAGCTGATAAATCGCGCCGGGACCATCTGGCCCAAGACCGGTGTGCCGCTTGAGATAAGCGGAGGCATAGAGTGTTTCGGATTCTCGCTGGTAAGCGACACCCCAGGTCGAACCGATCTCATCAGCCGAGGCCAGGTAGGTGTTGCTGCCATCAAAGCGGCCACCTGTCGGGGGGGTGAAGTTCGTGCTGCCCGCGTCATAGGGCACCGAAACCAGCACTGGCTCGTTGTTGTTGTCCTGTTCGCCCACAGCAAAACAGGTTGTCACCACATCCGGGTTGGCGCTGCAAAACTGGCCGGGGTTGGCAACTGCAATATCAATTGTCCCCTGATTAGTCCCGCAGGTCAGGAAGTTCACACTGGTGTTCGAGCCTGTTCCTACCGGGCCATACCGCAGATAAGACGGTAAGTTTGTAAATTCCAGACGGATTTCATCGGCTGCGGGCAAGGTGTCAAGCTGGTAACTGCCATCGGCGGCGGTGGTCGCGGTGTCGACTGCGCTGCCATCCGCATCAAAGGCTGTCACCAGAATATCCTCAACCCCCGGTTCCAGAGCGTCCTGTGCGCCGCTGGCATTATAGTCGCGATAGGCCGTGCCCTGAATGACGCAGTTTCCGGGCTGCTGGGCAGGGCGCGCAAAAACGGATGCTGCGGGGTTTAGTATGGTCAGCAGCACACTTAACAGAGCAAAAAGCGCACGGCGTTTATTCATAACATATCCTGGTTTCACTACTTAGGGCATCTGCAATGTGTGTAACAATTTCTATTCTAACAAGTGTAACTAAAAAACAACTTGCGCGTTGATTCTTTAATGTATATTCACCAAAAGGATTGTAACTGACTATGTTACTGCCGGCTCATTATAACAAAATTTACTAACTTGACCCGAATAATATATTTTATAACAAAGTGTTGCAAAAGGTCTAATGTTTACTCATGCTCCGTTGACGCAGCCTGACAGCCATGCTAACCTAATTATGCAAGCTTCACCCAAAATGCTCGGCTCATGTCCGGGATGAAGGTCAGTCCTTTGCTTTTGGCGAAATGCTGAAGGCGGACAGCATAAAACCTATCTCATGGACGGGTTTCGTGCAAGAGCCTGCTGCATCGAATGACCCATCATCCAGTCGCATGGACAGCCTGCTTATCATCGCATCTCAGCAAGCTGCATACAGGAGCAACCGGGGCATGTTGTCGTCAGAGTTTACGTTTCGTATCATCGGCATGTTTATCTTTGCGCTGGTCGGGGCACGGCTGGGGGTCGATGCGGCGGCTTCATTTGCGCTGCCCATCGTCGCAACCTCGTTTATCTTTGCGCTGGTCGGCATTCTTTTCGGTCTCATCATCACGCCCTGGATCACGGTCCGCCCGGTGCGCTTCACTCGTCAGATTATCAACGAAATGTCCATTGATGTGCTGTTTATGGCACTCGCCGGGCTGCTCTTTGGGCTGCTGGTCGGGCTGCTGAGTGCCTACCCGCTGTCGCTTATCGCCGGGCCAGTGGGTGACATCCTGCCCCCGTTTGTGACGATTGTGGCTGCGTATCTCGGTATGACCATTTTCGCAGTCCGGTCACGCGAAATCTGGACCCTGCTGCGCGACCAGTGGGGGTCCAAAACCGCGCGGCGCAGCCTGGCCCTGAGCAGTGAGCGGGAGCTGCTGCTGGATACCAGTGTGCTGATTGACGGGCGGATTGTCGAAATTGCCGAGACAGGTTTTCTGGGTGGAACCCTGGTTGTGCCCCGTTTCGTATTATCCGAACTGCATCAGGTCGCCGATTCGTCCGATCCACTGCGGCGCAATCGGGGGCGGCGCGGGCTGGCGAAACTCAACGAGCTTCAGCGCAACGAGGATATTCCGCTGCGCATCGCCGAAGAGGATTTTGAAGGCGTACACGAGGTCGATGACAAACTGGTAATGCTGGCTATTCAGATGGAAGCGCCCGTTATCACCAACGATTACAATCTCAACCGGGTGGCCGAAGCGCAGGGTGTGACCGTCCTCAATATCAATGTGCTGGCGAACGCCGTGCGCTCTGTGTATATTCCCGGCGAAACGTTCCCCATCCATATCATTCAGGAAGGCAAGGACCCGGATCAGGGTGTCGGGTATCTGGAAGATGGCACGATGGTGGTCATCGCCGGCGGAAAGCACTATATGGACCGCACGATGAATGTCACAGTCACGCGGTTGATTAATAAACCCACCGGGCGCATGATCTTCGCCGACCTGGCGAACAGCGTGAACTGATTCGCCAGCGCACCGGCGGCAAGGGTCCTTTACCCCAGCACCCCTTACAGCACCCCCACCGGGTCAATATCCACCTGCCAGGCTGCCGGCAGATCAAGCCCTTCCAGCGCCAGCGTGGGGTCCGGGCTGCGCAGCAGCAGATGCCAGCGGTGGACATTATCAATGCGCCCGAAGAAACATGGCGCGGGGCCGATCATCTCGGTTCCGGTGAGATTGAGCGCGGCCAGACGGCGGCGGATCAGAGCGGCGGCGCGTTCGGCTTCGGCTCGCACGCGGGTTTCCTGTACATCCTGAAACACGATCCGCGCCAGCCGGCGAAACGGGGGATACCCCAGATCAAGCCGGTAGGCGATTTCACGACGGTAAAACTGCTGGAAATCCTGCGCGGCGGCGGCTTCGATCACGTAATGATCGGGCTGATAGGTTTGCAGCACCGCCCGCCCGCCCAGTAAGCCGCGTCCGGCCCGGCCCGCCACCTGCGTGAGCAGTTGAAAGGTGCGTTCCCCGGCGCGGAAATCCGGCAGATTGAGGCCCACATCGGCGCTGACCATGCCCACCAGAGTCACCAGTGGCAAGTCCAGCCCCTTTGCGACCATCTGTGTGCCGACCAGCACATCCGCCTTGCGATCAATGAAACGCTGCAAAAGTTCCTCATGCGCGCCAGGGGTTTTCGCCGTGTCCGCATCCCAGCGCAGCACGCGCGCCAGCGGGAACAGGTGCACCAGTTCCTGCTCGACCTGCTGTGTGCCCGCGCCAAAATACCTGATCCGTCGGGACTGGCAGTTCGGGCAAACCGCCGGCGGCGCGCTGTGATAGCCGCACATGTGGCAGCGCACGCTTTCATCATAACCGTGATAAGTGGCCGGCAGGTCGCAGTTGGGGCACATGACCACATAGCCGCAGTCCCGGCAGAACACATAGGTATTCGACCCGCGCCGGTTGAGGAACAGCATGGCCTGTTCGCGGCGTTCCAGCACATCGGCCAGCGCATTTTCCAGCGCCCGGCTGAACATGCCGGTATTGCCCGCTTTCAATTCCTGGCGCATATCCACCACCTGCACCGCCGGCAGGTCAATCATCACGGCGTCCTGCGCGGAGGAAGGGTAATAACGCGCCGGGACTCCTTCCCGTTCGGACTGTTCCAGAATGCGCGCGCGATGGCCCATGATGCGGTTGGGCAGTTCCAGCAGGTGAATATCGCCGCGCTGTGCCCGGAAGTAGGTCTGCAATTCGGGCGTGGCGCTGCCGAGGATCAGCACGCCGTCTGTCTGGCGCATCATGATTTCAGCGACTTCGCGGGCATGGTAATAGGGGTGCTGGGACCCGGCCCCCTGCTTGTAACTCTGGTCGTGTTCCTCGTCCAGGATAATCAGGCCGAGATCAGGGAAGGGCGTGAACAGGGCTGAACGCGCACCGACGACTACCCCCAACAGACCTTCGCGCGCGCGCCGCCAGGTATCGTAGCGTTCGCCTTCGCTCAGGCTGCCATGCACCACGCCGACCTGCCCCGGAAAACGCGCCGCGACTCGCCGGATCGTCTGCGGCGTGAGGGCGATTTCTGGCACGAGAAAGAGTGCCTGACGCCCCTGCGCCAGCGTCAGTTCGATGGCCCGCAGGTAAATTTCCGTTTTGCCACTGCCGGTCACGCCGTGCAGCAGGAAGATATTCGACCCTTCCCCGGTCTCCTCCGCCAGCGAGGGAGGAGCGGCTGGAGCGGTCTCTTTCCCCTCCATGAATTCGGGGAGGGGTGTAGGGGTGGGGTCTGGTAATGCGCGGCGAATGGTTTCTAATACATTTTCCACATCGTCCAGCACCTGATCGTTGGTAAAGCGCAGCACCCGCAGGCCGAGTCCTTCCAGAAACATCTGGCGGATGGCATCTTCCTCGGCTGTGTACTGGTGGACTCCGCCATCCACTTCGATGACCAGCATGACTTCGGGCGCGAAAAAATCCACGATGAAGCGTTCGATACCGTGCTGCCGGCGAAATTTGTGGTTGAGCTGCCGGTGGCGCAGGTGCTGCCAGAGGTGATCTTCGGCAGGCGTGGGGTCCCGCCGCATCTGCGCGGCCAGCGGCTGAAGGATGCGCCAGATATGCGCCGGGGCGCGCCAGGAACGGTAACTTCGAGACTGCTGCTCTAATCTTGTAATGGACCCCCACCCAGCCTCCCCCGAATTCGGGGGAGGAGATTCAGAAGCGGACTCGTTCCCCTCCCTGAATTCGGGGAGGGGTGTAGGGGTGGGGTCTGCGACGAAGGTGTGCGGTGTAATCCCCCACGCCTTGATCTGGCGCTCAATCACGGCCCATGCAGCGGCCTGCTCCGGGGTGAGCGGGGGGGCGAGATTGGGCACGAAGTCGCGCTTTGCCAGCGAGTCGCGCCAGCTTTCAGTTTCACCAAGCAGCACCAGCCCTTCCTCTTCCAGCCGCTTGAGATCGGCCAGTTTTGCGTCGGTCTGCGCATACAGCCAGCTTACGTCCATCGGGCCGTTTTCACGCGCCAGCACCCGCAGCATATGATGCAGGCGTTCGCCTTTGCGCAGGGCGATCAGATTTTCGTCTGCCGCCTCACGCGGGATAGTCAGCCGGACACGCGCTTCGCCAGCGTCTGAATCCAGCGTGACCAGCCCGCTTTCTTCCAGCTTTTTGAGTGTGGCGCGGGTGGTTTCGGCGATGCGCAGGGCGCGCTCCAGCGGCAGACCGTCCTCCCCGGCGGCGGCGACGACTTCCAGTAAATCGGCCTGTTTGGATTCCCGGCCCAGGTGGCGGGCGACATGGTCGATCTGGTTGGGGTGGATCGCCAGGGCGGCGGTGCGGATGATCTTCGGGCGGGCACGCGGCGGAGCCAGCACATTCTCCGTGTGGACGATGCCGGCTTTTGCCAGCGCATCCACCGCTGTGCGCCAATCCTTGCCCGGTAGCGCGAGGTTAAGCTGATGTCCGCGCAGCGGCCCGCGCCGTCGCAGCAGCGCCACAAGCTGTGCCTCCAGTTCCGTCAGGCGTTCCGGTTCTTCGATGAGCAGCGTCACCCGCACGTCGCGCCGCCCGGTCAGCCCTGGCGGGAGGAACAGCCACAGGCACGGACCAAGCGCCATCAGATTGTGCTGGCTGATCCAGCGGGCGATGGCAATCTGCTCTGGTGTGACCACCGGGTGCGGGTCCAGCACGGCCAGCAGCGGTTTGGTCCGGGGGATGTCGCTTTCAGGCTGCACATCCACGATGATGCCGTGCTGCTGCGCGGTGCGAAAGGCGACCTGCACCAGATGGCCGGCCTGAACCTGCCCGGCCAGTTCGGGCGGGATGTGATAATGAAACGTGCCGCGCACCGGCACATTGAGGGCGACTTCTGCGTACATAGGTTCTATTTTAGCGGAAGGGCGTGCTGTAATCCATGCTTTTGCACCGCATAAACCGGGGTTACGATTAATCTGGACACCCTCTCAGCCTACAGGAGTCGACCATGCAGCCCTGGAAAACGCGCACCCGCAAAACGATTCTGAAGCACAGCCGGTTTCTGACCGTCGAAGCCCATGAGGTCGAACTGCCCAATGGCGCAGTGATCGCGGACTGGCCCTGGCTGGTCACGCCGGATTTTGTCATCGTGATTGTGGTCACGGAGTCGGGCGAGTTTCTGTGCTTCCGGCAGACCAAATACGCCGTCAAAGGCGAGACTCTTGCGCCGGTGGGCGGCTATCTGGAACCGGGGGAAGACCCGCTGGTCGCAGCCAAACGCGAACTGCTGGAAGAGACCGGTTACACGGCGGCGGAATGGCAGTCGCTCGGCCAGTACGCGGTGGATGGCAATCGCGGCGCGGGCAAAGCGTATCTGTATTTAGCCACCGGCGCGCGGCAGGTGGCCGAGGCCGATGCGGATGACCTCGAAGAACAGGAGTTTCTGCTCCTTAGCCGTGAAGCTGTCGAGCAGGCACTGCACAGCGGGGCCTTCAAGGTGCTGCCCTGGACGGCGGCCTTCGCGCTGGCGCTGCTGCGGCTCAACCTATCTGCGCCCTGAAAAACAGGCAGGAACAGGCCGTAATTGGAAAATGGTTTGTCATGCCAAATGGTGACTTCAATCCCCGGCCACAGCGGAAGCGGCCAGCGCCTGACGTTCGTGTTTGTCGTGCAGCAGCAGGCCCTCGTGGACCACGAATGAAATCAGGGCGATGAGGAACAGGTAGGCGCCAATCGTCTCCAGCCCCAGGCGCTCGGCGACCACCGCCGCCAGCCCCGGCAGCAGCGCCAGCCCGATGCCTGACGCCGCGATTTGCAGCCCGACGGTGTTGGCCGTATGGCGCAGCCCAGAGCGTTTAGGCGTATCCGCCAGCAGCGTGGGCAGCACCGGCCCCAGCGTGAAGCCGATCATGGCGATGCCCAGGAAGGACAGGTTGTTGCTCATGTCGGACCACAGCAGCAGCGTGCCAACGATGGTCAGGAACATATTGATGCGCATGAAGCGGTCATTACCCACTTTGCTCACCACAACTCCGGTGAAGATGCGCCCGACGGTCAGCCCCGCCCAGTATATGCTGATCCACAGGCCTGCCGTCGCCGGGTCCACGCCCCGGCTGTCGGTCAGCAGGGTGCTGGTCAACTGCCCTGTGCCGATCTGAATGCCGCCATGCAGGAAAAACAATGTCACGCCCAGCAGCGCCGGGGCGAGGCGCAGGGTTTCGCTCAGTCTGGCTTTGGGGCGGGCCGGTTCGCTGGCGGCGGCTTTGTCCTCGATGGCCCACTGTTTGCGCGTGAGGGCGAATACCCCTGTCAGCGCAAGCTGCGTCACGATAAACACGCCGTAAGCCCAGCGCCAGTCCAGCCCCAGGTTGATGACTATCCCCGTGACGACCAGCGGCCCTAATGCGGAGCCGAGTCCGTACCAGGCGTGCAGCCAGTTCATCGTGCCGCTGGCGTAGTTTGCCGCCGCGTGGGTGTTGATGCCGGTATTGAGCGCCGTAACGCCAAAGCCGAACACCAGCGCGGAAAACACCAGCAGCGGCCACGAGGGAGTCAGCGCGTAGCCCAGCAGACCGGCGACCATCACCACACTGCCCACCAGCATGTAATTTCCCAGGCCCATCCAGCCGATCACGCGCCCGCTGTAGATGCTCATCACCAGCCGCCCGATGGTCACGGCGGTCAGGATCACGCCAATCGAATCCAGCGAGACGCCGAAGCTCGTCTGCATGTAAGCCCAGGCGACACCAAGCGCGGCGGCGGGCATCCCGACGGCGACAAAACCGACGAAACCGACAAACAACAGTGTTCGATTGGCGCGTTGGGGCATGGAACAGGCGACCTTTGATCTGTGCAGTGTTTCACAATTTTAGCATGGGCCGCGTGAAACCAAGCATATCCAGCTTGTGCGGCGCAGCACGAACAGATCACCGTATTAAATGGCACTTTACAGCCGGCTCAGACTTATGGACTGCTGCTCAGGGCTTTCTAAACGGCAGCCAACTGACCCACGAGCGGCAGGGTGAAATAAAACACAGAACCCTGTCCCGGTTCACTTTCCACCCAGATTTGCCCGCCGTGCGCCTCAACCGCCAGCCGGCAGAAAGCCAGCCCCAACCCAATCCCTTTGGGCGCGTCCTGATACTTCACCCGGCTGAATTTATCAAAAATCTGCCGCTGCATGTGGCGGGGAATGCCGGGGCCAGAATCGGTTACGCTGATGCGCACACCCGCGCTGTCGATAGTGGCTCCCAGTGTGATGCTGCCGCCTTCCGGGGTGTACTTGACTGCGTTTTCCAGCAGGTTAATCACCACACGCTGGATCATATCCTGGTCAATCGCCAGAAAGGGCAGGTCATCCGCGATGGAAAAACGCAGGCGTTGATTGGCTTCCGCGGCCAGCGGCTGCACCAGTTCCGCAGCCGTCGCCAGCAGATTGTGCAGCGAAGTCTGTTTGCGGTCCAGCACGGCCTGACCTTCTTCCAGCCGTTGAATATCCAGCAGGCTTTCGATCATGCGCGAAAGCTGGCGCGTGCTGCGCATCCCCAGTTGAACCAGCGTCATCACGGTCGCGTTGTCCGCATTCACCAGCAGGCGGCCCAACGTGGAAAAGCTGCTGTTGATCGCGTGCAGCGGCCCACGCAGATCGTGATAGACCATCGCGGTCAGGTCGGCGCGCAGCTGCTCCAGTTCCAACTGCGGGCTGATGTCCTGCTCCACCCATTCGATCAGGTCACGGTCTGCAAAGGACAGCCGCCGCGCCCGTACCGAAACCGGAGCTTCGCTGCCATCCCCTTTCCAGGCGGTGGAACGAAAGGCGATTTCCTTCCCTTCCTGCAAGGACGCAAAACGGTTCGTGCCGATGGGGCCGGTCCCCATGCGGTGGATGGTGGTGATATGAAGCTGAGTCAACTTCTCGTGTTCGTAAGCCAGAAACGCGCACGCCTGCCGGTTGGCATCCACCACCTGTCCGTCCAGGTTGGTGAGGATAATGGGCACAATAGTGTCTTTGAACAGCCACTGGTAATGGGCCTGGCTGGCGCGGGTGCTGCTGAACTCCACCGCGTTGCCGATGGCGGCAGAGGCGATATTGGCGATGGCTTCCAGCATATCAATGGTTTCGCGGTTGAAGTAATCGACCTGTTCGTGCAGGAGGATCATCACCCCATGGATCTTGCCGCTTTTTTCCAGCGGCAGCCCGATAGCGGACCCCTTGCGGGGGACCAGTGCTGTTTCCGGGAAATAGGGCCAGCGCGGGTCGGTGGTGATGTCGCGCACGGCAATCGTCCGACGGCCATGATGCACGAAACCGATCAGTCCCCGGTTGATGAGCAGATTCCAGAGCTGCTTTTCCGCATCGGTGTCCCCGCTTGCGCCGAGAATATAAGCATCCTGAATACGGCTTTCGGAATCGAAGGTAATCATGCAGCCATGCCGCGCCTGTATCGCCTCCCCGGTCATGGACAGCACCGTCTGCAAAATCGCCTGCACATTCATGTCCTGATCGTGCAGCGCGCGGGCGATACGATACAGCGAATCCAGCCGCTTGCTCTCACTCATGCTCATGGGGTCACAACCTCGGTTTCGCCAGGGTGCTACTCATCTTATTAATTCTATACGGAATTCTAACCTGCGGACGTAAAATTTGCCTAAACAATTACAAAGGTACGGGGGAGATGGGGTATTCAGAAACCTTTCGAAATCTGAGCTGGTCCACCCCCGCTAAAATAGAGTAACAGATGCTCCCAGAGATTGTACAATGAGACGAGAGCAGGAGGATCAGCGACATGGGACGCAACAGCAACTACAGCGAAAGCTACAAACGCGAGGCGGTGGCCAAAGCGGAAGCCAGCGGTAACGTCAGCCAGACGGCACGTGAGCTGGGCATCAGCAACAAGAGCCTGCACACCTGGATCAAGCAGTACGGCCAACCGCTGGATGTGGAGACAGCGAGTGTGAAGGAGCTTTCAGCGCGGGTGCGCCAACTGGAACGGCAGTTGGTGATGCGCGAAGGACAGATTGAGGTGCTAAAAAAAGCCATCGGGATCGTCAGCGAAGCCGAGAAGCACGGTACACGATGATCCAACACGAGCAAGCGGTCAGCGATCTGAGTATCGAGGCGATGTGCGAGGCGTTGGATGTCTCCGCCAGCGGCTACTACGCCTGGTGCGAGCGAGATAGCAGCCCTCGTCAGGAAGCAGATGCCCGATTGGGCGATGAGATCGAGCGCGTGTTCACCAGGAGTCGGCACACCTACGGCAGCCATCGGGTCTGGCTGGCCCTGCGTGAGGGTGGCATCCGCACCTCACGCAAGCGGGTCGAGCGCTTAATGCGTGAGCGGGGATTGCGCTCGATCCGCGCCCGAAAACGGCGTTTGGGGCTGACCAAGGCCGGGCAGAGTGCCTGTTTCGCGCCAAATCGGTTGAAACAGGACTTTTCAGCGGCACGCAAAAACGCGAAGTGGGTCACCGACACGATCTACATCCCGACCCGTGAGGGCTGGCTGTATCTGGTCAGTGTCATGGATTTGTTCAACCGTCAGATTGTGGGCTGGGCGATGGGTGAGCAGCACGATACCGAGCTGGCAACATCGGCGCTGGATACGGCGATCCGTCGGGCGCGGCCAGCGGCTGGTTTGATCGTGCCTTCGGATCGGGGTAGTGAGTTCGCCAACGCCAAGTTTCATCGCCGTGCGGCTAAGGCGAAAATCGGCCTCAGCATGAGCGGAAGGGGCAACTGTTACGACAACGCCGCTGCCGAGAGCTTCTTCGCTACCGTTAAGCTGGAGGCGATCCCGGAGGGTATAGTCGCCTCACGTCAGCAGGCACGCATGGCTTTGTTTGACTACATCGAGGTGTTCTACAACCGTGAGCGGCTGCATTCGGGCATCGGTTATGCCCGTCCGGTCAGCCGCGCCGCATGAGCAGTTGTTACTCCATAAAACTGGGGGTAGACCACTGTCGGGGTCATAATGCCGATGACAACTGTGGAGTTCTTTAATCCCCTGTCAATCTCGTGCCGGAAATACATGCCTTGTGGAATATCATCCCCATCGAACCATGTGGCATAGTTCCAGGTATGCAGCTTGTCACGCAGGCTAGCAGCAAAATCGCGATTCTCGCTTTTGTAGCTGATGAATATCTGAGTCATGCAACCCTAAGAGCTAATTGTTAGTATGTCACTCCATTTTAGCCCAATCTGAATATCAGACCAGATGTTCCCCTTGTTTTGTGGGGGCAGTTTGTATACCTCACCCCGTCTCACTGAGTTCGACTCCCTCTTTATTCGATTGAGCGGGGTTGGGGGTGAGGTGTCTTGAGCAAATCCGCAAAAAACAGAACACACATTCACCCTTTCCCCGCCGTGATTTCGTATACTGGCAGCATGACCGCTTTTGACTATCGACCAACGACTAAAGACGAGCGACTGCCCCGGATTGCCACCTCTGCCGCCGGACCCCCTCTCGGCGGCGGCGGCAAACCGTTTTGATAATCCTGGCTGTCTTCTTTGCGACTGCTGCGTTAAATCTTCTGGCTCATATTCAGGAGAAGTGCTGTTGAATGAGACTGAAACAGACGCAGGAAATGGCCCAATCCCGCTTACAAACCTTCGCCGGCGCGCCTTACTGCCCCATACATGCGCGAACCTGCTGGCAGACATAATCAACCTGTTCTTCGGTCATGATGCCTGAGAAAGGTAGAGCCAGGAAAGTGTCACCCGCTTGTTCCGTCCGGGGCAAATCACCACGTCGCCAACCGTAACGCTCCTGATAAAAGGGCTGCAAGTGAATGGGCGTGAAGTACGGACGTGATGGAATCCCTCTGGTTTTCAGGTCATTCATCAGTTTGTCGCGGCTGACTTCGCAGCGTACCACATACACAAACCAGCTCATCCGCGTGGTGGTATCGGCAATAAACGGTTTGTGAATACCTTCAATCTCGTCGATACGCTCGTTATACCAGCCCGCAGTGCGCGCGCGTTTGGCAAGCAGTTCCTCAATGCGCTGAATCTGAACCAGCCCCAGTGCCGCGCTCATTTCATCTAGCCGGTAGTTGTAGCCGAGTCGGGAATGACTCAGCCACTCGTTAAAAGTATCCCGGCCCTGATTACGCAGACTGCGAAACAGGTCGTTCCAGTCGGCCCGATCCGTCACCATCATGCCACCTTCGCCAGTGGTCATCTGTTTGTTCGGATAAAAAGCGAACACCGCACAGTCTGCCAGTGTCCCCGCGCGGCGGCCTTTGTATTCCGCGCCGATAGCTTCGCAGGCGTCCTCGATGACCACAAGGTTGTATTTTTGCGCGATGGCATGAATAGAATCCATATCGGCTGGCTGGCCGAAGGCGTGAACGGGAATAATCGCCTTGGTCCGTTCTGTGATCGCTGCTTCAATACACTGCGGGTCCATATTGCCGGTCAGCGGGTCAATATCGACGAACACCGGTTTGCCACGTTCATACAGCACACAGTTGGCCGACGCGATAAAGCTGAATGAGGGTGTGATGACCTCATCACCATCCTGAATGCCAGCCGCGATCATGGCGAGATGCAGACCGCTCGTACCGGAGTTGACACCGACGCCATACTGGCAGCCGACATAGCGGGCGAGCGCCTGCTCAAAGGCCTCAATTTTCGGGCCAATACTCAGCCAGTTGGTGCGCAGCACGTCATTGACCGCGTCAATCTCGGCTTGTGTTATATCAGGTGAAGCCATCGGGATATGCACTGGACAATCTTTCTGTTATGTTTGGCAATCGCCATTGGGCAAATCTAACAGGGAATCCGGTACTCCGGGAAGTAGTTGCCTGCGCCTTCGGTATTCTCGCAAATCTGTAACTTTTTCTGCACGAGACGTTGATATTCAGCTTGATCGGTGATGATTCTGAGTGTATGAAATTCGGCTCGGAGCTTTGAAAAGCCTGCTTTGAAAGCAAACAGACTGCTTTCACTCGCACCCAATCCCCCTCCAAGATGCAAGAAATGACAGCCAGCATCTTTCGCCCACCGACGTACTGCGTGAAGCATCAGCTTTGAGGGCGCATGTTTACGATATTCCGGGTGACTGCCGGACAAGTGAAACTGTACAATCTCATTTGTTTGAACAAAGAGTCCGGCTGCGGAAATATCCCCAGTTGGCGAAACCACAGTAAAGAGATGCAAGTGGCGCTGGAGTGCTGCTCGCATGTCCTTAAAATAGTTAGCGCTAAATCTGTAGAATGAAGCGGCATCCAGTTTTTCCATCGTTGCTTGATAGATTTCAATAAATGCGTCAAATTCATCCCAGCAATTGTGGTGCGCTTTGAATCCTGCGGACTCAAGTTTGATGATTCCAGTGCGATGATCCTTGCGAGTGTCACTCCACAACGCATCTTCTGTTTGGCTCAGATCAATGTATATGGTTTGTCCATGATGAATAACTGTGCCAATCTGCGAAAGCGCTTCCAAATTGAGCGCGAGCAGCGGATGCAAACGGATAAACGTGGACAGGATTTTTTGATCCTGACACAGCATTATATAAGCTCGTAAAAGCTCTGGCAGGCCCGATTGTGCTGCATCCAAATTCGGGTTATACAAAACTGGTGACGGAAAACCATAGGGTGAAACCGCATCACGCCAGCCTGCACCGTCATTCAACTCTTCTGGTAATCGCCTGATGAGCAGAGGAATCAAGAGCGTGTTTTTTTGTTGCTCATCTTGCGCGTAAAATGCAGTCGGTTCAGCATCTTCATATCGAGCGGCAAAGGCTATGTATTCTGGCAAATGGTAAAAATCATGTGGAGCCTGCGCCAGCAGTTGCCGCCAACGTGGATCGTGAATATTAATAAACTCAGCGATCAACCTGGTCACCTCAGATAAAATTGTCTGCGATCAAGTTGCGAAATCATGGCGTCAAAGCGCCCTGACAAACGATAACTGACTGCCAGCACTCGACCTTCCGGCAGAGTCTCAGCAGATGGTCTTATCAACAGTATTTTGCGGTGAGAGTCCAGTGTCATTAGAGCGTTCAAAAGGGCAGCATCTTGAAAGAGTTGCGATCCCACGTATCGAAATACATCTGAACCCAGTCTCCCAATAGAATGGTCATTTTTTATAGTTTTGACAGTGAACTGAGAAAAACCAAAAACTGGGTGCAGTCTGTTGGCTTCTGTCAAACCGTTTGTAATCCACCAGACATTCTCATCTGTCGCCAAAGGCATCACCGGAATTTCCAGCCAGATTTGTTCCTTGCTGTATGTCAGACCCAATGACTCGTACCAGTGCCTTGCGGAGTCGTTTGTCGAAAATACATCAAGTTCAATTTGCTCTTGCTGGTGATCACACGCCAGCTTGAGGCCCTCTGACAATAATCGGGTGCCAACACCTTTGCCACGATATTTTTTATCAACATATATATGATTTAAGAATATACTCGACAGGTCGCGGCGGAACTCTGCGGCGCCTATTACATAATCGTCTTCGGTAAAAACAACGAACACTGCTTGATTTCCGTGGAACTGAAGCTGAATGGTATCGAGTACAAACTGCTGTACCCCGCTACATCCGAGAATCGTAAACGGCAACAACACCGGATCAAAACCCGCGCGAAACACTTCCACTATTCGACCAGCATCAGCAGGGGATGCAAAACGAACTTCTCTCATCACTTAAATCTGATTACGCCGTTCTTGATCCAGATCCTGCATACTTGCGCCTGGATTCACAATAACACCATCCTGCTTCACCACCTTGATGAAGGTCCTCAACAGGATTGAAATATCCAGCATCAATGAACAGTTTTGAACATACCATACATCAGCCTCTAATCGAGTATTCCAGTTGAGATCATTGCGTCCGTTCAGTTGTGCCCAACCAGTGATACCAGGGCGGACCGTATGGCGCAACTGTTCAGTTTTCGTGTAATAGGGTGTATAGCGCATCAGCAGCGGACGCGGCCCGACCAAACTCATATCGCCTTTTAAGACATTGATCAGTTCCGGCAGTTCATCCAGGCTGGAACTGCGCAGAAAGCGGCCAAAGGGCGTCAGGCGTTCCCCATCAGGGAGCAGACTGCCATTTTTATCACGGGCATCGCGCATGGTACGAAATTTATAGAGTGTAAATGGATGTGCATTCAGGCCGGGCCGCTCCTGACGGAACAGAACCGGCCAGCCGAGCTTCAGGAACACCACCATGCTAATGGTCAGCATGACTGGCGCAAGCAGGAGCAGCGCAAACAGGGATACAGTCACATCGAGGGTACGTTTACCGGCAGTGCGATACCAGTGATTCACGGTCATACCTTTTGAAATCCGAACATCCTTCTCATTATAGGATCATGCCGCTGTTGAAAAGAGTAAATGTTTTACTAGGTTCTGTTGACATTTCATCGAAGCCAGATCAAGGTACTGGTGAGTTGTA
>CAZKIB010000007.1:59434-60649 GCA_964552425.1 uncultured Anaerolineaceae bacterium | reverse complement strand
GTTGTCACCAATCCTTCGATTGACCTGGAGCGGGAACGCGCGCAGTTTTCAACGCGCATGATCCTGGGCGTGCGCCCCGAAATCGGCAGTGGTGTTGACCCCAGTAAAATGCTCATTCAACTGGAGACTCCCCTGCTGCTTGGCGGACATCCTGATCTGGGAAGTGCCGAGGATATGCAGCTTGTCGCCAGCCAGTATGGCACGATGACCGTCGAGAATCTGATCCACATTTTCGGGGACTCGGTGACATTTCTGTCGCTTGCAGCCCTTCCTGACGAAGACATTGAGCCGGCGCTGCGGCGTTTGCAGCGCGAAGCCATCGAAGCGGTGGCCGGCGGCACACAATGTCTGGTTCTGGACGATAGTGACGCCCTGACCGGAGAGCGGCTGTGGCTTGACCCGGCTCTGGCAACCGCTGCGATAGATCGCGCCCTGCGTGAAGCGGATTATTCGCCCAATCTGCGCCGCCGGACAGGGATCGTGCTGCGTTCCGGGGCGCTGCGTACCCTGCATGACCTGGCGCTGTGCATCAGTCTGGGGGCGAACGCGCTGGTTCCCTATGCGATGTACGCCGTTGCCATCAGGATCGCACCCCGCCCCTCAAAAGATGCCCCGGATTCGGAGCAGATTATTGACTGGCTGTCGGCGACGATTGATGTGCTGACGACTGGTTTGCAGAAAGTCACTTCCACCATTGGCTGTCATGAACTGCGCGGCTACGGCCATTCCTTCAGTTCAGTCGGTCTGGCAACGGGGATTGCGAATATTTTCGGCACGCCGAATTATTTTGGTTCCGAAGCGCGCGGTCTGACATGGACCGCTTTGCGCGCTGATGCGGAAGAACGCGCGGCGGAACTGCGCGGCGAAAAAGTGGGCAAACTGGCGAATCCTGACCGTTTTTATCCCAAGATGTGGAAAAAAGTCGAGGATGTCGCGCACGGTGAGATGACCCTGGAAGAATATACCGAAACGCTCCTCAATCTTGAGGATCAGATCCCCATTGCGCTGCGACATCTGTTGAAGCTGAAGGAAAGCAAGAACCCTATCGAACCGGACCAGGTCGATACATCGATCACCGCCAACGGTTATACCCACGATATGCCGGTTCTGATCAGCGCCATGTCATTTGGTTCGCAGGGTGAACTGGCCTACAAAGCGTATGCCGAAGCTGCTTACCGGCTGAACATCATTTGCGTCAACGGCGAAGGTGGTGAG
>CAZKIB010000007.1:32622-59391 GCA_964552425.1 uncultured Anaerolineaceae bacterium | reverse complement strand
TTCGGCCCGCTTTGGCGTCAATATCGGTTTTCTCAACTCGGTCAACCTGATCGAAATCAAGATTGGTCAGGGGGCCAAGCCCGGTGAAGGCGGTCATCTGCCCGGCTTCAAAGTGACGGAACAGGTCGCGGCTGCGCGCCAGACAGTGCCCGGTATCGGCCTCATTTCACCCAGCAATAACCATGACCTCTATTCCATTGAAGACCTGGCTCAGTTGATTGATGAGCTAAAAACCGCCAATCCGAAAGCGCGGGTATCGGTCAAAATTCCGGTTGTGCCCGGTGTCGGCATCATTGCGGTGGGGGTCGCCAAAGCCGGCGCAGACATTATCACCCTGACGGGCTATGAAGGTGGAACCGGCGCGGCCAGAGCGCACGCTCTGCGCTATGTGGGTCTGCCTGCCGAAATTGGTCTGTGGCTGGCCCACCGTGCCCTGATCGAAAGCGGCCTGCGTGACCGTGTGGAACTCTGGGCCGATGGCGGCATGAAAAGCGGGCGCGATGTCATCAAGATGCTGTGCCTCGGCGCGAACCGCGTGGGTTTCGGCACAATGGCGATGGTCGCAGTCGGCTGTACCATCTGCCGCAAATGTCATGAAGGAACCTGCCACGTCATCACCACCCACATCAAAACCAAAGAAGAAGCCAAAATCAAGGGCCTGCCCTCTTTCGAACCGCGTGATTATGACCAGGCGGTGGAAAACATCTGCAACGTGTTCGCGATGCTCAAGGCGGATATTCAGAAATGGGCTGCTAAACTGGGCGTATCGTCCATACACGAACTGGTGGGACGCGCTGATCTGCTGGAACAGGTCGGGATGAAGGACACGGTTGATCTGGATGTGCTGACACGCCCTGTTCCGCCGGTTCAGAAACGCAAATTGCAGCCCGGTGTGGGCCGGCTGGTGACACGTCCGCGCAAACAGATCACCGAAATCCTTTCGGAATATGCCAAAGACGGCGAAACCGAAATGACCTACGACGACGAGGATGTCACCGCTGCGGATCGCGCGTTGGGCACACACCTGGCGGGTGCGCTCAAGCGTCCTGGCTTCCCGAATGTCGATCAGCTTTCGGCGATCTACCTGAGTTTTAGCAATTCGGCCATTCCGGGCAACGGCCTCGGCGCATTCAACGATGCCCCGGTCAACATCATTGCCGAAGGGGGCGCGCAGGATGGTGTCGCCAAATGCGCGCGCGGCGGCAGGATCACGGTGTTAAAGGGCCTCAACCATAACGGTCAGCGGCTGGATGGTTCGGTGGGCAAGAGTTTCGCTTACGGCGCGCAGGGCGGTCTGTTCATCGTCCAGGGCAATGCCGATACCCGCGCGTGCATCCGTTTGAGCGGCGCGGACATCATCTTCGGTGGTGAAGTGACAGCCCCACTGCACGATGAACTGGGTGGCATCGGCGCGCGCGCGAACCTGAAGGGTTACGCCTTCGAGTACATGACGGCTGGGCGCGTCCTCGTGCTGGGTGATCCTGGCCCCTGGATGGCAGCGGGTATGACCGGCGGTGTGGTTTATCAGCGTATTCAGCCAGAAATGAACCTGACGGTTGACGCCATTCGCCGGCGCTTCGCGCGCGGGGCCACAGTGGACATCTTCCCGCTGAATGAGCAGGATACCCAGAATGTCCATGAACTCCTCAGCAAGTACATCGAGACGCTGGAAAACAACAATCAGCCCGAAGCAGTGCAGCATCTCTACAACCTGCTGGGTCGCCCACAGGACTATTTTGTCAAAGTTGCGCCTGTCAAACACTAAGTTTCGAACTTCACGATATGTCGAGAACCGCTGGCAGTTGTGCTGGCGGTTTTTGGTTGACATTCTGCCGTCAGCGCTGTAGGATTAGCACAAATATTCTAACAGGAGCACGGCAGTGCTAGAAATTGTGCGCCGTTTGACCCTTGCTCAACAACTCGGCATCCTCAACGACTGCCGCCAGATAATCGAGGTGGCCCCGCTGTTTACCAAAATCATGCCTACCGGAGCCGCTTTTCGCTATCGCTGCACGTCCGCAGGGGACTACGGCTGGATCAGCGACCGTAAAGGGTATCGCTATGTTCAGCAGCACCCCCACACACAGCAGTCCTTCCCGGCTATGCCCGCCAGCATTCGCCAGACAGCCATTGAAGTGGCAGCGGCTTATGGCCTGACTATTCGGCCAGAAAGCGCCCTGATTAACTGGTATGAGGCCGATGGTCAGCTTGGTTTACATCAGGACAAAACCGAAATCAGCCGCGCCCCGGTCATCAGCATCAGCATTGGCGATGACTGCGTGTTCATCGCAGGGGGAACCCGGCGATCCGACCCCAAACGTGAGTTTGTCCTGCATTCGGGTGATATACTCATCATGGGCGAAGCAGACCGCCTGGCCTTTCACGGGGTCAAGAAAATTCTGGCAGGAACTGCGCCTGTCGACCTGGGCTTAAAACAGGCCGGCCGTCTGAACATCACCGTGCGTCAGGTCTATCCATAAAGGGTCAGCAATGGATTTTGAACATGAAGTCAGGCAGATGCGGTCCCTTCTGTCTGAGCAGGCCGACGCCAAACGCGCGGCTGGCGAAAAAGCCTATCTCAAGAGCAGCCAGCAGTTCTACGGGGTGGATGTTCCCAAACTGCGAAAAATCGCCAAAGACTGGCAAAAGAATCACAAGACTGTTGAGGTTGACGAGGTAGTCGCATTTACGGCGCACCTGTGGGATTCCGACTGGCATGAGGAACGTTCCCTCGCCACTATTATCCTGCAACAGTACAGTGCCCGACTCTCGCCGGTTCATCTGCCTGCTATTGAACGGATGATGAATGAAACCTCCGGTTGGGTACATCTCGATAATCTGGCTACCGGTGTCATCAGTGTGATGATCGAGCGCCATCCAGTGATTCTGAAAGACCTGCCCCGCTGGGCACAGTCTGAAAATTTCTGGGTTCGGCGCGCGGCCATCCTGGCACAGGTGATTCAGTTCCGGCGTGGTGAAGGTGATTTTGAATTATTCGAGCGGCTGGTCGTGCCGATGTTCGACGAGGGCAAACACTGGTCCAAAGAAGAGCGCTTCTTCATTCGCAAAGCTATCGGATGGACGCTGCGCGAGATGGCCCCCGCCAACCCGGAGGGGGTCTTCAGTTTTGTTCAACGCCACAAATCAAAAATGTCCGGGCTGACCTATCGGGAAGCCACCCGGAAACTACCCGCTGACTATCAGGCCAGGCTGGACAGCTAACTCAAATCCCCGGCAAAGTCGCCAGCACACGCTGAATTTTGAGCGCGAGATGCAGAATCAGCCGGTTATCTGCGTCGTCCAGGTCCAGCTCGGTCAGTTCGCTGATCCGTTCCAGACGATAGACCAGTGTATTCCGGTGAACATCAAGGTCCTGCGCAGCTTTCGCCAGATTGCCGTTCGCCTGAAAAAAGCCGTTCAGAGTGCGCAGCAGATCGCCCTGCTTGCGGTCATCGTGTTCGACCAGCGGGCCGAGTGTTGCCTCATAAAACCGCCGCAGGTGATCGAGATTGTGTTCTTTCAGCGCCAGCAGCAGTTGATAGAGTTTGAGATCACCGTAATAGGTCGCGCGTTCCAGATCACCAAGTTCATTGGCGATGCTCAGGGCATCTTTGGCTTCGCGATAGGCTTCCCGCATGGCGGTCAAGCCCTGTGTCGGGCGACTGATTCCCGCACCCACCAGACCACTGGGCGCGCGCATCGCCAGTTGATCGCGCACTTCTTCGATAATGCGTCGAATACGCGCGGCCTGCGTAATATCCTCAAGCGGATACAGAGCCACAATCACGTCGACATACTGCCCCACTGCGCCGTTCAACTGGCGGCGGGTCATATCATCGCGCACCAGCGGAGTCAAGGATTCGAGAGGCAGGGGTGTACCAGCGGCAGTCACGGCCCGAAACACCGCGACCATACACAGTGAATCAGCTTCAAAACCGGCCTGCTGTGCGCGCGTGGACATCAGATCATCGTCGGCGGGCGTCCCGCTCAACCACATCTGGACCCAATCGCCGCGTGTCTGCTCCACCGCGAAGGCAATAGCGCGACTTTTTGCCAGTTCGATGGCGCACACGTCCGCGCCATACATCAGCACCAGCCGGTCAAAATCCTCCAGCCTATCGGTACTGTTCACCAGTGAAAGATAACCGGCGACCCGTTTTTCGACCTTTAGAACCGTCGTGTATCCTAATGGGCTGGACACGATGCTGCCTTCGCTGTTAGGCGCGTCACGGTTCAGCCAGTTCTGAAATGCGCCATACGGCAGGCTGTTCATCAGGGTGCGCCCCCCGGTTCGGCGCGCCATGTTGGGGTATACCTGGGCCATGAGTACCCCGGCATCGTCATGCACGACGATAGGTTTGGCCGTCGCCCGCGCCATGATTTGCAGCAGACTGTTCAGGTCCCGGTTCTCGGCTGCCAGCCGCGTAAGCTGCCTCTGGATTTCAATCGCGCGCTGGGTAAGCTGTGCAGACTGATTCACGATCAGCGTATTGACGGCGCGTTCCACTGTTGTCAGATTGCTGTCCTGCGAAAGCGCCAGCAAACTGACATCCCGACTGCTGGCAGTGGTCATGGCGATGTCAGAGACCTGATCCTTGACTGCAATGGCGTGGACACCCACATCCGCCAGGCTTTCAATCACTTCCGACAGAGTCATCCGGCTGTTATACGAACGCAAAATATCCATCGAAAGCAGCGCCAGTTCACCACCATAAATTTCAGGAAAAGCAGGCGGTTGAGCGCGAATAGTCACAGACCAGGTGATTGCGGTTTCGGGCGAGCCAACAACGAGCGTCGTACCCAGTGGGAGTGCAAATTGTAACAGGGCTTGCAGCGTAACAGAATTGTTGGTTGTCATGGATAATTCCCTAGAATAAGAATTATTCTAGTTTCTGGCGGCATAGTGAACTATGTACATTTACACCAATAGCATGAAGCAACTTTCGGTTATATGCAACAATATATGGTAGAACAGTACAAAACAAAACGGGGTAGACCGCTAAATACCAGTCTACCCCGCCAGTTTGTATAGCAACTTCGCACAATTAGCTGGTGGTGCGTTTGACCCCCAAAGACAGGGTTTCTCCATCAATCACGAACGCTTCGGCATGATAACCGTTTTCCGTGTCCTCATTGACGAGCGTTTCACTCAGCGTTTCTGCGCAGATATATTGAGCAAACTGCTCAATCGCCCGCGCCAGCCGGTCACTGGCCCGATACCGGATCAGGATATGGTCATCTATCTTGAAATCGGCGTCACGGCGCATCGTCTGGACGCGGCGCACGACTTCGCGGGCCAGCCCTTCGTTGATAAGATCATCGGTCAGGTTGATGTCGAGTACCGCCACGTAACCGTTCTCTTCCGCGACGGCATAACCCTCAGTCACTTCCTGCGTCACCTTGACCTCAACCTCTTCTGGCGTCACTTCGAACGTATCGCCATTCAGTTCGACCACCACGTTTTCGCCCGCCAGCAGCTTTACGGCAACCGGGCGCACAAAACTCTGTTCGCCATCCCGCAAAGCAGTTTGCAGACGCTTGAAATCGCCGCCAAACTTTTTACCCAGCAAACGCGGGATCGGATTCAGGCTGTAGATGACCTTTACCAGACTCTGGGCGTCATCAGCCGCCACCGCGCCGATGTCTTTGATATTCAGTTCACTTTTGATCAAATCCGCGTAGCGCTTCACCACATCCGCTTCGGAAGCATCACGAGTGGCAAACCGCCCCAGAGCCAGCGGCTGGCGAACTTTGATCCCTGATTCACCCACGCTGTTGCGCGCTGCCAGCCCCAGGCTGACCAGGTCCTGCACCAGGCGCATGTCGTGGATCACCTTGCGGTCAATCACGGCTTCGTCATATGTGGGCCACAGCGCCAGATGCACGCTCTGCGGCGCAGCATTATTCACTTCGGCCACCAGATTGCGATACAAGGCTTCGCTGAGAAATGGCGTGGCCGGCGCCAGCAGTTTCGACACGGTGAGCAGACATTCATACAGGGTCGCATAGGCCGCCAGTTTGTCCTGGTCACTTTCACTCTTCCAGAAACGACGGCGGCTGAGCCGGACATACCAGTTGCTCAACGATTCGACAAAGGTCTGAATCGGACGAGTGGCATTGGGCACATCGTAATTCTCGTAAGCGTCCGTCACGGTTCGCGTCAGTTGGTGCAGTTCTGCCAAAACCCACTGGTCAAGCAGGTCCCTTTCAGCCAATGGTGGCTGCGGACTGTCAGGAGTCCAGCCGTCCAGATTGGCATACGTCACAAAAAAACTGTACGTATTCCACAATGTGGACCAGAACTTCTTGACCACCTCACCCACCAGATCGACAGAGAAACGGCGCGATTCCCCCGGTGGGCCGGATGTATACAGATACCAGCGGAAGGCGTCGGCGCCATGCGCGTCCAGCACGGACCAGGGATCGACAATGTTCCCCTTGCTCTTGGACATCTTCTTGCCTTCGCCGTCGAGAATGTGGCCGAGGCAGATCACGTTCTTGAACGAGACACTTTCAAACAGCATACTGCTGATGGCGTGAAGCGTATAAAACCAGCCGCGTGTCTGATCAATCGCTTCACAGATATAATCCGCCGGGAACTGCTGCTCAAACATCTCCAGATTGTGGTGCGGATAGCCCCACTGGGCCAGCGGCATCGCGCCACTGTCGAACCATACGTCGATCACTTCCGGCGTGCGGCGCATCGTGCCCCCCTTCCCGTTCGGGTTCGGGAAGGTCACATCGTCCACATAGGGCCGGTGCAGCTCAAGGCCGGTCAGATCACGGCCAGCCAGTTGGCTGAGTTCCTCCACACTGCCCACACACAACATGTCGCCGGTCTGGTCATCCATCCACACCGGCAGGGGTGTACCCCAGTAACGCTCACGCCCAAGCGACCAATCCTTGAGTTCTTCGAGCCAGTTACCGAAGCGCCCGTCCTTGATATGGTCAGGAACCCAGTTGATCGTCTGGTTGAGATCAACCATCTGTTTCTGATATTCTGTCGTGCGGATAAACCAGGTTTCACGCGCGTAATACATCAGCGGCGTATCGTCGCGCCAGTTGTGCGGGTAGGTGTGTTCATATTCCGCGACTTTGTACAGCAGGCCCCGGTCACGCAAATCCCGGATAATTTCCTTATCCGCGTCCTTAAACCACATCCCGCGAAACTCCGTCGCCTGCTCGACGAAGCGCCCGTCCTCAACGACGGTACGGAAGATGGGCAGGTTGTGTTTTTCACCCACTTCCATATCGTCCGCGCCATAGGCCGGCGCGATATGGACGATCCCTGTGCCATCTTCTGTACTGACAAAATCGCCCGCCACAACAAACGCATAGTCCTTATCAGTTGGCAGGAAGGTGTAGAGTGGGTTGTAACGCTCACCCAACAAATCCTTGCCTTTGAAGCGTTTGACGACTTTATAGCTGTCGGCATTGCGCAGCACCTGAGCCATCCGCTTTTCCGCGAGAATAAACTGCTCTGTGACTTCACCGTTCTCCAGAGGACCTTCAATCTGAACGTAATCAATGTCCGGGCCAACAGCCAGCGCGGCATTTCCAGGCAGAGTCCAGGGCGTTGTCGTCCAGGCGAGGAATGACACGCCGGGCCGGTTCTTCAGCGGGAAGCGCACAAACACACTGGGGTCTTTGACCACCTTATAGCCCAGCGACACTTCATGACTGCTCAAGGGTGTGCCAGAGCTTGGGCTGTAGGGAACCACCTTGTTACCCCGATACAGCAGGCCCTTCTCCCAAAGCTGCTTGAGAATCCACCAGACGCTTTCAATATATTCATTGGTAAACGTCACATACGCGCTGTCGAGGTCCGCCCAGAAGGCGATTCGCTCGGTCAGTTTTTCCCAGTCCGTAATGTGACGCAGCACGCTGGCCTTGCACTTTTCGTTGAAGGCTGCCACGCCGTAAGTTTCGATTTCCTGCTTACTCTTGATTCCCAATTCCTGCTGAACCGCAATTTCAACCGGCAGGCCGTGTGTATCCCAGCCGCTGCGGCGCAGCGAATAGTAACCTCGCATGGTTTTATAACGGGGAAACATGTCTTTGAAGGCACGCGCCAGGACATGATGGCTGCCAGGTTTACCGTTCGCAGTCGGCGGCCCTTCATAGAACACATACGATGGCCCGCCCTTGCGTTCTTCCATCGTGCGTTCAAAAATACGATTAAGCTGCCAGAAGCTCAGTTGTTCCCGTTCCAGCTTTTGGATGTCTACCTGTGGGTTCACTGCCTTGAACATCGCCATCTCCATAATTGAGTCGTCTGATCTGAATGTGAAATGAAAATTCGTGTACGAACCATTCAAACCAGGCTGGCAATGACACGCAGTGTGAGCCAGAGCTGCTGTCTCATCACCACGTTCGCACCTCCTGCCAAACATAGCTCATTGGATGTGAAAAAGGACAGCGCAATTATTCCTTAAGATGCCGGATTCGGGTAGGGGCAAACCCACCGCTGCTAAGCAGGTGGACCTGTCCAGAATATCTGCCGCGAGAGATCAAACTGCGTCAGGGGGCCGGGCGCGCTGCGCACAGGCACTTCAAAACGCCAGCGCATGGCGAAAATCGAAAACTCAAGGTCGCCCGTGCAGGTGGCGACGAAATCGTCTGACTGCGCGGCCTCGCCATCATCAGCGGCCGCTGACGCGCACCGGGCTGGCGCAATCGGGCACTGTCCGCCCTGCTCCCGAAAAAAGGCAATCAGGTCACAGGTATCCTGCCCGGTGTCGTAGGTCCAGGTATCGACCCCATAGGTCTCGGCTGAATAACTCAGCAGGCGCGAGCCGGGCGGCGTCGGCGGTTCCGGTGGAGCCATGATCGCAAACAACGCGCCCGCGAGTCCGGGGCCAACCAGCACCACAAAGATCAGCGCGATGACCCCAAACAGCAGTGCCAGCCAGGGAATACCACTCTGCTCTTCGGGTGAATTAGGGCTGCCAGCGTTGACTGTGCTCAATGACAGTCATCCCCTCTGTATTCATTTCCGGGTCCTCGTTGAAAATTCCCGGCTGGATTGTGATGGTTGTCAACTGACTGGTGCGCAGCCCGGTTCTCTGAAACAGGCATTTGTACCAGTATGGCACAGCGGTTGGATCGTTCTGCGCGCTTTCGAGTTCGCCAAACGAAGGGACACGCTGGCAGCCTTCTGAAGCTGCCCCATCAAACTCACGCAGTTTTTGATCGTAATAGCTGGCAACATCTTCGGGTGTGGCCGTGTTTACCCGAAATACCAGCCGCCGGGTCGAACCGGTCTCGCGAACAAGCCCCCAGCTTTCGGCCCCCGGAAAAGGTTCCACATCGAGGGGTGCGCGGTACGAGTTCTGATCGAGGAAGTACGCGGCTATGCCCCCAACCACAAGCAGCACACCCACAATCGCGATCAGGGTTCCTACACGAAATAGCGACATATTGCAATCACTCCCTACATGTAAGGATATGCTTCAAATCGGGTCAGCCAATGTCTGCATGACCTGTATATCTTCGGCCAACAACTGACCATAAACCGTTGAATGATACCGCTCGGCCTGGGCGCGCCAGTACGGCAGCCCGGCCTCAATCAACATCGGCTCTGGTGGTGGCTGACCGTCAATCCGGTACAGCAGATACCGTCCCATCAACTTCCGGTGGGGTTCATCCGCATGGTCCAACCCAGGCTTGATGACACGCAGGGTATCATCAAGCTGTCCACCACGATAATAGGCTTCACCGGCGTCAAGTCGTACCACCGGCGGCGCTCCCGCAGTCAACGCCTTTTCAATGAGGCTGGCTGCTTCGTCAAAACGCCCCTGTATAAGCAGTGTACGCCCAAAACCATAAAGGGGGAAATAATGATTTGGCTGAATGTTCAGCGCTTCTAACAAAACCGCTGCGCTTTCATCCAGCAAAGCGCGCTGACGGTACGCATTGCCCAGCAAGGTCAGTGCGCGGACATCAGCCTTGCCAGTCTGACGCAGACTTTCAAGAATCGTACAGGCACTCTCAAAATCCTCAGCCAGATACAGCCGCTGCGCCTGTGTATAAGCTGTGAGCATCCCACGATTGGCCCACATGAAAATAAGCTGGATCACAACGATCAGCCCAAATCCGCCGATCAGGGCGGGCGTCCGCACTGGCGCTGACCCAAAGGCAACTGCCAGCGCGCAGCAAGCTAAAAGCACCAGCGCCAGAACAAAAGAGGCCTGGTTGATCCGCTCCCACTGGCGGAACTGCCGCCAGAAATCTCCTGTTAATCGTCCCACATGCCCTACCCCAGATTGCCTGCATCCGCATCCGCAAGGGCCTGCTCAATCGCAGCGATCTCATAACGCAGGGCCTGCCCATAAGCTGTGCCTTCCATGGCGCTCAAGCCGGACTTCCAGGTCTGCAACCCTGCTCGCGCGCTCATCATTTTCGCTGTAGCCTTAACCGCCTTCTGGATTTCGTTCGCGGTCTGGTACGCCTGGGCCAGATGATAATACACGCGCACACCGTACATCGCCGGCATCGCGTGGGCCGCTGCTCGTTCAAACGATTCTACGGCGGCGGAACGTTCACCCGCAAAGTGCTGCAAAAAGCCTAATTCAGCCCAGACCATAGGCTGATCGGGCGCAAGTTCAACCGCTTTCTGAAGGGCGCTGGCCGCCTCATCATAGGCCGCCTGCATTCGATACCCGTTCGCCAGTGTCATATAGGCATTCGGATCATTGGGAAATAATTCCACCGAGCGATCCGCAGCAGCCTGGGCTTTGGCAAGCTGGCCTGTGTGGGCATACGCGCTGGTCAGCAGCATGAGTACGTCCGAAGTCTCTTTGCCTTCCGCAATGGAACGCTGTAAGAGGGGGATCGCCTCACGAAACCGAAAGGCTTCGATCAGGCGGTACGCTTCGCCATAACCAGACCCCTGCTGCCGGGACTGGCGCGCCATCAGCAAACCGACCAGCATGAACCAGGTGAGAAACATCAGACCAGACAGGCATAAACCGATCAAGGCAAGCTGCACAACCGGCGAAAATTCGTTGATCGTCCGGCGCGGACCAATCGTCAGTTCAACGGCCAGCGCCCCGACAAAGATGACCAGTCCGGCAACGGCCAGCCCAAGCGAGCCTAAAACCATCAACCACTGCAAGCGACGGCTCATAAAACCGAATTCACCCGGCCATCTGCCAGGTCCTGCGCCAGTTGGATATCCGCTTCCAGCACAGCCCGCAGGGCCGCAGCCTGCTCATACTTCAACAGGGACTGCCATTCTTCAAGTCCGCTTCGTTCCTGGCGCAGCAGTTGAACCTGTTTCTGTACACCTTCCTGATCCCCCATACGCTGGTAAGCCCGCGCCAGATAAAGATGAATGAGCAGGCGATGGCGCGCATCCGGGACACGCTGCTGAAGCGCAGCCTGCAAATGCCCCACCGCCGCGTCGGGCACATTGAGACGATCCTCAATCATGCCCAGGTTATAAGCTGCAACCCATTCATCTGGCGCAAGTTCCAGCGCCTTCAGGCCCGCCTCACGCGCTTCTGAGTATCTGCCGGCTTGCAGCAGAACCTCGGCCAACCCGTTGTAGGCCACCGCTGAATCCGGCGCGATCCGAATCATATGCTCATAATCTTTGCGCGCCCGATCCAGTTTGCCCCACAGTCTAAAAATTTCCGCGCGGAAACGGTAGTAATTTTCATTTTCTGAATCGGTTTTGATTAAGCCATTCAGCGATTCGACAGCCTCTTCATATTCACCTTTGCGCATATGCCGAACTGCCTGCTGAAATTCACGGGGAACACGCGGGCGAAAAATGAAAATACCGGCGATCACCCACCCTGTTGCCGCACCTGCCAGCGGCAAAAGCAGATGGGGCAGCACGGTCAAAGCGAGCAGCAGCGCGCCGACAGCCGGCGCAAGAATCGAAATCCAGCGCAAGCGGGCCTGTGGACTGAGGCGTGATCCAATAATGAGCGCTGTACCCGCAAGGAAAATAATCACGGTCAGCGATTGCGCGGGGATCACCCAGGCGGACTCCGCACTACCCACCGCGTTTAATACCAGATTAATCAGCCCTGTGATTCCGAGCAGCAGAATCAACGCCCGGACACGGGCCGGCCCCAGAAAAGTGCGTACCTGTTCAAACATGGGGCTGCGGCCTTCGCGCATACTGCATCAGACGAATGGTTTTCGTGGGACCTGTGTGTTCCAGCACAATATCGTCGCCATCCAGCACGATTCGATGGACCTGCTCCCCGTTCTCAGGCGATTCATGGATGCGCGCTGCAATCAACCGGCCCGCAACAGCAAACTCGGTTGAGCCAATTGGGCGCACTGGATAGGTCTCAGCAGCAGTACCACTGAAGGCACGCTGCAAATTGAAGAAGTCATACACAGGGGAAAAGGCCAGAACAGGTTTATCGTCCAGGGCCGTTCTTTGCGAGATTGTAAGACCTGAAAAGACAGCAGCCTGCATGGCAATCACAATTCCAGATGGGGTCAAAACTTCTTCTTCAAAACGGATGATGCTATTGACTATACGAATAATTTCGATCCACTCCTCAAAAAATGTATAGCTGGCCTTGACGAGCTTCACCTCGTCGGCGGCGTTCCCATATGCGCGCAGGTCCACCCGCTCGATCTGGCCTTCCGGGCTGCGCAGCGCTTCATACAGCACACTGCGACCATTCGCTTCCCGGCCATCCACATCAACCCGAATAAACTGCGCACCCCCAACTTCGTGAATGCTCCAGTACTCGATCAGCCCAGTCGCCACTTCACCAGAAAAATGTTTATAGACGCCGCTGGCGACAAACTGCTCCTGTTTACCAATGGGGTGCAGCCGGCGCATGGTTCCGCCTTCAATCTTCGAGACCCACAGTGATGCGCTTGTTAATGCGGCCTTTGCTCTTGTAATCCACGATTTTCAACACGCCAACTTCGCGTGTATTGGCGACATGCGTCCCGCCATCTGCCTGCAAATCCAGCCCCCGAATTTCTACAGTCCGCACTTCCGCGATGCCTTCAGGCAGCAGGTTAATCTTTGTGCGAATCAGATCAGGAATCTGAAAGGCTTCCTCGCGCGGCAGAATCTTCACAAACACATCACGGGCAGCGGCTACCTCTGCATTGATGGCCGCTTCGATTTCAGAAACCAGCTCCTTTTCCATGCGTTCGAACTCGAAATCAAGCCGGCCTTTGAGCGGTTCCATATTGCCTCCGGTGACACTCGCCTGATAGTCACGCCAGACCACGCCGCACAGAATGTGCATCGCCGTGTGGGTTCGCATCAGCTTATAGCGACGTTCCCAATCGACCTGTCCCTGCACACGCGTTCCCACCGCCGGAAGTTCGCCCTCGATGACATGCAGATTACCACGCAGCACATTGGACACCACATACGTCCTACTATCCCCTGTCACCAGCGTTCCCACATCATTGGGCTGCCCCCCGCCGCCCGGATAAAAGGCAGTTCGATCAAGCAGCACCGCGTGCTGTTCAGGATCAACCGAAACGACAGCAGCCGGGAAAGTCTGTGTGTAACTGTCCGTTTGATAAATGAGTTCGGTCATACGTCCTCGCCCTTAATATTCGCGCGCATTCGTATCTGCAACGGGCGGCCACCCATCTGCTCCCAGAATGCCAACCCGGCCTCATTACTGGCGGCCACATGCCATTCGAAGTGTTCCAGATCATTTTCTCGGAACCACTCAATCAGCGCTTCGACCAGCCCCCGGCCAATCCCCCGCCCCCGGTAAGCTTCCTCCACGTAAATATCCGCAAGGAACCCACCAGACTCCTGTTGAAACATTTCCGGCAGCAAATCCACGACGACACCCAACACATAACCAACCACTTTGCCACCTTCTTCCGCGACAAAAACGCGGGTGTGGCTGTCGTCAAGCCGGTCACGCAGACTGCGGGCATATAAACTGGCTCCCTGCGGTGTGGCTCTCGGCAAATCATCGTCAAGCGCGTGATGATAGGCGACAAGTTTTTCCCAGAGTTTGCCGATAATCACGGCGTCACTCGCAGCGGCTGGTCTGATCATATTTTCATCCAGAGTATATCGGTCAATTCAGTGGCCCCCAACGCCCGCCAGAATGCCTGTTCGACGGGCTGACGACCTGGCACAGTCGCCACAAAGTGGGTAATCCCCTGCGTGGCAAACCAAGCGCGGAGCGGCTCAAGCAGGCGGCGTCCAAGTCCGCTCTGATCGCTGTGGACGCCCACCGTCATTTCAAGCACCACACCAATCTGCGCAGGAACCAGCCCCGGCGGGCTAGCCTGCACACGACCAATCACGTAACCCACCACCCTGTCGTCATATGCAGCCACATACAAGGCATACTGACTGTCCAGCATCCATCTCGCTGTCGCCTGCTGCCATTCTGCCTGGCCGTTCAATGAGACTTTAAGACGCCGATCCGTCTGCTGCTGGATGGTCATTTTTTCATACCATAACAGCGCCATATCTGGCAGATCGCCGGTTGTCGCGGGTCGAATGATGATTTCGGACATGTTTCATTACTCACCGAATGGACAGAATAGCATTCTACATCATACAAATCAAGCCGCATCAGGTACAATTGAATATCATGGCACAGGTAATCGACATACCACTTGAAGAACTGCCTTTCTGGATGCGCCGCGCCCGGCGAGGCTGGGACTGGGGCATTCTGCTGGCGGCGGCATTTGGCCTACTGGCGGCGTGGCCGTTTATCGCGCATCCGGGTCTGCCTCGCACCAATGCCAGCGAAAATTATGTGTACCTGGTTGAGGATTATTCGGATACTCTGCGTGAAGGTCGTTTGTATCCGCGCTGGTCACCGCATGTTCTGAGTGGCTATGGCGCTCCCATTCCACATTATTTTCCGCCGGGCGCGCCTTACAGTGCTGCGCTCGTCAAAGTTTTGTTTACCAATGATGCGGTACGGGCGGTCAGGGTCATTTTCAGCAGCGCGTTTGTCATCGCCTCGGTAACGCTTTACATGTTTGTCAGACGCCGGTCGACAGCCGCCGCCGGCTTGCTCGCAGCTATCCTCTATATTTTTAATCCTTATGTGGGCTATACCGTGCCATACATACGTGGCGAACTGGCAGAATTCCTGGCACTCGCGCTGCTGCCCGTATTCCTCTGGTCGCTGGATTACCTGCTGTCAGAGCGTCGCCCGAAGGGGTTGATTTTCTGCACAGTTTCAATCACAGCGCTGCTTCTCACCCATCCACAGATCGCCCTTTGTGGGCTGCTTCTGGCCCTTGTGCTGATCGTGTACCACTGGTCACAGGGCCGTCAGCCGGCCTGGCGATCCGCCGGGATCAGCCTGCTGCTCGGCATCGGCCTGGCCGCCTTTTTCTGGCTGCCCGCTGCATCAGAACAAAATCTGGTACGATGGGTTGAACGTCCCACCGACCTGCATCTGACACTCACTGCGCTTTTTTCACCGTTGAAATCACTTGATCTCAATGAACTGATCCCAGGACCTCAGTTTACCCTGGGTACGACCTCATTTCTGATCTCACTCGTGGCGGTGATAATTATTCTGCGAGGTCGTTTGGCCGACGGCTTCCATCTCCTGTTTCTCATAAACGCCGCCGCGTTGATTGCCCTGGGGCTGATGATTCCAGAGGCAGTCTGGCTGTTAGGCGCGGCGGGCCTGTGTCTGGCAGTTGGCAGCAGTGTGCTCACCACGCTCCAGGCCGCGACTCCACCGCGCTGGCAGCGCATTTACACGGCTGGCCTGCTTACGGTGATTCTTGTCACGTCGCTGCCGGTCCTCAGAACGCCGCGATGGCCGGCAGCATTTGGAAGTGTCGAACCGATTGATCAGATTACCTACGAACAACAGGGTTTCGGCATCGCAGTATTGCCACCCGGTTACAGTCTGCCAACCACTTTGCCGGAAAACGCAGCCCCGAACCGGCTGCTGCTCTCAAGCTATGAATCGGGCAGCATCAATCGGGTGGTCCCGACACAGGCTGTCAATCGTACCCAGATCAACCTCATCGCTTATGAAAGTCATCGTATCCGCTATCAGGTGACGGCGGATACACCCTCATCAGTGGATTTGCTGACCGCCTATTTTCCGGGATGGCAGACCTCCGCTTTTGATGAAAGGGTGTCTCTTGCGAATGATGAACAGACTGGCCTGATGCGCCTCAATATTCCATCAATGAGTGGTGAGGTTGCGATTGCCCTGGGTCCAACGGCGATTCGACAGACAGCCTGGGGAATCAGCGCGGCGGCGTTCCTGGTTCTGCTTCTGATATTCTTGCAGCGCACCCGAAACTTCGATGAACAGGAATGGATGGGCGTCGAACTTAACGTGCTACCGGTGCCTGAAGCGCGCCTCCTGTCCTTAATCGTGGTCGCCTTTGCATTCATTATCCTGGTGTTTACATCGCCGGTCTCGCCAATCAGTCTGTATGACCAGCCAGGGCATGGCCTCGCCGAAACAACACAGGCACGCTACAGCACCAACGTCGGCCTTGAGTCACTGGCCCACACCATTCACAACCCGGTCCGCCATCCGGGGGAAATGCTTGAGCTTACGCTATACTGGCAGGCCCTGCGCACCCTCCCCGCCAACTACCAGGTTCAGATCAGCCTCGTGGAAGCGGACTCTGAGGAAAATGTCCAGCGTACACAACTCCGCACACCGGGCCAATACCCTACCAGCCGCTGGCGCACCTATCTTTACGTGCGCGACGAGTATCGCATCCCACTTCGTACAGATTTACCGGCAGGAGATTACCGCATCGGAGTCGAAGTTTTCGAATGCAGCCCGGAATGCAGCAACAGAGTGACATTCTTCAACATAAGTGGTCAGAATATCGGACGTAAGCTCATCCTGCCGACGCCGGTTTCTATCGAGGCTTAACAAACTGCTTGTGTTTAACAGGCAGGCTAAGTACAATCGTCCAATCATGCGGAATGCAGTGGAGGAAAGTGACCGTGAGCCAGAACAGCCTTAGCGATGCCATTAGCCACGCCTGGAATCACCAGCGCGAAGGACACCCCGATGCAGCCATCGGTGAATTCCAGAAGATTCTTCAGCAAAATCCCCGTGACATAGACGCCAACTATGGACTTGGGATAGCGCAGAAAGCGCTCGGTCAAACCGACGCTGCGATCAAGACATTTAAGAACACACTCGAATTGATCGCTGAAAGCAAAAAAGCCTATGACAGCACGCGAAATCAATCCGGCGAACTGGACACCATCAAAACACCCGAAGATGATCGCTTTATGATGCTCAACCGCATGGTGCAGCAGCGCTTAAGCGAGCTTGGCAAACAAACGTCTGCCTGATCCCCATGAACAAGCGTGAACGCCTCGAAAAAACCATCGCTGGCGAAGCGACGGACCGTGTGCCTGTCGCTTTGTGGCGCCATTGGCCGGGTGATGACCAGCGAGCGGCTGATCTTGCGCGTTCCACCGCCAGTTTCCAGAACACCTATGACTGGGACTTTATCAAGGTGACGGCCAGCAGTAATTACTCCGTCACCGATTACGGTGTTCAGGATGAATGGCAGGGCAATCTGGAGGGAACACGCAGCACCACACGCTTCATCATAAACCGCTCCCTGGACTGGACTGAACTGCGCCCGCTGGACCCGACACGCGGCGTGCTGGGCCGTCATCTTGAATGCCTGCGTCTTTTACCGGAAGGTCTGACCGACCCTGAAACCCCCATTCTGATGACCATTTTCAACCCGCTGTCCCAGGCCAAACATGCCGCCGGCAACGCTGTGCTGCTGCGGCACATGCGCACCAATCCTGACCGCCTGCATACGGCGCTGAACGTATTTACGGAAAGCACGCTGCGTTTTATCAACGAACTGCGGCGCACACCCGTAGCTGGTATCTTTTACGCCATTCAACACGCCAGTTACGATCATATGTCTCTTGAGGAATATCAGCAGTTCGGCGCACCGTATGATCGCAAAATTCTTGAGGCTTTGCCGAGTAACTGGTGGTTCAACATGGTCCATTTTCACGGCGAAGCCCCGATGTTCCAGTTTGCAACCGAGTATCCTGTGCAATCTGTGAACTGGCATGACCAGACCACCGAGCCTGACCTTGTCAAAGGGCGTTCTCAGATCAAGGGAGCAGCCTGCGGGGGACTTTCCCAGTGGGGACATCTCCATCAGGGAACACCGAACACGATCAAGGATGCGGTGCGCGAAGCGGTCATGCTCACCAACGGGCGGCGTCTCATTCTCTCAACGGGATGTGTCACCATGGTGACAACGCCGGTTTCCAATCTTCGGGCCGTGCGCGAAGCCGTTGAGGAAGGCGTATAGAATGCCGATTCGGGTTATTGCGGGTACAGCCAAAGGCCGTCGCCTAAAAATGGTTCCCGGCGAAACAACCCGCCCTGTGATGGATCGCGTTAAGGAAGCCTGTTTCAACATCATTGGACGGGGTATCCTGGGTGCCACATTCCTCGATCTGTTTGCCGGGACGGGCAGTGTCGGCATTGAGGCGCTCAGTCGCGGGGCCAGCAAAGCGGTCTTTGTCGAAACCGACAAAAAAGCTGTTCAGACGATTCAGGCAAATCTGCAACTGACACGCCTGAGTGAACGCGCGGTTATACGCCGCACCGATGTCCTGACTTTTCTCAAGAGTCAGGCCAGCACGCCGTTTGATTACATCTACATCGCGCCACCCCAGTATCAAAATTTATGGTTAACCACTTTACAAACGCTTGATGTCAATCCGGGTTGGCTTGGGAAAGACACCACCGTGATCGTGCAGATTGACCCCACCGAGCAGCAGCCGCTGGCTTTCCAATCGCTGGAAACCGTCGATGAACGTCGTTATGGCAACACACTGCTCTGGTTTCTCGCCCCACCCGATGTGCTGGAAAACAACGAATAGGAAATAACCTGTGGCCGACTTATCTTCACTTGAAACAGTTGCAACTGAGGTCATCGAGACGTTTGAGATTCAAGCGCCGCCGGTTCCTATCGAAAGTATGCTCCAGCATCCCCGGCCCGGTATGTGGGAAGAGGTGGATATTACGAAGCTGTCCGGCGGTTTCCTGAGTGTGAAAGACACCTACTCTCCACGTATGTCGCTTACGCGGCTGCTGGCCCGACACATCGTCAACAGCGAATGGGGCCGCGCCCGTCAGATGCACGACATGATTAAAACAGATGCCGCGATTCACGCTTTTGCCAGAATGCTGATTATGCCTGCCAGTATGGTCCAGGCCCTCAGCAAGAGTGCGCGCAACCCCACCACGATGAGCCTGCATTTCGAGGTGCCAGAGGATGATGCCCGCCAGCGGCTGATTGAACTGACCGATCAATTGTGATTGGTTTCGCCCAGGGTGGTCCGGGCTAATTGGAAGGCATCTTCTGTTGTATGCACAAGCCCCATAACCTGCGCCTCGCGGATACGGTCCAGCAGCAGGCCGATGACCGGACCGCGTTTCAATTCCAGCGCTGCCATCAACTGGTTTCCGTCCACCAGAACCGGCGGTTCGACGATTTCATGATAATGATCGTAATAGGCATCCAGAAATAGTCGCAGGCGTTCCACAACAGCCAACCAGTCGTCCTGGTCAATTTCACCCGCTGACGTGCCCAAATAATATGCGGCGGCCCATAAACAGGCATCCACACCGGCTTCACCGGCTTTGCGCCAGAAACGGTGTATCGCCAGCACCGACTGGTCATCCACTTCCAGGATCAATTGACCGTAACGGATCATACCCACCAGACGATCCCGCTCGGCATTACTCAGCCGCAGCGCCTGGGCACGCTGTAAGATCGTGTCCGAATCCGCCGCGCGCAGCAAAATTCCCAGAACCAGCAGCGCGATATGCGGGCGATCATTGGGCCAGGGCCGCTCGATATGTTCCAGCAGCCGCCTTCGGTAGCGATCCATCTGGATGATGAACATACCCATACCAAAGGTTGCCCCGGTATAGTCGGATCGGCCAGGCCCGATAGCGGTGATAATCTGGCCCATCTTTTCTACCATCGACAGCGTCTGCTGCCAACTGTCGGTAAAGGTGGAATTCCGAGGCGCGAGTGCTTTGAGTCGCAGTATTTCCGGGAGCAAATCGTCCAGCAAACCCAGTGTTTCGGCCACCCGCAGGGCCATACGTGCCTTTGGCAGTGCCAGCAGTTTGATCAATTCATCGCGACTGCGTTCAGCCGAAACAGTCAGCAGCCTGTCCTTTACCGCGCGCACATCCTGCAACGTCTCAGATTCGATTCTGAAACCAAGCTGAACACTCTGGCGCACGGCCCGAAGACTGCGAATGGGATCATCCATCAGTGAGTGGGGGCTGCACCGGCGCATCTGCTTGGTCTGAATATCGCGTTCGCCCCCCAGCGGGTCAATGAGCAGATGTGTATCTGCCGTCAGATCCACAGCCATCGCATTCAGCGTGAAATCACGATCACTGAGATCAGCAAGCAGGGTATCGCCTCGGAAACGCGCTACATCAACCACGAGACGCTGGTCATTTCCTGCAACAATTGCCCGCCCCACATCGCGCGCATCATCCAGCACAAAAAAATCACCCTTCAGGCTGTTCGCGATTCGGCGCGCCAGTGCAATGCCCCCTTCCGCAACCGTCAGGTCAAGGTCGTACAGCGGGCGATGCAGCAGGGCATCGCGCACCGCGCCACCGACGATGTACACTGGTTGAGGGGAATTTTGCAGAAGTTCCTGGAGAGTGTCGACCATGTCCGGCCAGATCAGCGGACGATGGGGTTCACGGGGCGTCAGGTCAGCCATCTTAGAGTTTGTCCAGATCAACGACACCCAGAAATGGCAGATTGCGGAACTTCTCATCCAGATCAAGGCCGTAGCCAAACACAAATTTATCCTCAATCTGGAAACCTGTATAGTCGATTGGGATATTGACCGTGCGGCGAGAGGCTTTGTCCAGCAGCGTACACAGCTTAAGACTGGCCGGTTTGCGCGCCAGCATGACATCCATCACAAAACGCAGGGTATGCCCGCTGTCAATGATGTCCTCGACGATCAACAGATGACGGCCCTCGACCTGCGATTTAAGATCCATGTCAATACGCACACTGCCGCTGGATTCCCGCACGCCAATGCCATAACTGGACACCGAGAGAAAATCAATCTCATGAGGAACCGTGATATGGCGCATCAGATCCGTCAGGAACATCACGCCGCCCTTCAGCACACAGATGAGCAGCAGGTCCAGACCGTCGTAATCGGCTGATATGGTCCGCCCCAGTTCACCGATACGGCGCTGAAGCGTTTGCTCATCGATCAGGACTTCCTTCAGATATTTCTCATATGGCTGAACCACACACACCTGCCTGCGGTTGGATGTAATTCCATTAATCAAAAACGATTTCAAGGGCCAGCCGGCCCAGAAGGACTTCATCATGGCGGTGGACTAACGCCGGGGTGTACGGATTCAGCCGGCTGCCCTTCAGATGCGTCCCATTTGAACTGTTCAGATCGGTAATATACAGGTGATTTTCCTTGATTTCCAAACGCGCATGACGCCGGGAGACGCCGCGCTCTGCCGCGCCGAGATGCGACAAATCAATGTCCGGGCGCGTGGCCGAACTCAGGTCAACCCGTCCGAGGACAAGTTCAGTCTGGGCATCGCTCAGGCCGAGTGGTTCCCGTATACCCCGAACGACAATCGCCACGCTGGGCACATGATGCACCACCGAGTCATCGGCAGCATCACTGGCTTCGTCAGCCATACGTCTGACACGATTGATCCCGTTGGGCACAATCGCGGTCTCGTTGTTGTTCAGGAACGGCAAAATCTTTGAGACATCCAGCGGAGCAGTTTTGCTTTTTTTGGATTCAGATTGATCGTTCATTTTGTGGCCGTTCGACTGTACACTGACGGACATATTATGATAATGAGATCAGTATAACATACTTAAACCACCATGCAGACTCCGATTGCTCAGGTCTCACCACGTTCCAATGTGCAGATTACCCTGCCAGACAATCTTGTACTGGAAGGTCCAGCAGGAACAACTCTGGAAAGCTTTTTGATCGCCGCCCGCGAAATTGCGCCAGCGGCATATGACAGTCCGTTCATGGGTGCAGTGGTGGATGATCGTCTCCGGGAACTGAGTTATCCACTCCGGCGTGATGCAGTGGTGGAACCGGTTCTGCTTTCCAGCAGCGATGGCGGGCGCATTTACCGGCGTTCGCTGGTCATGCTGCTGACGGTGGCGGTTGATGAACTCTGGCCCGGAACAAAAGTAGCGGTCAGTTATGCCGTACCGGATGGCGGGTTCTACTGCCGGCTGGTCAATCGTAATCCGCTCACGCCGGACGAACTGGCCGATCTTTACGGGCACATGCGCCGGATGGTCGAAGCCAATGACCCGATCACCAAACGTCTGGCACCACTCGATGAAGCCAGCGCCCTGTTCATTGCACGAGCAGACAGCGACAAAGTACGCCTCCTGGAACAGCGCACTCGTGACGATCTGGTGCTGTACAAGCTGCGTGGGCGCGAAGATTATTACTACGGCTACATGGTTCCATCGACGGGTTATTTGCAGTTGTTCCGCCTCCTGGCCGTCAACAGTGGTTTTATTCTGCAATATCCCCGCAAAGAAACCCCCAATAAGCTTGGGGAAATTGCAGCCTACAGCAAACTCACGCGGGTGTTTGAAGAAGCGGACCACTGGTTACAGCGGCTCGGCATCGAAGATGTGGGGCGTCTGAACCGCGTCGTCCGCGAGAAACGGGTGCATGAAATTATCCTGGTCGCGGAAGCGCTGCACGAACAACGCATCGCCCATATCGCCGCTGAAATCTGCCAGCGCCATGAATCGCAGGGGATGCGGATTGTCCTCATCGCCGGCCCTTCCTCATCTGGCAAAACCACCTTCGCCAAACGCCTTGCCATCCAGCTGCTGGCGCACGGTCTGCGTCCCTTTACGCTGGAGATGGACAACTATTTCGTAGATCGCGAATTGACGCCGCGTGATGGGTCGGGTGAGTACGATTTTGAATCGATCTACGCGCTCAATCTGTCCCTGTTTAACGAACATCTCTTGCAGCTTACCGCCGGTAACGAAGTGCGTCTCCCCCGTTTCGACTTCATGACCGGCAAGAGTACGCCGGGGCGTCTTGCGCATCTCGAACAAGGGCAGATTATCATCGTTGAAGGCATTCACGGACTGAACCCCGCGCTGGTATCGAACATCCCGCGCAATGCTCTTTATCGAGTCTACGTTTCGGCCCTGACCCAGCTTAACGTCGACTGGCACAACCGGGTCCCCACCACCGATGTGCGGCTGCTGCGGCGCATTGTGCGTGACGCGCGTCACCGGGGCTATAACGCCGCCGATACCCTCAAACGCTGGCAGAGCGTGCGCCGGGGCGAAAAACGCTACATTTTCCCCTATCAGGAAAATGCGGACACCATGTTCAATTCAGCCCTGGCCTACGAACTGGCCGCGCTCAAGCCGCTGGTCGAACCCCTGCTGCTGCAAATCCGTTTTGGCACTGAAGAACATATCGAAGCCAACCGCCTGCTCTCCTTTCTGAACTGGGTACAGCCGCTTGACCCTGAACAGCAAGGTTATATCCCGGATACTTCCCTGCTGCGGGAATTTATCGGCGGCTCCAGCCTGGAGGATTATCATCCTTACCGCCCCGTCGATGAATCGCTAACCAGTGGTCGCAAAATTGAATAGCGAGTAAAATTCCGGCATACACTCACATCCCAAAGGAAACCAAAATGGAGCCAACACCGGGCATTCGCACGTTTGATTCATCTCATCGCGCGCTGGCTTTTCCATTGGGTGGTATTGGCACAGGCAATATTTCGCTGGGCGCGCGGGGCGACCTGCGCGACTGGGAGATATTTAACAATCCGGCAAAAGGCAGCAAACTCTCGAATACCTTTTTTGCGATCCGCACACAGATCAGCGATCATGCCCCGGTGACACGTGTGCTGGAAGGCCCTGTTCAGCCACCCTACGACCTGTCTCATGGGTATCACCCGGCTGCCAACGCGGGGCTGCCACGATTATCCGGCACAACATTTTATGGCGAGTACCCGCTGGCCCAGATTGATTTTGACGCGCCTGACCTGCCAGTGGACATCCGCCTGGAAGCCTACACGCCGCTGATCCCACTCAACCCGGAAGATTCCGGCCTGCCCTGTGCCATCCTGTTATATACGCTCACCAATACGACTGCCTCGCCGGTCAACCTCACCCTGGTTGGTTCAATGATAAACCCCACCGGGAATCCACAGCACGATGCTTTCGGGAATATCCAGTTTAACAAAAGCGGGCAGAACATTAACGAGTTCCGGCAGGACGGAAACCTGAACGGCCTGTTTCTGTACTCTACCGGCATCGAACCGGGAGATTTGCACTATGGCAATATGAGTCTTGCCACCGATCATCCCCAGGTCACGATCAAACCCGCCTGGCTGCGCGGGGCCTGGTATGACTTTTTGCGCGAGTTCTGGGATGACCTGGTTGATGATGGTCTGCTCACGGACCTGGGTTACGAAATGCCTGCCAGCGATCAGCGCCCGGACAGCGCCTCACTCGGCCTGGTGGATACATTGGAACCCGGAGCCACAAAAATGTATCGTTTTAGCCTGACCTGGTACTTCCCAAATCGTATCAACAGTTGGAAGGCCAACGCGGAACGCATCACCCGCAATCATTACGCGACCCGTTTCAATGACGCCTGGGATGTCGCCCGTTATGTGATGACCGAATTTGACCGGTTGGACAGCGGGACACGCCAGTTTCACAGCGCCCTGTTCAGCAGCACCCTGCCAGCGTATGTGCTGGATGCCTTATCCGCCAACATCGTGCCAGTGCGCAGCAACACCTGTTTCTGGCTGGAAGATGGCCGCTTCTATGGCTGGGAAGGCTGCTTTGATGACGCCGGCTGCTGCGCCGGAAGCTGCACGCATGTGTGGAGCTACGCTCAAACAGTCGCCTTCCTGTTTCCCTCGCTCGAACGCGAGATGCGAAACATCGAGTTTCAGATCGAAACCGAAGATGATGGTTACATGGCGTTCCGCAATTTCCGCGCGTTTAACGAAACATTCCTGTGGAGTTGGGGCGATCAAAAACCGGAAGCCGCCGTCGATGGGCAAATGGGCAGCATTTTGCGGGCTTATCGTGAATTTCAGTTGAGCGGCGACAAAACCTGGCTGGCAGCGATCTGGCCCGGCATCAAACGCGCCATCGATTTTGCCAGCGCGCACTGGGACACTGATAAGGATCATGTGCTGGACAGCCGCCAGCACAACACCTATGACATTGAGTTCTACGGCCCCAACCCCCTCAGCAGCATCTATTACCTGGCGGCGCTGCGTGCCGTTGAAGAAATGGCGAATATTCTGGGCGAAACAGACCTGGGCCAGCGCTGCCGGTCAGCTTTCGAACTGGGCAGCCACAACCTGGACACGATGCTGTGGAATGGCGAATTTTATGTGCAAAAACTGGATGATGTGAACGCCTATAAATATCAGCATGGCATCGGCTGCCTGTCTGACCAACTGCTCGGCCAGCTTCATGCCCGCGTCCTCGGCCTGGGGGATCTGCTGCCGGCAGAGCATATTCGCAAAGCGATCAAAGCTGTGTTTGATTACAACTTCCGAGCGGATTTCCACGACCATGTCAACTGCCAGCGGGCCTACGTCCTCAACGACGAGGCCGGTCTGATCCTGTGTACCTGGCCGTATGGCGGCCAGCCGCGTTTCCCCTTCGTTTATTCCGACGAAGTATGGACGGGCATTGAATATCATGTCGCGGCTCATCTCATCTATGAAGGTTGGCTCGAAGAAGGGTTAACCATTGTCGAAGCGGTGCGCAGACGTCACGACGGCATCCGGCGTAACCCCTGGAACGAAGTCGAATGCGGCCATCACTATGCCCGTTCAATGTCCAGTTGGGCGCTGCTGCTGGCGATCAGCGGGGCACAGACAGACCCGGTCAACAATAAAATGAGTTTCAGGCCGGTGATTGGGGAAGACGACACCTACTTCAGGACTTTCTGGTCCAGTGGTACGGCCTGGGGAACCTACAGCCTGCGGCGTCCACAACCGGGCGCAGACTGGCAGGAACAAATAGAAGTTCTGGGCGGTGATCTAAAAGACATGCGGGTATATCTCGAAGTTTAAGAAACGCGGTAAATCTTACAACTTGTGACCAGAGAAGCCGGTATATACTGAAATCGGAGTTTGAAAACGGTTATTCCTCACATTTGTATAATAAAACGATCCATCAAGGAAGGCGCGCCGCACATGGGGCAGAAACTCGCCATCGACCTGGGCACAACCAACAGCGTGGTTGCTCGCTGGAACACCGATACCGAAGAAGCGCAGATCGTCCGTGTGCCGGGTATCAGCATTCCAGAGGATGCCGAACGTCCGCCGCTTGTGCCATCCCTCATCTACATTCAGGATGGCGCTGCGGGCCGCGTCACCATTGGGCAGGCCGTCCATGACAAAGCTCTGAATGTCCAGCGTGATAACCGGCTGTTTCGCAATTTCAAACGCGGCATTGTCGCATCGCCAGCCCCCGAACCCCGCCTGATTGACGGGCATAAGTGGGCAGACCGGGAGGCCGGGCGCACCTTCGTCCGCAGCCTGATCGAAGCCCTGCCCTACACCAAGTCAGACATTGAGCAGTTGGTACTCACCGCGCCAGTCGCCGCTTTTGAAGGGTATCTGGCCTGGCTGAACGAAGTCATGGACGATCTGGCCGACGACACCATCCGCATTGTGGATGAATCCACAGCCGCAGCGCTCGGTTACGCCGTGACAAAACCCGGCGCGGTGGTGC
>CAZKIB010000007.1:29942-32596 GCA_964552425.1 uncultured Anaerolineaceae bacterium | reverse complement strand
ACGCTCGATCTGTCTCTGGTGCAGCTTCCCGAACATCGTGAAAAAGTCGGCGGCTTTTTGCGCAAACTGGTCAAATCTCACGCCGCACAGCATTCCGCACGTGTCATCGCCAAAGCAGGGCGCATCATTGGCGGCAGCGATGTCGACCAGTGGGTGCTGGCCGATGTGCTAAAGCGCGCCGGCCTGACCACTAAAGACCTGGGTGATGGCTATCCACGTCTGCTGACCGCCTGCGAACAGGCCAAAATCGCCCTTTCGACAGACGAAACCGCCACCATTTCATTTCAGGATGCGTCTGGCAAACACTTTGACGTCATCTACAAACGCGATGAACTGGAACTTCTGCTGGAACAGAACGGCTTTTTCAGTGCCCTGCGCCGGGTGGTGGACAAAGTGATGCACGTCGCCCGCCAGCGCGGCATTTTCAAAGAGGACATTCATTACGTCCTGATGGTCGGCGGCACATCGCTGATGCCCTCTGTTCAGCGCACGCTCGGCCAGTATTTTACGGAAATGGCTGTGCGAGCGGACAAACCCTTTACGGCGGTGGCCGAAGGCGCGCTGCAAATCGCCGCCGGGTACGGCCTGGAAGATTATCTTATCCACAGCTACGGCCTGCGCCATCTGGATGAAAACAGCGGCGCGCACCAGTACGACGAAATTATCCCGATGGGCAGCCGCTACCCCACCGAAGAACCGATTGAGGTGCTGCTCGGCGCGGCCCATGCGCAGCAGGAATCGATTGAATTTGTCATTGGCGAAATTGACTCCGACGCGGTATCCATGATCGAAGTCAAATATGAAAATGGGCAGGCGGTGTTCGTCGCCCAGGCCAACGAAGGCGCGCAGCAGATTGTGCCCCTGAACGAAGCCGAAGCCCTGAACATGCTGGCAAAACTGGAACCCGCCGGCCAGCCTGGCGAAGACCGCATCAAAGCCGCGTTTCGTATTGATGACCGGCGGCGGCTGCGTGTCTCGGTCACGGATATTAAAACCAGCAGACTGCTGCTTGAGGATGTTGTCGTCACCACTTTGCGTTAGAGGGATAATCATGACCAATATGACATTCACCGGGCGCGAACCTCGCTTAACCACCGGCTCTGGCAAACACGGCCAGCAGCGTCTCTCCCTGCGGCGGCTGGCAACGATGGTTAACATGCTCCCGCCAGAAGCCATCTCGCTGGAAGCCGCTACCGAGATGCTCAAAAATGAGGAATTTTTCGTCCGTTATAACGCCGCCAAGATGCTCGGCCGGCGTGGGGATCGCGCCGCACGACTCATTATGGAAGAGACGCTGAATAACGGTTCGGCTCCCTCCCGACTGGAGTTCAGACGTGTGACTGGAGTTCAGACCAGCGTTGCCCGCCATCTGTACGGGTTTTCGTGGTTCGCCGCTGAACCGCTCATCCGCAAAGCGCTCAAGGACAATGACCCGCGTGTGCGGGAAGGCGCAATTTATGCGCTGTGCGATCTGCGCGAACTGAATGCCTACCAGTTGATGATCGAAGTACTGGAACACGAAACCGACGATGTGCGCGCTGCTGCCGCCTGGGGTCTGCGCGACTGTCAGGACGCCGCCGCTGTGCCGGTGCTGAAAGTTGTCATGAAAGCCACCGACCCGGATGTACGCATCAAAGCGCTCGAAGCATTGGGCGCGAACGACACCCCCCAGGCCATGCCCGTCGTCCGGGACGGCATGAACGACCCGGACCCGGAAGTGAAATACGCCGCGACCCTTAGCCTGCTGGAACTGGCCGGCGAAAGCTGGTTGCAGGAGCTTTCCGGCATTATCGGGCGCACGCACGGAGTCACATTGCAGCAGGTGCTGCGCGGCTTCTTTCACGCCACCAATTACCTCAAGATTGACGTGGCCCAGAGCAAAGCCGCCGACCTGATGATCGACTCACTGGAAACCGCCCTGCTCGATGATATGCCGGATGTGCGCATGGCGGTGGTCTGGCCGCTGGCCTGGATGCGCCATGACCGCACGCCGATTGTCCTGAAACAGGCTTACTACCGCGAGACCGACAGCAGCGTCAAGGCGCAGATGGTGCGTGTCGCCACCAGTCTGATGAACGAAAGTACCGGCGCGGTGGAAGGCATTCAGGTTGCCGAACAAATCCTCAAGGATGCGCTCGAAAATGCCGATGGCAAGGTCCGCCGGGTCGCCGAAGAAATTATGGAACAGCGCCGTACCGCCACTGCCATCGCCAGCTAATCTTCAGATTATCCCGCCATCATTCGAGATGCACCTCATTTTTGGGGTGCATCTTTTGGTTTATCGCATGGAACATAAACAGCATGGCATACGTCCTATGGGCAGTCTCATCTATGGAGAATCAACCCATGAAGACCCTGCGAATCGCTGGTGGACTGCTGTTTGTGCTTGCTGTTGTAGCTGCCTGTATGAGCGCTCAAATGTCCGAGCCACAGCTTGTTTCAAATTTTCAGACAACACGCGACACACTTCCAGCATCGGGAACGCTAAACCTGGCATTTGAGCCGGTTCCCGCCTCAGAAGCTGAGTTTGTGCAGCAGCCAGTGGATGATACCATCGGAATCGAGCGGGTCATTCTCAAAAATGCCAGTCTCACGATCACGGTGGCCGAGCCAGTTCTGCGCATTAACGAAATCACCGCGCTGGCCGAGACGAT
>CAZKIB010000007.1:25532-29869 GCA_964552425.1 uncultured Anaerolineaceae bacterium | reverse complement strand
GGTCATTCGCGTACCGGCGGACCGCCTCAACGAAGCAGTGGAACAGATCAAAAGTGATACGCTGTCAGTGGACAATGAAAATATCACCGGGCAGGATGTCACGCAGGAATATGTCGATACGTCCAGCCGCCTGAAGAACCTGCAAGCCACCGAGGAACAGCTTCTGCGGGTGATGGATGCAGCGGTGAAGGTGGAAGATGTGCTGGCGGTACAGCGTGAACTGACCACCGTGCGCAGTGAAATTGAGGTGCTGCAAGGCCGTATCAATTACTTCGACGAAGCAGCAGCGTTTTCATCCATTCGGGTGGATGTGCGTCCGCAGGTTCCTGATCCCGTGACGGCGCAGAGCCTCGGCTGGAGTCCGGTCAGCACGGCGGAGAATGCCCTGAGCGCGCTGATGCGGGTCCTGCAATTCGCGGTTGACCTGGCGATTGTCCTCATCATCGTGGGCATCCCGCTTGCCTTGATTATCGGCGTCCCCGCCCTCATTTTCTGGCGCAATCGCAGTCGATTTACCTTTCGCAAGCTTCAGTCATCAGACTAATGTGTCTTGTGATGCACCTGCAAGCGGCGGACACTGAGCGGCTTGTCCCGCAGAAGATGGCTATTTAAGTCAGACAATGCTGACCTGTTCCTACTCGTCAGACTGGATAGCTTTGCTGACAGCTTCCCGAAGCGGGGGCAAATCGCGTTCGACGAGGTTCCATACCGCACTGAGGTCAATCTGAAGATACTCATGCACCACAAAATTGCGAAAACCGCGCATTTTGTCCCACTCAATTTCAGGGTGCTGTTCTCGGAATGTGGCTGACAACTGCATGGACGATTGAACCATGATCTGAAGTTTACGAAGAACGGCATCCTGAATCATTTTTGAGGCCGTGAATGCCTCGCGTCCACCTTCTGTGTATTCCGCAATATCCGTAAGGCACTCGCTCATGTGGATCAGGTAGAACTGGTCATCCTTCATAAAGGCACAGCTTCTCTCAGGATGCGATCCTTGATGTACCAGTGCAGTGCGTTTTCGGTGGTCAGGTCAACATCTCTGCCGAGCAGTTCACGCAAATCCATCAACAGCCCCCCACCACCCCATGCGAAGCGCGATGGGTCCACAATGTCAATCAAAAAATCGACATCGCTGTCTTGCCCGGCATCCGCACGCGCTACCGAGCCAAAGACACGGACATTCCCTGCGCCATGCCGGGCAGCAATCTCAAGAATCGCATTACGTCTGGCGCGCAGGTCTTCCAGAGTGAGTGGTGGTTTTTCAGCAGTCTCAGCCATAACCCTATTATAACCGTTTAATGGGTCTGATGATGCACCTGCAAACTACGGACACTCAGCGGCTTGTCCCGCAGGGCGCGGATACCCTGCACCGCCGCCATCGCCGCGCTGAGAGTCGTCAGGATAGGCACGCCATACTGGTATGCTGCGCTGCGCAGCTGCGCGCCGTCGAGATGCGCCTGCTTGCCGTGCGGCGTGGTGATAATCAGGTCAATCTCGCCTTTCTTCAGAGCATCCAGAATATGAGGCGATCCTTCGCTCACCTTGTTAATCACCTGCACCGGCAGGCCGATCAGTTCCAGCACGCGGGCTGTACCCTGTGTCGCCAGGAGGTTAAAGCCCAGACTATGTAAATCACGGGCAATTTTGACCGCCGCGCCTTTGTCGAAGTCATTGACGCTGATCAGCACCGTACCGCCCTGTGGCAGAGTCGAACTGGCGGCAATCTGCGACTTCACGAAGGCATGGCCGAAGCTGCCGGCATGACCCATCACCTCGCCTGTCGAACGCATTTCGGGTGTCAGGCGCGCGTCCACGCCGGGGAATTTCTGGAACGGCAGCACTGCCTCTTTGACGAAGAAGCCATCGACATGCGGTTCTTCCAGAAAACCGAGTTCGGCCAGCGTTTTCCCGGCGGCGATCTGCGCGGCGTAGCTCGCCAGCGGGCGTCCGGTAGCCTTGCTGACAAACGGCAGAGTCCGGCTGGCGCGTGGGTTCACCTCCAGCACGTAAACCACATCGTCCTTAATAGCAAACTGGATGTTGAAACAGCCTTTTACGCCCAGCGCCAGACCGATGCGCCGGGTGTGTTCGCGGATGATCTCAATGTGATACATGCTGATCTTATAGGGCGGCAGCACACAGGCAGAATCCCCGCTGTGAATGCCGGCTTCCTCGATATGCTGCATGATGCCACCAATCGTGACCTGTTCGCTATCGCACAGCGCATCGACATCGACTTCAAAGGCATCGTCCAGAAACTGGTCGATCAGCACCGGGTGGCCGGTCCATTCGACATGTTCATCCAGCCATTCCCGCAGTCCCTCGTCATCAAATACAATCGCCATGCCGCGCCCGCCGAGAACGTAACTCGGACGCACCAGCACCGGGTAGCCAATCTGGTTGGCAGTGGCGATGGCTCCGTCGGGTGTCATAGCGGTAGCGCCTTTCGGCTGGCGAATTTGCAGATCATTCATCAGGGCATTAAACAATTCACGATCTTCCGCCCGGTCAATCGTCTCCACCGATGTACCCCAGATCGGCGCGCCCGCATCGGACAGCGCCCTGGCGATGTTGAGCGGAGTCTGCCCGCCAAACTGCACCAGCACACCATCCGGCTGTTCCCTTTCAATGATGTTCAGCACATCCTCGGCGGTCAGCGGCTCAAAATACAGGCGATCTGCCGTGTCATAATCCGTGCTGACGGTTTCCGGGTTGCAGTTGACCATGATCGTCTCAAAGCCCATCTGCTTGAGCGCGAAACAAGCATGAACGCAGCAGTAATCGAACTCAATCCCCTGCCCGATTCGGTTCGGCCCACCGCCGAGGACCATCACTTTAGGTTTGTCAGTACGCCGGGTTTCGTCATCTTCCTCATAGGTGGAATACAGGTAGGGGGTATGGGCTTCAAACTCCGCCGCGCAGGTATCCACCCGGTAATAATTGGGCACGACGCCGAGCGCCTTACGATGGGTCCGAACCGCTGCCTCAGTGACACCGAGCAGTTGCGCCACATGCGCATCGCCAAAACCATAGCGTTTGAGTTTCAGCAAATCGGCCCTGTCCAGCCGGTCCAGCGTCAGCTTTTTCTGGATGATCGTCTGCTGGATGCGCATGGTGTCGATCATCTCGCGCACAAACCAGGGATCAAAGCCCGTATTCCGCGCTATCTCCTCCGCCGGCATATCCTTGTACATCGCCCCGGCGACCTGGAACAGACGCTGTGCAGTCGGAACGCGCAGGGCTCCCGGTGGCGCATCTTCCATCTTCGTGCCAAAACCCATCACGCCGATGTCCAGCGCGCGCACGCCCTTTTGCAGCGCTTCGGGGAAGGTGCGGCCAATTGCCATGACCTCACCCACCGCTTTCATTTGCGGCCCAAGTACCTTATCCACGCCGCTGAACTTCTCGAAGTTCCAGCGTGGAATTTTGACGACCACATAATCCAGCGACGGCTCAAAGCTGGCCGGAGTCACACGGGTGATGTCATTAGGAATTTCATCCAGCCGGAACCCTACCGCCAGCAGCGCCGCGATTTTGGCAATGGGGAAGCCAGTGGCCTTGCTTGCCAGTGCTGACGAACGCGATACACGCGGGTTCATTTCGATTACATACACATCGCCATCGTCCGGGTTGATGGCAAACTGCACGTTCGCGCCGCCGGTTGCCAGCCCGACCCGATCCAGCACCGCGCGGGCCATATTGCGCAGCCGCTGTAATTCCTTATCCGTCAGAGTCTGCACCGGAGCGACGGTAATGCTGTCGCCGGTATGCACACCCATCGGGTCGATATTCTCAATGGAACACACCACGACAAAGTTGCCGCTGGAATCACGCATGACTTCGAGTTCATACTCTTTCCAGCCAAGCAGACTCATATCCACCAGAATCTCATGGATGGGACTCAGCTTCAGGCCGCGTTCTGCTATAGTGCGCAGTTCGTCTTCGTTGTACGCCACGCCGCCGCCAGAACCCCCCAGTGTAAATGAGGGACGCACCAGCACCGGGTAGTTGAGCTTTTCCGCCGCGTTCAGCGCACCTTCGACGGAATTCACCACCTCGCTTGGCGGCGATTTCAGGCCGATCTCAGTCATGGCGTCCTTGAACAACTGCCGGTCCTCCGCCAGTTCGATGCTGGTGATGGACGCGCCGATGAGTTCGATGTGGTACCTGTCAAGAATGCCCTGTTCGCGCAGCCCCAGCGCCAGGTTGAGCGCGGTCTGACCGCCGACGGTGGGCAGAATAGCATCAGGTTTTTCGATCTCGATAATGCGCTCGCAGATTTCCGGCGTCAGCGGCTCGACGGAGGTGGCGTCGGCATATTCCGGGTCGGT
>CAZKIB010000007.1:17608-25435 GCA_964552425.1 uncultured Anaerolineaceae bacterium | reverse complement strand
GTTAGAGTTCACCAGCACGATGCGATAGCCTTCACGGCGCAGGACTTTGCACGCCTGCACGCCGCTGTAATCAAATTCGCACCCCTGCCCGATCACAATCGGACCGGAGCCAATTACCATAATCGTGTGGATGTCAGTTCGTTTGGGCATTGAGTATCTCTACTGGCTTTCAGTAAACCGTTAAACAAAGGCACAAGAATAAGAACTTAGAACACCAATGAAGGGATTAGGAGAATCCTGAATGGAAACTGTTATTTAGAATCACCAAAGCAACACCAAACCCGCCGCTGCCAAAAGATCCAATGCTTCCCGAATATCTTCGGCTTCCAAATCAGGATAGGCCTCGAGGATTTCGCCATTGGTCATGCCCGAAGCCACCATGTCAACCGCAGGTGCCGGGCAAGCCATTCATCCGCCGTAACCTGCTGAAATTTCATCTCATGAAGTCTCAAACACCGTAGCCACAGTCAGTTCAAAGCCAGGCAGCAAATCACCGCCAGAAATCGTATCGCCGATTCCATACGTTTTGGCGCTGCCATCAGGGAAATTCACAACAATTTGTTGATTGTCCGGGAACACCTGCCAGACCTGTTTGACACCATATTCCAGATATTCGTTCAGTTTATCCCGAATTGCGCCGGGCCGTTCTGTGGGCGAGATAATCTCGACAGCCAGATCAGGGGCCATATATACATAGCCTTTGGAGGGTTTAATTCGGCTGCTCTTAACGAACGCAACATCTGGTTTGCGACTTTTGCGAATAGCGTTTGGACTGCCATCTAACACAAAATCTGTATCACCCGAATACACACGTCCGGCCTTGTGCTTCAACGCCCAGTCCGCCAGCGAATGAATGATGATGGTCTCAATCCAGCCGTGTTCCTCGCCAGCCATATATTCATCCTTCTCAAAGCCTACCCACTCACCATCCACAATTTCGAGATGTTCAAATCCCTCAATCGCTTCCACCTGCATGGCGATTTCTTCGGTGATTGGGCGCTTCATGAGTAGAAAGACGATCTCACGCACTTGCTCCTGAGCTTCAAGGGAAATTGTTGTGACCATTACGCCACCTCATTCACTCGCCACTTTAGTCGAATTATGCACCGCATCGACGAACGCATCAAACAGATACAGCGAGTCGTGCGGGCCGGGTGAGGCTTCCGGGTGATACTGCACGCTGAAGACACCTCTGGTCGTATCGCGCAGCCCTTCAATCGTGTGGTCGTTCAGGTTGACATGCGTCACTTCGGCGCTGCCCAGGTGGCTGTCCTCACTGACCGCAAAGCCGTGATTGTGCGAGCTGATCTCGACCACGCCCGTCAGCAGATTTTTCACCGGTTGGTTGCCGCCACGATGTCCGAAGCGCATCTTCTCGGTTTTACCGCCCAGCGCCAGCCCGATGATCTGATGCCCCAGGCAGATGCCGAAAATCGGAACCTGCCCGACCAACTGCCGTGTATTCTCGATGGCATAAGTTACGGCTGCCGGGTCGCCGGGGCCGTTGCTCAGAAACACGCCGGCCGGGTTCATCGCCAATACAGTCGCCGCCGGGGTCTGCGCCGGAACCACTGTCACCCGCAGGCCGCGATCCGTCATCATCCGCAGGATATTGCGCTTGATGCCGAAATCATACGCCACGATCAATGGGCCAGCCTCGTTGTAACGATGATCCCGATACCACTGTGGGTCGCTGCGCGCTGTCCAGTTGTAGGGTTCTGCCGTGGTCACGGCATCCACCAGGTTCGCGCCGGACATGTCCAGGGAACTGCGCGCCAGTTCGACCAGGGCCGCCGGGTCTTCGGCTGCCTCGCCATGCGCAATCGCCGCCCGCATCACGCCTTTTTCGCGGATGTGCCGCACCAGCGCCCGTGTCGCAATCTCGGAAAGGCCAATCACACCCTGGGCCTTGAGGTATTCGTCCAGCGTGCCCTGTTCGCGCCAGTTGCTCACCACCGGACTCAAGATCCGGACGATAAAGCCAGACATCCATACCCGTTCCGACTCCACATCATCCGGGTTGACGCCCGTGTTGCCCACATGCGCGACGGTCATTGTCACAATTTGTTTGTAATATGAAGGGTCGGTCAGGATTTCCTGATACCCGGTCATGGACGTATTGAAGACCGCCTCGCCCGTTTCGATTCCCTCCGCGCCAAAACCTACCCCTTCGAAAATCCGCCCGTCTTCCAGTGCCAGCACACCCCGCATCGAATCGCTTCCCTTTGCAATAGGCTTAAGTCTGTAAGGGCGCAACGCGATGCGCCCAGATAATCAACAGTATTATGCTCGATTATACGCTACGTCCGGTAGTCCGCGTTGATCGACACATATTCATGGCTGCAATCACAGGTCCAGCCAGTCGCCGCCCCCGGCCCATCACCGCACTCAAACAGAATACAGACACTCGGATGGCTGATGATGGCTGTCGCGTTGGCCTCGCCATAATCCAGCGGCATCCCGTTCACCAGCAGTTGCAGTGGGCTTTCGAACTGCTCACCAGCCGCCAGCCACAGGTTCATGCGGGCCTGATCGAACTCGACCCCGGCGCGACCCGCCGCCATAACGATGCGCCCCCAGTTGGCGTCATTACCATAAAAGGCGGTCTTGACCAGTGGAGACACCGCAATCGTATTGGCAATCTGCCGCGCCGCCGCATCGTCGGCTGTACCCTGCACCCGCACGGAAATAAACTTGGTCACGCCTTCGCCATCGCGCACCACAGCCTGCGCCAATGCGATGCACACCGCGTTCAGGGCCTGCTGGAACTGGTCACAATCCTCTGCCGTGTCCAGCCGCACATCGCTGGCTCCGTTCGCCAGCAGAAACACGGTGTCGTTCGTGCTGGTGTCGCCATCAATGACGATGCAGTTATAACTGATTTTGTTCGCCGTGTTGAGGGCCTGCTGCGTTAATTCCGGCGTCAGTTCCGCATCGGTGACGACGACACTCAGCATGGTCGCCATATTCGGCGCGATCATCCCGGCACCTTTACTGATTCCGGCGATACGATAGGTCTGGCCGCTGCTCATCTGAACTTCGACGCAGGCCATTTTAGGGCGCGTGTCGGTGGTCATGATCGCTGTCGCTGTCGCCAGCCAGTCATCGCCGAGCGCATTACCGGCCAGTTCAACGCCCTGCGCGATTTTGTCCATCGGAAGCTGCGCGCCGATCACGCCAGTGGACAGCACCAGCACATCGTCCGCGCCGCAGCCGATTGTGTCCGCGACCAACTGCGCCATCCGTTCAGCATTATCCAGACCCTGCTGCCCGGTACAGGCGTTTGCGCAGCCGCTGTTGGTCGCCACCGCGCGAATGCTCCCGGCGTTGTACCGCAGCCGCTCCATATCCACCAGCACAGGGGCGGCCTTCACCCGGTTGGTTGTGAACACGCCTCCCGCCGCGCAGGACCGGTCACTGACGATCAGTGAAAAATCCAGCGCGCCCGACTTCTTGATCCCTCCGGCTACCCCCGCGACTCGGAAACCGGCCACCGATTTGATCGCTGCCTGCACATCAAGCATGGACGGCCTCGCTCAGAATAACAGTGAGTTTTTCAACGAGGGTATCGACATGCTGCTTTTCAATTATCAACGGCGGCACGAAACGCAGCACATTATCCCCCGCGTTGACCATCAGCAAGCCCCGATTGAAGCCTTCCTTAACCAGCGGCCCGGCTGGAACCGTCAGTTCAACGCCCACCATCAGACCACGACCACGTACTTCCTTGATAAGCGGACTGTTCAGTTCACTCAGGCGTTCCTGCAAATAGTCGCCCACTTCCTGCACATGCGCCAGAAAGTCCGGCTGGCTCACTTTATTCACTACGGTCTGCGCCACGCCTGCCACCAGCAGCCCACCCGCAAAGGTCGAACCGTGATCGCCCGGCTTGATCGCGCTGGCAACCGTTTCGGTACACAGCACCGCCCCCATTGGCAGACCCGCCGCCAGCGGCTTTGCCAGCGTCATAATATCCGGCGTCACGCCGTACTGCTCATAGGCCCACAACGTCCCGGTGCGCCCCAGCCCACATTGAATCTCATCGAAGATGAGGACCGCATCATGTTCATTACACAGGTCGCGCACCGCCTGCAAAAACTCTGGCGTGGCCGGATTCACGCCGCCTTCGCCCTGCACCGGTTCGACAATCACACCGGCCGTTTTGGAGCCGATAGCGGCTTTTGCACTGTCGATATTATTGAACTCCGCCAGCACCGCACCCGGCATGAGCGGCGCAAAAGGTTTCTGATATTTGTCTTTGGGGGTGACAGCCAGCGCGCCCATTGTCCGCCCATGAAACGCATTCGTGAAGCTGACAATTTCCGTTTTATCTGTCTTGCCTTTTTCATAGGCTGCTTTGCGCGCAAACTTGATCGCGCCCTCATTGGCTTCCGCGCCGCTGTTACAGAACAGCACCCGATCCGCAAACGACTTTTCACACAGCAGCGCCGCCAGTTCCGCGTGGGGGGCTGTATGGTAGAGGTTGCTGACGTGCAATACCCCCTTGCTCAAGGCTTGATTCATAGCCGCTTCAACGTCCGGGTCGCCGTATCCCAGTGAGTTGACCGCGATACCAGCGACAAAATCCAGATAAGCGTTACCTTCTGTATCGTACAGGGTCACACCCTCACCGCGTTCAAGGACGAACGGCGGGCGTACATAACTCTGCACCACATGGGACTGTTCCAGATCAATAACTGTCTGTTTCATTTCAATCATTCTATTTTCCTCATCTCAAGCCAGGATGGATACAGGAGCAAAAACCGTGCCGCCATGCGTTCGCAGGCCGGTCAGGTTCGTTATCACGGCCTGTGGCACACCGCGCGTCAGGACCGCCAGGGCGGTTTCCACTTTCGGGATCATGCCGCCGAAGATTGTGCCATCAGCGATCATTTGATGGCACTGTTCCGGCGTGAGACTGCTCACAACCTGCCCGTCAGACAGCACCCCTTCCACATTCGTCAGAAAAATGACTTTTGCTGCGCCAATCGCCCCGGCGACAGCCCCGGCGACATGATCGGCATTGACATTGTACGAACTGTCCGGCCCCAGACAGATCGGCGCGACCACCGGGGTGACACCCTGATTCAGCATATCCAGCAGTATCTCGCCGCGCACCGACTTGACTTCGCCGGTGAAACCCATGTCGACATCGCCGTTAACCATTTTCTCAGCGCGGATCAACCCCCGGTCCAGTCCGCTGATCCCCTGCGCCTCGACTCCACCGTTGACCAGATAACGCACCAGACGCCGGTTCGCCGCACCGCCCATGACCATTTCAACCAGCGCCAGCGATTCTCGGTCCGTGATGCGGATACCGTTCAGATAACGGGGTTCTATTCCCAGCCGGATTTGCAGATTGGAAATTTCCTTGCCGCCGCCGTGTACGATGACGGTAGGCCGCTCTAACCCGCGAATGACCCCGGCCAGTTCGACCAGAAATGTCTCGTCGTCGAGTTCGTGACCGCCAATTTTAATCACAATTGGTTGCATTCCCACTTCCCCACTTACAACAGCGCCAGTGTTTCTGGCAGCCCAAACATCAGGTTAAAGTTTTGCACAGCCTGCCCGGCGGCCCCCTTGCGCAGATTATCCGTCACACTGGTGATATGCAGGTAACGTTCTGTCACCGGGGTCAGGCTGATGGCGCAGCCATTGGTGCGTACCACATGGCGCAGCGTCGCCTGCTGGCCCAGCGGCAGCACATTCACGAACGGCTCAGGCCCATACACTTCTTCATATAACCCCTGTGCCTGATCGCTGGTAAACGAGTGACTGAGGGTGACGTAAATACTCGCCATCAGTCCCCGGTCAACCGGCAGCAGATGCGGCGTGAAGATGAGCGGCCCGACACTGCCATTGAGTTTGTGAATTTCCTGCTCAATTTCACCAACATGGCGATGTGACCTGCCCGGATTGTAAGGTGAAAAATTGCTGTAAACCTCGACAAAATGGAGGTTGGGTTTGGGTTCGCGCCCCGCGCCAGAAACACCGGATTTTGCATCGACAATAATGGGAGTCTGTTCGTCCAGCACATGCGCCTGCAAAAGTGGATACAGACCCAGAATGGTCGTGGTCGGGTAACAGCCAGGAACCGCCACCAGATTGATATGCTGCAACTGCGCCCGGTTTATTTCCGGCAGGCCGTAAGGGACAGGCAGAAGTTCGGGATGCGGATGCTCACCACCGTACCACTGTTTATAGGACTCTGCGGTATTCAGACGAAAATCGGCAGAAAGATCAATGACCTTCAAACCAGCCGCCAGCGCCTTCGCAGCCATCTGAGCCGAGGCTTTGTGCGGCAGCGCGAGAAAAACCGCATCGACTGATGAAAGGTCGGCCTGATCTGAGGGAATATAAGAAAGTGGAGTTCCGGGGACAGGTGTTCCGCTGTAAGTGTTGGATGTGGCGAAAATCAAATCGACACCCGGATGCCCGGATAAAATTTCCACCAGGTCCTGACCGGCGTAACCCGAACCTCCATAGACCCCTACCCGAATTTTATCATTTTGTGCAACCATTCGTCCTCCTGATAAAAACAAAAACCCCGGCCTCAGTGTGGTTGAGGTCGGGGAGTAGCGCTTTCGTGATCTGGCGGCAGTTATTGCTCAGTGACGCTGTGCCAGCACAAAATACCCATCTCGACCTCATTGGTCTGCGGGCGACGGCTGCGACGGCGACGAACTGCGCCGAGAGGTAATGTGGGTTGAATCAGCCAGCACATAAAAATAGCCACTTTGTTTGATAAACCTCACAAAGTCTATACAATCATAACCGTCTCGTCAACTCACGCGACAAAGATTGTGCAATTTTCCAGTATTTTTGTGCGAAATATCCAGATCATGGTACTAGAGTCTGCTTCTCAATAAGATGTTTCATTTTATAATGTAGGTATAAATTGAGGTTTATTTCCTGATACACAGACCATGAAAAACACAAATGATCTGCCCAGCCTCATCCGTCAGCTTGAAACCCTGAATCGTGATTTGCAGAGCCGACCACGTCACGCGAAACAGATGGAGAAAGAACTGCACTTTCTCTATGACGACCTGTGTGCCGCCTATGTAACCGGCAGCCCCGAACAACGCGCAGATGCCCATATCGCGCTCGATATTCGCAGCCGGCTGCTGGAACCGCTGCTGGCTTATTTCAGGACGATTGCAGCGCAGGCCCTGAAAGCAGCGCACAGGAAAAAACAGGATCACACGGCGCACCAGTACGTCCAGCAGGCGATTGCGGCCAATATACTGCTGGGCAACCGGTTTCCCGAAGAAGAAACGGAAGAAGCCTTTCAGCAACTGCGCGAGGCGGCAGCAGCTTCCAACTTCGATTTGAACGAATTTACCAGTCAACTGGAAGTATCCTACAAGTATTTCATGCAGCGCACCCTCCAGTATCACCGGGGGCAGGACCGCATTCGCGCACTGAAAGCGCTTGGGCTGGCGGTGCAGGCGAACCCCGCGCTGGACAGGGATGATCGTGTACAGGCGCTGGCTGCGACACTGACGGGCGAAAGCGAAATGTCCGCCATGATTACGGTAAGTGACAACTATCTGCTTCGCAAGTTCGTTCAGGAACTGGAAGAAGCCGACCTGCTGCGCCGCGCCAAAACCGAAACCAGACCCCGCTCCACAATGGAAATTATCCGGTCCTGGTTCACGAATTAAGGGTTTTCCGTCCGCTCATTCGGTCCTTTCTGTGTATATCCGTTTACGCTTGCTTGACGTGATCTTTTACTGACAGTAAGATTCAATCGTGCATTAATGATGTGAAAACGCATGATTGAAGTCAAAAACCTCACCAAAGTATTTGGTTCACATCTGGCCG
>CAZKIB010000007.1:13460-17577 GCA_964552425.1 uncultured Anaerolineaceae bacterium | reverse complement strand
CAGCAGGGTGAGATTGTGGGTATTCTCGGTCCGAACGGCGCGGGCAAAACCACGACCATGCGCATGTTAACCGGGTTTATCCCACCCACCAGCGGCGAAGCGCGTGTCGCCGGATTCGATGTGTTTAACGATTCGCTGGAAGTGCGCCGACGAGTCGGCTACCTGCCAGAAACGGTCCCGATCTACCCGGATATGACCGTGTACGGTTACGTTGAGTTCTGGGCGCAGATGCGCGGTCTCAGACGTCCGCGCCAGCGCGTCAACGAAGTGATCGAGCAGGTTGGGCTGCAAGGCCGGCGCAAAAGTCTGATTCGCAATCTTTCCAAAGGAATGCGCCAGCGGTTAGGGCTGGCCCAGGCCATTGTCCACAATCCTGAAGTGATTATTCTGGATGAACCCACGATTGGCATTGACCCGCAGCAGGTGATCGAAGTCCGCGAAAGTGTGCGCGCCCTCGGCCAGAAGCATACTGTCCTGTTCAGCACACACATTCTGTCCGAAGCCGAGCAGGTCTGTGATCGCGTACTGATTATCCATCAGGGGCGCATTGTGGCGGAAGGAACCCCGGCGAATCTGCGGCGCAAGCTTCAACCTGACCCGCGAATCTTTGTGCTTATAGGGGGTACACAGACAGAACAGGGAGCGCAGTTACTGCGGGCTGTTGCCGGTGTCGAGAGGGTCGAAATTCAGGGTGACGGTCTGGTGGTGCATGTCCAGCGTGGTCAGGATATTCGCGGGAGCATTTTCGCGGCTGTTGCCCAGTCCGGTTATCAGCTCCTCGAAATGCGCCCTCTGGCGATGACACTGGAAGATATTTTTCTCGACATTGTAGGGAGGCCGCAGTAATTCATGGGCGGAACATGGATCATTTTTCGCCGCGAGATCGGCCAGTACCTCGTTTCTCCGATGGCCTATCTCATCGCCGCAGCGTTTCTGTTTCTCACAGGTTTCCTGTTTAATAACGATCTGGTTGCCAGTGTCACCATCAAGCCAGCTTCCCCTGCGGTTGTACCGGCTTTTCTGTCCTTTGCCCTGGTTTTCTTCGCGCCGGTGCTGACCATGCGAATGCTGGCGGAGGAAAGCCGTGAAGGCACGCTCGAATTGCTGCTGACCGCCCCGGTACGCGACAGTGATATTGTGCTGGGCAAATTTCTGGGAGCCTGGGTTTATTACAGCATCCTGCTTCTGATGACTCTGGTGTATCAGGTGATTCTGGTTTCCATTACCCAGCCAGACCTGGGTCATGCGGCCAGCGCCTATATCGGCATCTGGCTGTACGGCGGGGCGACGCTTTCAGTAGGCCTGTTTTTTTCCGCCGTCACCGAGAATCAGGTTGTGGCAGCTTTCCTCAGCACTGCTGCGCTCCTCATCCTGTATCTGGGTGGGCTGGCCGGCCAGATCGTCGCCAACCTTGAACTCGCCCGGCTGATTAACCAGTTGACCCTTCAGGGGCATTTTGTCAGTTCGTTTGCCTATGGGCTGGTGCGCGCCGAAGATGTCGCCTATTATGCTGGTATGATCGTCATCATGCTCTACATTACCATTCGTGTGGTCGAATCGCACAGGTGGCGCGCATGAGCAGTGAACCGATTGTCGTCACCCGGCGTCAGATCGGCCAGTGGGCCAGCTTTGGGGCGGCGGGCGCATTAATTTCCGGTATTCTGGCCTGGATCTGGCAGGGCAGTTTTACAACCCCGGTCATCGCAGCTTTTATCACGGCGGCTGTCTGTACCGGTCTGTGGGCGATCAGCGCACCCGCTGACTTCGGCAATTTTATCCGGGGTCGGCAGGTTCGCTATGGCACATCAGCCGTTTTCACCAGCTTTCTCCTCATTGGTATCATCGCGCTGGTTTACATTCTGCTCCAGCGCGCGGCCCTTACACTGGATATGACAGAAGGGCAGCGCTTTACCCTGAGCGCGGAAACCCGCGAAATTCTGGACAATATTGACCGGCCCATCCGCATCACCGGCTTCTATGACAGCACCGCTGTTCAGCTTCGCGATGTAGATGACCAGTTCTTCAGGCTGTATGAAACCGCAACGAATGGTCTTATCAGCCGCCAGTATATTGACCCCAATCAGGAACCAGCCATCGCCCAGCGTTTCAGCGCCTACCAGAACGGTGATGTGTTTATTTCCTTCCTGACACCCGAAGGTAGTGTCGATTTCGGTTCGCTGGCGCGTGTTCCACGTCAGGCGGGGGATGCGCGTGAGCGCGAAATGACTCAGGCACTTTTGCGCCTGCTGGTATCCGGTACGTACAAAGTCTATTTTGATACTGGTCTCGGTGAACTTGACCCGCTGGATACCGGTTTGCAGGGGCTTTCTGGCATTCACCTCGGTATGCAGCAGAATGGTGTGATTACAGACTCGCTGGACCTGGCGGCGCTGGCGGCCACCGGACGACCCATTCCCGATGACGCCGCCACCATTATCATGGCCCGCCCAACCACCGATCCCACCAGCCAGCAGATTGCGCTGCTTGATGATTATCTGGCGCGCGGCGGTTCGTTGTTTATCATGGCGGATGCACTCTTCAGTGAGAACGCTTTTCTTGGGGGAGATACGGAATTCAACCGTTATCTGTGGGACAATTATGGCATCGGCGCGTTGAGCGCAGTCATTGTGGACTACAGCAGCAATCTGCGCACCCCGCTCGATATTATCGGCTATCAGGTATATATGAATACGGACATTGGCGCCCGGCTTGATCCCGCGCAGGCCCCCACCCTGCTTCGTCTCGCCCGCGCACTGAATGTCAATGACGATCCCCCGGTGAACAATGGGCTGGTCATGGTCTCGTCGCCAGACAGCTATGGCGAAACCAATTTTCAGGCGCTGTCGGAAACCAATACATTTGAGCCAGACGATGCGGATATTCCCGGCCCATTCGCCAGCGCGGTTTGGGCGTGGGATCAGGAGACAGACGCGAAGATCCTGCTGGTGGGTGACAGCGATTTTGCGACAAACGGCTTTGTCGGCAGCGCGTTAGGGAATGCCATCCTGTTTACTGATGGAGTCGCCTGGCTGACCGGCTTGAATGAACAGGTCAATTTCAGCCCACAGGCATTCGTCACCGCAACACCCCTCATTTTTGTCAGCACACAGACACTCGATGCCATTGCGTTCGTGACCGTCATCCTGATGCCCGGCTTGATGCTGGTCAGTGGACTGGCGATCTGGACAAGGCGTATGCGCCAATGAGCAGGCGAGGGACATTACCCATATTATTAGTGATCTTCGCCGCGCTTGCTGTTTTGGTGATGCTGACCAGTCAGCAGCCCGTACCGATCACGGAACTGGAAGCCACTGTCGAAGCAACCGAAGAGAATCTGCTGCTCGAAGGCTCGTTAATTCGCCTGTTCCCGGACCTCGCGGTTCTGGATATGGAAGCTCTAAGGTTGGAAGACCTGGTCAACAACCATGAACTGACCCTGGTTCGCGCTTCTGACGGAAGCTGGACTGCGCCCAATCTCGAAGGCGAATTGGATGTGGATGCCGTTTCCAGCATCGCGCGGACTCTGGCCCTGCTCCCTTATGGACGCAGCGTCAACATCCTGACGGATACTGATTTCACGGATTATGGATTAGCGCCCAGACCCCGGTTTTTGTTCCAGATTATCAAAACGGATGATACCAGTCACGTCATTGCGGTTGGCAGCCTGACCGAGGCCGGCCACGCCTATTATGCGCTTGTGGATGAGCGTGATGAGATTTTTCAGGTTGAACGCGGGCCAATCGACTTCCTTACAAATTTAATATACCCAGCCCCAATTCGCTTGACAAATTAAAAGAATAGCGTTATTTTGTAATGACGCTTAAATATCGGGCCTTGTTTTTGCGTGGAAAATTGATATAATTGCCGGTTCCGTTTACATTACCCCGTCAGTCCAATTGCCCGTCACATAGTTGGTATCATAACATAAGATAGGGTATTTTATCTAGCGCTTTTTCAGCTTTGTCAATTTTGCCTGCCTGATATTCAGGCTGTAGAGATATGTGTGACAACATATGGTAATGGTACACGAACAAAACAACGAAGAAATTCGCACTCGAATTGTTGAGAAAGCCCAGCGTCAGGGGTCGATTTCCTATGACGATATTCTGGCTGCGGT
>CAZKIB010000007.1:8847-13447 GCA_964552425.1 uncultured Anaerolineaceae bacterium | reverse complement strand
AATTTGACCTTGCTGGATGACGTGATGGACGATCTGCTTGAAGCAGGTATCGAAATCGTGACCGTCAAGGAACAGGAACCGTCACGGGTTGCCGCTGAACCGGAATCCATGGCTGACGACTATCCCATGCCTGAAGATGATGACGAAGAAGACGGCTGGATTATCGAAAACCCTGATCTTGTTGAAGACCTGGGCTACCAGCAGGCGCTGGATACCGATGACGTGGTGGGCCTCTATCTTAAGGAAGCGGGCCGGGTTCCTCTCTTGAGCGCGGAACAGGAAGTTGACCTTGCCAAGCGGATGGAAGCCGCCGTCATTTCTCAGGAAAAGCTGGAACGTTTCGGCGAACACCTGCCGCTGGACGACGTTTATACGCTGCGCGAAATCATTGCTGATGGCGAAGCGGCTCAGGAACACCTGATTCGGGCCAATGCGCGTCTGGTGATTAGTGTTGCCAAGAAATACATTGGTCGCGGTGTGCCGTTCCTTGATTTGATTCAGGAAGGGAACATTGGGCTGATCCGGGCGACCAACAAGTTCGAATATCAGCGCGGTCACAAGTTCAGCACCTATGCGACCTGGTGGATTCGTCAGGCTGTCAGCCGTGCTGTGGCCGACCAGGGGCGGACTATTCGCGTACCGGTCCACATGGGGGACCAGCTTAACCGGATGCGCCGCGTCCAGCTTCAACTTACCCAGGAACTGGGCCGCGAACCGTCGATTGATGAGCTGGCTCTGGGTATGGAAACCACGCCGGACAAAATTGAAGACCTGATGGAGATTTCTCGCCGTCCGGTCAGCCTGGAAACACCGATTGACGAAGAAGGTGATTCGACCTTTGGCGATTTTGTCGAGGACATCAACAGCCCTGCCCCGGCGGAGGAAGTTGCAACCCATCTGCTGCAAGAGCAGTTGACCGAAGCGCTCAACCGCCTGCCACCGCGCGAAGCGCAAATCCTGCGTCTGCGTTATGGTCTGGAAGATGGCCGCGTTTACACACTCGAAGAAGTCGGCCAGACTATCGGTGTCACCCGCGAACGGGTTCGCCAGCTGGAGGCTCAGGCGCTCAACCGCCTGCGCCAGTCATCGGCCCACGTGAAACTGCGTGATTACCTGTACGAGGAGTAATCACTGTGCAAACCCGCCAATCACGCGGCCCCTGGCTCTGGCCTCTGGCGTTGGCGATTATCGGCGTCCTGCTGCTGCTGGACAATTTTCTGCTGCTGGGTGATTTCAACCTGATCCTGTTATGGCCCGTGCTGCTGGTGCTGGTGGGCGCAAACATTCTCCTTCAGGGGGATCTGCTGACCACCCGCCAGGGAAAAACGTTCGGTGTCACGCGGGGCAGTGTCGAAGCTGGTGCGCTTGAAATCAGCGCCGGGGAAGTCGATGTGAATGTGCGCGCGCTCCGGCGAGAAGGTCGTTTGATCGCCGGGCAGTTCGCGGCGGATGCACGACCATATATGCAGGTTGAAGACACACAGGCTTACATCAGGATGGACCGCGCCGCGACCCCCTGGCTTTCGCTGGTCGACTGGGAAATGGGGATAGCCCGCGACTTGCCCTGGCAAATCTATGTGAGTACCCATCTCGGACAGGTCAGCCTTGATCTGTCCGAAATTATTGTTCAGGATGTCGTTATCGGGACTGGATTTGGGGATATTCGCCTGACCTGCCCTTACGAAGCGCTTGGTCAGGTTCGCCTGCACTCCACCCTGGGCGCAGTCCAGGTTGTCACACCACACGGCTATCAGGTTGTTATTACCGCTGAGGAACGGACTTTTTTCAAAGTCCATGCGGACCCGGCGCGCTATGTCCAGACGATGTCCGGCGTATATCAGGCGCTGGACGCCGCAGAAGAAGCGCCGCTTGTCCAGGTCCACGTGAGCGGCACCTTCGGAGATGCTTATCTGGCGTGAGCGAGGCTATGTCAACCACACTCAGTTTTCTGATTCGTGACGGCATCAGCAGCGACATCCCTGCCTGCCTGGCCCTCGACCACTCATACGAAACTGAATATGTCTGGCAGATGCGCTTTCAGGAAGACGTCGACCAGCGTCAGGTCATCTTCACAACCGAGCGACTGCCGCGCATTCTGGAAACAAGCTGGCCCGCCGCCGAGAACCGGCTGCAACTGGCGCTCCCGGCAGAACACTGCTTCCTGGTGGTCGAAAGCCGCGATCAGCGCGAGATTCTGGGCTACCTGACCATGCGTAATGACCCCGTATTCCGCAGCGCCCGGCTGCAAGACCTGGTTGTTTCGCGCCCATTTCGGCAAAACAGGATCGCCACACGAATGCTGACTGTCGCCCGACAGTGGGCGCGACATCGTGAACTGGTCTACCTCACCGCCGAAATCCAGACTCAGAATTACCCGGCCATTTTGTTCTGCCGGCATGTCGGGTTAACATTCTGTGGCTTTAACGATCATTATTTCCCGAATCGAGACATCGCCATCTTCTTCACCGAAGCGCTGCGTTGAGGGATACCGGTGGACGACATTCTAAACACCCTGCTTGCGCTGACCAACGAGACGCTGACAGCGGCCATTGTGGTCGTGGCGGCCTCCTTGCTGCTCTACAATCTCACACGCAATCTGGGGGATCGGGTGGCGCGCAGTTCCAGCGTGGTGCTGGCGTGTGTCACCATCGCCTATGTAACCGATGTCTTCGTGGCGCTGGAACCCAGCCTGGGTGTTTATGAAGGCTTTCTGCGACTCCAGTGGCTGGGGATCGCCCTCGTCCCCGCCGCGATGTTCCATCTTTCCGACGCGCTGCTGGCGACCACCGGCCTACCTTCGCGGGGGCGGCGGCGGCGGGTGATCCGCATTCTCTATGCCACCGGCATCGTTTTCTTCATAGCGGCGGCCATGACCGACATTCTCATTGACCCGATCTATCTGGGCCGCTTCGTCAGCCTGCGCCCCCGCCTGCTGTTCCCGATTTACTTCATCTACTTTACGATGTCCACCGGCATTGCTCTCATCAATGTCCAAAGGGCGCGGCAGCGCTGCCTCACACGGGATACCCGGCGGCGTATGGGTTATTTGCAGATTGCCCTGCTTACCCCGGCGATTGGCACATTTCCATTTGCCCTGCTGCTGGGCGCGGGCACAGAATTTTCATTTAACGCGCTGCTGCTGGTCAACGCCTCCAACATCATCGTCATTCTGATGCTGTTGTTCCTCGCCTATCCCCTTTCATTTTTCGGCTCACGAGTCCCGGATCGGGTTGTGAAGACCGAACTGCTGCGCTTTTTGCTGCGTGGTCCAGGCACCGCGCTGCTTGCGCTGGTGGTCATCATTTTCACCACCCCGGCGACTCGTGTGCTTGGTCTGACAGGGCGAGCATTCATGCCCTTTGCAGTTGTCGCAGTGGTCCTTTTCTGGCAGTGGCTGATCGCGCTCATTATGCCCTGGCTCGAAAAACGCCTGATTTACTCCGACGAGGACGATGACCAGCTCAACAAGCTGCAAAATCTGAGCGAACAACTGCTCACACGCAGCGACCTGCTGCAACTGCTGGAGGCCATCCTGTCTTCCATGTGCGATTATCTGCGGGTGAACACAGCTTTCATCGCTTCCTTCACAGACTCGCGTCCAGAACTGACAGCCACTATCGGCCCCACGCTGCCAAACCTCACCATGATGAGTGACAATGAAGACCAGTTCCGGCCAATGTTTGATTTTGAGGAAGACCCGACGGAAGGTGTTCCCATTGCCGTCTGGCACACTTACTGGTTAGTCCCGCTTTACAGCAAACGCAGCAACATCCTGAGCGATGGTCTGATCGGATTCGTCGGGATGCAGGCCCGCGCCCCGGAGATTGATCTGACAGAAGATGAATATGACATGCTCCATGCGCTTGTGCGGCGCGCAGCCCAGGCATTGGATGACCTGGCCTTACAATCGGAAATTTATGCCGCGCTCGAAGGACTGCTTCCCCAGATTCACCTGACCCGTACCCGCGCTGCCGATGTCGAATACAAAGTCAACCATTTGCCGGCGGCAGACAGCGAAATAGTGGATGAGGACCGCAGCCAGTTTGTGGAACAGGTCCGCGCCGCGCTGCGTCATTACTGGGGTGGCCCCGGACTTACCCACAGCGCCTTACTGGAACTTGACGCGGTGCGAAAAGCGCTGCCAGAGAATGATGACAATCCAGCGAGGGCGCTGCGGGCTGTATTGACCCAGGCCATTGAACAACAGCGTCCTGAAGGTGAGCGCAAGCTGCTCAGCCCTGAATGGACGATCTACAATATTCTGGACTTGCGCTTTATTGAAAAGCTCAAAGTTCGCGATGTGGCCGCCCGTTTGGCCCTTAGTGAACCGGACCTGTACCGCAAACAGCGTGTGGCTATCGAGGCGGTGGCGGACACGCTGATGAGTATGGAAAGTGAGGCTACCCTGGCCTGAAGACGATTCATCACCATTTGACAAGCCAATTCCAAGATTCTATAATTTTGCCAGTACGAGAATCCTGAAGTCATTTCTGAATCTTTAACAAATTGTGACCATAGAGTAGGATTATTCGTAAGTTCTTAGGGGGAAGTTGGAATGTCCATTAATGTGCAGCGGCAAGATTTAACGCCGCCTCCGCTC
>CAZKIB010000007.1:8533-8826 GCA_964552425.1 uncultured Anaerolineaceae bacterium | reverse complement strand
ACTGGAACGCTCTGCTCCAGGAAGGCGAATTCGCCGAACCCGTTCATCTTCATCAAGGTACAGACCGTCTCGCAGATTTTGAAGAATTTTCACATCACACCCACGCAGGTGCTGAAAATAACAGCACCGTTCAAAGTGATTGGACAGCAATTCAGAATATCATGGACGATGACCAGGTCATCACCCTGCCGGTCATTGGCTACAATCGGGGTGGCCTTCTGGTCGAGTGGCGTTCGCTGCGCGGCTTTGTGCCGGCCAGCCAGCTCGTGAATTTTCCCGCGACTGCACCGCTC
>CAZKIB010000007.1:4404-8492 GCA_964552425.1 uncultured Anaerolineaceae bacterium | reverse complement strand
GACAGACTCTCAGCCTGCGGGTGATCGAACTGAACGCGGAACAAAATCGTCTGATTCTTTCCGAGCGCGCGGCGCGAGTTGAGGCCGGTGAACGCGCCCAGATTTTGACCCGTTTGCGCCCCGGTGATCGCATCACGGGGTCGATCACCAACCTGTGCGATTTTGGTGCCTTTGTCGATCTTGGGGGTCTGGAAGGTCTTATCCACATCAGCGAACTGAGCTGGGGACGTGTGGGACATCCGGCAGATATGTTGCGCCGGGGTGAAGAAATTGAAGTGTATGTTCTGAGTGTGGACCGGGACAATGCCCGCATCGCACTCAGCCTCAAGCGACTTTTCCCCGACCCCTGGAAAACGGTGAATGAACGCTACTGTATCGGGCAGACCGTCGTAGGGATCGTCACCAATGTGGTCGACTTTGGCGCGTTTGCGTGTATTGAAGAGGGCCTTGAAGGTCTTATTCATGTATCCGAACTGGCGGAAGGGCATTTTCTGCACCCGCGCAACGTGGTTTCAGAAGGTCAGCATATCGAAGCACGCATCCTGAGCATCGACAGTGACGCACGTCGACTGGGCCTGAGCCTGCGGACCTCGCCCTGACTTCAGTACCTGTCAAAGTGAAAACAACCTGAACGGGGCCGCCTCATCCGGCCCTGTTTGCTTTGACTGAGCCAGAAGATCGCTATAATAGAGACATTGAGTGCCAGGTTAGTTCATCAGGTCGATTGGTGGCGCAAACTCGTAATTCCAAACCAACGGATAGCAGCCAACCTGTTAAACAGACACCCGAAACCGGTGAGGAGCCGGTCATTAAGCGCGTCCGCTACGAGGGCCGCTATGTGGTTCAGCCCGAATTCTGGGATAAGGTCCTGGACAGCATTCCCCCCTGGACCGATGAAATTATCGCGATTGTGCTGATCGTCTTCGGCATCGTCTCGTTTCTGTCCCTGTTCGATGTGTCTTCCGACGCGACCATTTCCAACGCCTGGTCCAACGCTCTGACCAGTTTGTTTGGCTATGGCAGCCTCGTGGTCGCAGGCGGCATTCTGAGTCTGGGCATTCTCATTCTGCTGCCAAAAGTGGGTATTCTGGTCAGGCTGCCGCCACAGCGAATCGTCGCTCTTGAACTGGCCTTCCTGGCCCTGCTGGCGATTCTGCACATGACCACCGGCGACAGCGAGTGGCGGGCTATTGCGCGCGCTGGTTATGGCGGGGGCATTGTCGGTTGGGGTTTGAGTACGGCGGTAGGTGGCTTGCTCAGTTCCGCCTTTGCGCTTTTCATTTATAGTCTGATGTTTACTGCCTGCATTGCCTATGTCGCTGGCGTGCGTTCGCGACATGTGATGCGCGCACTTTCAATCATCAGTGCCCGTATGCGCAAATTCGGGGAACGCGCTCTTCCACCCAGACCGGCATCTAAACCTGCTGCCCCCGCTGCTGCGCCGGCAGAGCCGATTATAGTCGCGCCTGCACCGGAAATCAGCCGCCTCAATATACTGCGAATCAAGCCAGACCCGGAGAATATCCCGCCGTCACAGCGTCCGGGCGCAGTGGGGCAGATTGTGGATGCACCCAAAGATCCGCCCGCGCCGGATGAACGCCGGGACGACATCAAAGCCTTCACCGAACACAATCTCGGCGAAGACCACCACATTATTCCCGAATTCAACGCTATCGGTACTCTCAAACCCAAACGCAAGAAAACAGATGTTCAACTGGTGGAGCGGCCCGATGGTCGCGTCAAACGCTTTTTCGAGATTGAGGACCTCAAGGAAGCGCGCAAGGTTGCCAAACGGGAACATGACCTGCCGCCGCTGGACCTGCTCGAAGACATTGACCTTGTGCCACCGAGCGAAGAAGAGATTAACACCAACGTGGTGCTGATCGAAAACACGCTGCTGGAATTTGAGATTGATGTGGATGTGGTGGGCGTGAAAGTCGGCCCGACAGTCACCCAGTACGCGGTTCAGCCCTTCCGCGCCAACACCGATGAAGAAGGCGATACTGTGCTTCATCGCACCCGCATCAACAAAATCGCTTCCCTGGCGAATGACCTGGCGCTTTCGCTCGCCGCGCGTCGTTTACGCCTCGAAACACCCGTTCCGGGCCAGAGTTATATTGGCGTTGAGGTTCCGAACAAGCGCCCCAGCACGGTCTCCCTGCGTTCGGTCTATGAAAGCGAATACTTCCACGACCTGATGCGCAAGAAACAATCCCCGCTGCTGATTCCATTGGGGCGGGATGTCGCCGGCCAGGCTGTCGCAGTGGACATTGGTCAGATGCCACATCTGCTGATCGCGGGGACTACGGGGTCCGGTAAGTCGGTGGCGATTGCCGCGATTGCCACTGCACTCATCATCAATAACACGCCGGATACGGTCAAGATGGTCATGCTGGACCCCAAGATGGTGGAACTCAGCCGCTTCAATGGTATCCCTCATCTGATCGGCCCGGTAGAAACCGAACTGGAGCGCATTATCGGTGTACTGCGCTGGTGTACCCGCGAAATGGATCGCCGTTACAAACTGCTGGAAGCGCATCAGGTTCGCAATATAGATTCGTTCAATTCACGCCTGACCCGGCGCAAGAGCGGGGATCGCCTGCCCTACATCGTCATTATGGTGGATGAAGTCGGTGACCTGATGATGAGCCAGCCCGAAGAAACCGAACGCCATCTAACCCGCCTGGCGCAGATGGCCCGCGCGGTGGGTATGCACCTGATCGTCGCCACACAGCGCCCCAGTGTAGATGTCATCACCGGTCTCATTAAAGCCAACTTCCCCACCCGCATCTCGTTCGCGGTGGCATCTGGCATCGACTCACGTGTCATTCTGGATACCGTCGGCGCGGAAAATCTGCTCGGTCAGGGCGACATGCTCTATCTGGCAAACGATGCCGCCGGGCCGCGCCGTGTGCAGGGTTGTTTCGTGTCTGACGAGGAAGTGCGGGCTGTGGTTAATCACTGGCGCGAGTGGTATGAGGCACAGGTCGAAGCTGGCAAAATGGATACGATACGGGTTGGCCCCTGGCAGCGCGGCCTCACCCGCCGTGAACTGCTGGCCGAAACCGACCCCATGCTGGAAGAAGCCATCGAACTGGTTATCGAAGAAGGCGAAGCGTCCGCCTCGCTGATCCAGCGCAAAATGGGACTGGGCTACCCACGCGCAGCGCGCATCGTTGACCTGATGTACGAACTGCGGGTGATTGGCCCGCAGGAACCCGGTGGCCGCAGCCGCAAGGTGCTGATTAAACCCGGCGAAGACCCCTTCAAGGAAGAGATCGAACGCCGGACAAAAGGGCAGATTCCCTGATGGACACCCAGAATAAAGAACAGCGGCGCTCGATTCCCCAGGTGAACAGCCTGGTGCGTTCACTGGTGGAGCAGGAGACTTTCGGCTATCCCTTCTGGGTCAATGGCATCGTCTCGCGTTACTTCATGTCCGACTTTGGACATATCTATTTCGATCTGACCGATCAGGACTTCACCATCAGTTGTATGCTGCGCGAACAGCGGCGCGGTGCGCTCAATTTTGAACTGGGGAACGGGTTGGAGGTGGAGGTTTTCGGCAGCGTGCGCGTCTATGACAAGCTTGCCAAAGTGCAGATCGACGTGGAACAGGCGCGGTTGATTAATCATGATGCGTTTGTGGTGGACGAAACGATCCAGCAGCAGCTTGCGCGGCGGGGCTGCTGGCCGCCCGATAAGCGCCCGTTACCGGAGAAAATCCGGCACATCGCCCTGATTACCAGCAAGCACAGCGATGCGCGTGAAGACTTTTTCAGCACTTTTAACACCCAGAATGGCCGCGCCGCCATTACCACCCATGATGTGCGCGTTCAGGGAGAACAGGCTCCCCGGCAGATCGCCTTTGCAATTGAACGCATTAACCGTGAAAATGCCGCAGATGTCATCGCGCTGGTGCGCGGAGGCGGGCGGGTTGAAGACCTCGCCGCATATAACGATGTGGACCTGGCCGCTGCGATCTACAAATCCGCTATTCCGATCATCACTGGCATCGGCCACCAGCAGGACGACACACTTGCCGACCAGATGGCCGATGCCAGTGATGATCGGAATAGCGGATTTGT
>CAZKIB010000007.1:1890-4394 GCA_964552425.1 uncultured Anaerolineaceae bacterium | reverse complement strand
ACCACGCTGCGATTACCCCAACTTATGCCGCGCTCGAACTGGCGAAACGCGCCCAGGCCGAACCTTTGCCGGCTGCTGAGGCAGCTCCTCAAAAATCCTCACCTAACCTGCTGCTGATCGGTATCATCGTATGCGTCATTCTGGTTGTGTTGTACATCCTTCTGACGCAGAACTCGCCAGTCTGAAGTATTTTTGTGGTTACGAAGCCAGCGGCTCAATCGTTTCGGGTGAGTCATTCGCCGGGCTGTTCACAAAGGTTGACACCGCGTAGGCTGCCATCCGACTGGCGTCAAACGGCTTCATCAGCGGTCTGAGATCATCCGCTTTCTGGTCACCGGGGGCCAACCATACCTCATAATGCTCACGCGGCAGAATCACGGGCATCCGGTCATGGATGGATTTCATGAGGTCGTTCGGCTCCGTCGTCAGGATCGTCGCCGTGCGAATCTCATCGCCTTCCGGGCTGTACCAGATTTCCCACAGACCCGCGAAGGCAAACACGCTGTAATCATCCATGTGAATGAACATGGGCACTTTGCTGCTGCCGCGTTTCTGCCACTCAAAAAATCCATCTGCCGGGATCAGGCAGCGCCGCCGTTTGAAAGCCGCGCGAAACGCCGGTTTCTCAGGAGCGGACTCGGAACGGGCGTTAATCATCTTACTGCCCATCTTCGGGTCTTTCGACCACGACGGAATCAACCCCCACTTCAGAAACGTCAGCGTTTTGGGGTCTTCGTTTGTGATGGCGGCAATTGGCTGAGACGGGGCGATATTGAACCGGGCTGTATGCACCTGCGGCACGTTTTCGAGATCAAACGCCAGTTGGATTGTATCTGTATCGGCTGTTAACACATAACGACCACACATCATCACACCCTCATTATTTCTTACGAGGTTTGCCCGCTTCCGCAATCTGCCGGGCGAGGCCCAGAGCCGAAAGCGCCACACCGATCAGGGTAGCAGTGGAAAGCTGCTGGGGTTTGCCGTCACCTGTCAGGGCGTCTTCTTCGGCGGCCCGCGCATACAGGTATGCAGATACAAAACCGAAAAACGCGCCGCCAAGAATACCAATCGCGTAGGCGCGCGTTTTCCAGCTATTGGCCTGGTTGGTCAGTTGATTCATGGATTTCGGCTTTCCCTTCCGTTTTGTCCTCAAAAACACCTAACCAGCGATGCAGCCATCCAAAGCGAGCGCTGGTATCGATTGCCCGTTGATTGATCTGATTCGCGGTTGAATGCGCCCGCTGCGCAAGTGTCGTGGAATGATCGGTCAGTTTTCGCAAAGGTCGCGCCGCAGCCCCATGCGCTCGATTCAGGCCAAACACTGCCCCGATCATGAGTAAGGTGATGGGCAGCGTGCAAAGCGCAAGGGGGCACAACATAAACACTGTGAACATCCAGTCAGCGACGATGCCCACCTGAACACGGCGTGGAAACAGCGCCACGACGACCACGCCGGCCGTGACCAGCAGCACCAACAGCAGCATCGGTAGAAAAAGCATCCAGAATGTGTCACGCGAATGCTGTATTTTAGATGAAGGCAGCTTTTGTTCCATCTATCGCTCCTGCGTTCTATTGTACCCCGGATGCCGCTATTGCGGTAGACACGACCGGCAGGCATAATAGCCCACATGACTGACGAACAGATGCCCACCAAACAGCGCCTTCTGATTACTTTTGGCAAGTCCGGCGCGTTAAAATACACCAGCAACCTGGATGTCGCCAAAATCTGGGAACGTGTGCTGCGCCGCGCCAATCTTCCCCTGCTCTATTCACAGGGATTCAACACCCGTCCGCGCATCCAACTGGCTTCGGCACTGCCACTGGGTATCACCAGCGAATGCGAGCTGCTTGATATTGCCTTGAAGGAAGTTATCGAACTGGACGGCGTGCGTGAGCGTTTGCTGGCGGCCAGCCCACCCGGTCTGGAAATCTACAAAGTTGAGTCCATTGATGTGCGCCAGCCTAACCTGCAAAATCTGGTGGAAAGTGCCGAGTATCATATTCAGTTCGTGGAAGAAACTATCGACCCCGCGATGATACGCGAACGAGTCACCGCGCTGCTGGCCCGCGAAAAAATCATCAAGGAAACCGAGCGCAAGGGCCGCCGCCATGTCACCGATTTACGTCCCCTGATTTATGACCTGAAAGTTGAAGAAACCGGCAGTCTCTTCGCGCATATTGCTGTAGGAGATCGCGGCAATGTCCGCCCGGAAGACCTGCTCGTTGAATTGCAGCTCGATCACCTTCACCATCGGGTCCACCGCAAAAAGCTTCACATCCAACAAACACGCTGATTCTTTACAACATTTGCACAAATTTCATGAGACTCACCCGTATCGTTCGTAAGGATTGAGCGGTAATTAAGGTGTGAGGATCTTGACGCACAGGTAGCAACGGTTGTTATATAATACACAGAGTATTAACAACCAGTCAGCAACCACAGCGATCTTTATTTTGTCCCGCTGCCTGTACGAAGTCGATTTTCGGAGGCCATTATGATC
>CAZKIB010000007.1:0-1873 GCA_964552425.1 uncultured Anaerolineaceae bacterium | reverse complement strand
CATTATTATTCACCTCATTATGCTTTGCTCTATCCTTGTCGGTTCCTTCGCGCCTATCGCGCAGTTGGGGATCAACGCGGTTTATGCTCAGGAAAGCACTGAGGAACCAGCTGATCCACCGCAGGAAACCGAAGCAGTCGAAACACCTGTCGAGAGTGAGGCTGCTTCCCCTGTCCTGACTGATCCGCCACCTGTCGAAGCCGACACGCAGCCAACCCCTGAGTCGGTAGAAACGGAAGCGGCGGCACAGCCAGAAATCACCGAGGAACCGGCTGCTGAAAGCACCGAAACCGTACAGCCAGAAACCACTCAGGAAGCCGAAAGCACCGCAGAGGCTGAAAGCACTGAGGAACCCGCCCCGGAATCGACAGAAACGGTTACGGAGCAGCCCCCTGTCACTGCCGTACCGACTGTAGACCCCGCCTCGACTTCGTTTAACGACACCTTTGAAGATGGCACTACCGATGAATGGACGCTCTCGCCCGCCTGGGCATTGACTGCTTCTGGCGATAACCTGTTCCTGCGGGGTATCGCGCCGGGTTCAAGCGCTGCCATCAACGGAATCGACTGGCCCCATCTGAACCTGACCGCACAGGTGCGCATCCAGCCGGAAAACAGCCTCGAAATTCAGGTGCGCGCAGGCGATGCGGACAGCTACCGGGTCAGCCTGGATGCCACCGGGCAAGCCAGCCTGTATCGTGGTGAAACCCTGCTGGCTGAAGGCGCAGCGGCAGAAGCAGACGTTACCGAAGCCGTGTGGCGAACCGTAACAGTTCAGGCACTGGGCGGTTTTCTCATCGTCGCAGTAGATGATGCAGTCCAGATCAATACTGAAGACCCGGCCCCTCTGACCAGCGGGGCAGTTGTGTTTGTCACCGGCGCGGAAAATACCGGCGCAGTCGATATTGACGACGTGACCATTATTAAGCTGGAAGCGCCTGTCATCCCGGTTACAGCCACAGAACCTGCCGCAGAAGCCACTGAAACAGTTGCTCCCGAAATGACGCAAGAACCCGAAGCGACGGCTGAAGTCACCGAGGAACCATCCGCTGAGGCAACAGAAGAACCTGCCAGCCCGGAACTTATCGCCGTGCCGCTCATCAGCGCGGACTTTGAAGGTGAACTGACCGGGTGGATCGCCAGCGAAGGCGCTGTCACCGTCGCAGTCACCGAAGATAATCAGGCGCTGCTGCTCAACAGCGGTCAGAACCTGCTGCCAGCCAGCGCATTTGAACTGGACGATTTCCGGCTGGATGCCAGCGCCAATTTCCTGAACAACACCTCTGGCGGGCTGAACATCGTATTCAACAACTACGTCCTGGCCTTTGAAGGCGCTCAGACGATTCTCTACCGCAGCGGCGAAGCGGGTCTGGAACCACTTCAGGTTGTTCCAGCAGCCCATGACGCCAATGTCTGGTACAACCTGCGTCTGGAAGTCGTCGGCAGTGTGGTGACATTCTCGGTCAACGACCAGATAGAACTCGCCTTTGCGGCTGACGAGGCACTGACCGCCAGCAGCCTGGCGCTGGCAGCCGCCGGTGAAGCCAGTTTCTTTGTGGATAATGTGGTCCTGTTTGATCTCGTCCCGGCAGATGAACTGGTCGAGCCTACCGCCCTGCCTACCGTTGTTCTGACCGAGGAACTCGGCGCAAAACTGAATGACGAGCTTTATCAGGTTCTGAAGCTTTACGAAGCTGGCGATCAGACCGCCGCCTTTGAACTGGCCCAGACCACCAACATCAACCTTCTTGACGATGCACTGAACCTTGATGTGGTAGTCTGGCCGACAGAAAGCGTTGACACGCTGCTGCCGGTCATTGAGACGCAGACAGGTGTAGTGACAGCCCTCAACGAACGCAATCTGGATGTCCGC
>CAZKIB010000006.1:68622-70081 GCA_964552425.1 uncultured Anaerolineaceae bacterium | reverse complement strand
TGGTTGTCATCCGACAACCTTACCAGAACCAATTTAAATGTCAACAGAGCCTAGTGCGAAACAACGGAAGACATGTTTTTCGACTAAAGACCAGAGACTATCGACTGCAGACTTAACCTTCAGTGGCACGATACAACCACGATGAATTCCAGACCTGCGGCACTTTTTCCATGAACAGCACACAATCGAATTCCGGCTGCAAATCGTACTGCTCGAACAGGTAATTGAGCAGCGCAAAGTCATATTCGGTTTCGTGGCAGAACTGAATGTCCCATTTCGGATAGTCAATTTTCTGATAGGAAAGCTGGCCGGTCTGGTAGTCATAGCCGCAGCTTCCATCCAACTGGAAGACAAACTCAGTCGCTTCTTCCACGTCCACGAAGCGGCTGGAGGCGGGCTTTTCTTTGGACAGCGAACCCAGATGGCCTCTGAAATAACCGCCGCAGATGGCGTCATCCGCTTTGCAATTCAGTTCATAGACTTCACCATCATCGCGCAGCGTAAACTCGGAGAGCGCTTTGCGAAAATGTGAGAAATGACTGCCCAGAAAAGCCAGCAGCGGTGACGAGGAATCCGAACGCAGCGTGTAGTAGGCCCGTTTCATCTGGCCCCGATTAGGGATTTTGACACTTACGCGAGTCAGCATTTCGTTGGTATGGGTGGAAGGGATGGGCAGCGGCCCAAAGCGGGTGACATGAAAGTCACACACGCACTGGCTTATCATCCCCATACCGGTGTGTTCGATTTCCTCGACTTCGATTGCCTGCGGGATCAGCCGTCGCAGGCGCTCTAAAGGGGCGCGATAGTTGATGGTCAGGCGTTTGTTGGTAAACGAAGCCACACTGACCGGCTGGTTCCACACTTTACCGAGACGATTGTGCAGGGTTTCGATGTCCACCGGCTGATCGATAATCATTGCGTCTCTTTTTCAGGTTTCTTAACCGGGATCGGGATGAGTTTCTTACCGGCCTTGAAGGTAATCTGTTCGACTTCCTGCGCGGGTTCCGGCAGGGCGGGCAGCAGCATCGGTACAATGCCTGCGAGGATGGTCACAAGGCCGCCGAGGTCATGAAAGGTGTCCCAGATGCCGCCGTGTTGCAGGTCGAACTCAATGCGCTTTTCACCAGCCTTCTCGATCAGCAGACGCGCGAGACCTTCAATCACCAGATGGGTATTGGGCAGGCTGCCAGGGTCGCCTTTGAATTCGTCAAAAATCATCTTCTCAAGCGCTTTCTGGTCTGGCGCAGCAGTTTTGTACTCATGCTCGGCCCGCGCCACAATCCACTCGCTAATCAGGCGCTCGTCGATGACTTTCAACAGTTCCAGGACACCGGGCGGTAGTTCAGTGGCTTCCTTCCCTTTTGTCGGGGGTTTGCCTTTGGAGCCGCCAAATTTGTAGGTGAAGCTGAACTTGATGCCGGTGGGTTCCTGCATCGTGCCGTCGAGGTCAATACTGATC
>CAZKIB010000006.1:65441-68547 GCA_964552425.1 uncultured Anaerolineaceae bacterium | reverse complement strand
AGGATCGAGAAGGGCAGCCCCTCGCTGCTGGTCGCCATTTTGATGGCCTTTTTTTTGAGGTCTTTTCCAGTGTCAGTTGCCAGCAGCGCTCTGAGGGCTTCCTGAAGCGCTTTTTTGTACTGTTCGCTGTCGCCTTTCTCCCCTTTTTTCTTGGGGTTCAGGCTGGCGATAATCTCCTTCAGACGCTTTTCGGCTTCTGACTGTGCGCTTGCGCCTGTGCCCGGTTCGCCATCACCGAGACGCTGGATCACGGCCTGATTGCCAATTGTCCGTTGCAGGGTCATGACCACATCAGGTGTCAGATGACCTGTACGCAGCGCAGTCTGGATGGATGCAGGGGGATGGGTAGTGGGGGTGATATGCTGCTGCTCGTCTGCGCGCCGGCGGGATTTGAATTTTCGCTTCCTGCCCACATTAGACCTCTTTCGTCTCCATCAGGTTTATTTTACACCCGTTTTGAAATGCGGAGGTGGATTTGGGAATCCTGGACAGCGATTGGGGAGGCTGGCGCTTGACGACTCAGTGGCGGGTCAGCCAGCCAATCAGTCGTTGAACCATACCGCGCTGGCTGTTGATCTGCTGGCTGTACTCGATCTGAAGCTGCCGGGTGAGCATTTCCAGCTCTGAAACCCGCATCCGCGCGCCGTTGATATAGACCCAATCGTTACCAAGCATCCTTAAATCACGGGGCGACTTTTTGTATAATTGCTGGTACGCTTGAGCATAATGGTTAAGTGCCTGGCGCAGTTGGACATGATCCATGTCAGTGTTGACCCTGATAACGTTTGTTTGATCGGAACCCAATTTTTGCGGGAAGCAGCGAGTCTTTGTCACAGGTGGATTATAATAACCTTATTGGTTCGCAAACCAAAGGGGATTTATGGACTATAAGTATGAAGATTACGAACAGGCTGCGGCGGTCATCCGGGAGCGCGTGACCCTGCGCCCTGCTGTGGGCCTTGTCCTGGGGTCGGGACTGGGCAGCCTGGCGGATACACTTGATGAGCGCACGGTGATCGCCTACGAGGATATTCCCGGCTGGCCGCGCTCCACCGTGCATGGGCACAGCGGCCAACTGGTCCTGGGTTATCTGGAAGGCTGCGCGGTGATCGCACAGCAGGGCCGGGCGCATTTTTATGAGGGCTATCACGCCCAGCAGACGACCTTTCCAATTCGTGTGATGAAACTGCTCGGTGTGGAAACAGTCATTCTGACTAATGCGGCGGGTGGTCTGAACCCGGCCTATCAGGTAGGGGATTTGATGCTGCTGAATGACCACATTAATTTTGCGGGCATGGCCGGCCACAATCCGCTGATTGGTCCCAATGAAGAGCGGTTCGGCCCGCGTTTTATTGGGATGGCCCAGACCTATGATCGGGACCTGCGCAGGCTGGCGCGGCAGGTGGCCCGCGATGCCGGGATTACCCTGCATGAAGGGGTGTATGTGTGCCTGGCCGGGCCGAATTTCGAGACACCCGCCGAGGTTCGGATGCTGCGCACCATTGGCGGAGATGCCGTTGGGATGTCCACCGCGCACGAAGTTCTGGTGGCCCGCCATGCCGGAATGCGCGTGATGGCCTGTTCCGGCGTCACCAATGTGGCGATTGACAGGGTAGACAGCGACCTGGAAGCAACCCATGAAGAAGTGCTGGACGCGGGTAAACTGCTGGTTCCCCGGCTGGCGACGATTCTGAAAGGGGTCTTGCGGGCACTGGCATGACGACGCTGATCTTTCTGATTGAACAGATTGCGCCTGGCCTTTATATCCTGCTGGGAGTCGCCATTTTCCTGACATGGCGGCGCTGGCTGCGTGCGCGTCGGGAGTTCCGTTCGACCTATTTTGAACTCGAAAAGGACCTGGCGAAAAACGCGCGGTATGATGCAGTCACCATGCTCATTCTGTTGATCGAAGCGGTGCTGCTGGTAGTGGGTATTGAACAGGTTGTCGCGCCGACCATTCGCAGCACGACCAATGTCAGTGTCGCGGTTGCGCAGGTGATTACCGACGGTGACTTTAACACCCCGCCGCCGGTATTCAACACCGGGGTGGAAATTGATTCGAGCAACGTGAACCTGACGCCGGAAGACCCGGCTTTGCGCGTGCTGGCGACTCCCACACTGACTCCCACACCTGTAGGCACGATTGTGCCGAATGCTCCCCCGGTGATTGGCTGTAATGAGGCGGGCGCGACGCTGCAAATCCCGGCGAATGGAATGCGCGTGTTCGAGCCGATCCGCGTGACGGGAACGGCATTCATGGATGATTTTGCGTTCTACAAATTCGAAATTGCCGGCCCTGTGACCGGGGGCAATTTCGCGCCGCTGGAAGACCATACTCAGATGGTGGAGGAAGTCGGCGCACTGGGACAGTTTGTGCCCTCGTTTTATCAGCCGGGTGAGTACCGTTTCCGTCTGTCGGTGTTCGATATTACCAACACCATGGGGCCGTCCTGCACGGTCAATATCTACATCAGCGAACCGATTCCCACGCCTACGCCGCTCGGTCAATAAGATGGCGCTGCGGCCCACACTCGGCATTATTGGGGCAGGTAAGGTCGGCCAGACACTGGGGCGTCTGTTATTTGACTCCGGTTATCAGATTCAACGTGTCCACAGCCGGACAATGGCCCATGCCGAGATGCTGGCCCGGCAGGTCACAGCGCACACCGCCGCAAACCCACTTGATGTGCTGCGTAACTCGGATTTGACGCTGCTCACTGTGCCGGATGACACCATCGCCTCTTTATCGCAGCAGCTTGCGGTGGGCGATTTTTCCGGTAAGGCGGTGGTGCATACCTCCGGCGCGCATAGCAGCGCTATACTGGTCGCACTGGCGGAACGAGGCGCGCTGGTGGGCAGTCTGCATCCGGCGTTTCCGTTTGCGGATGTGGACTCTGCAATCCACCATCTGGCAGGGACGACCTTCGCGCTGGAGGCTGAGGCCGGTGTTCTAGTGGACTGGCTAGGCGATATGGTGGCTGCGCTGAAGGGCACTATACTGAGAATATCGCCAGACCGTAAGGTGTTGTATCACGCTGCGCTGGTGATCGCCAGCAACTATACGGTGACGCTGTATGCGCTGGCCGAGGAGCTGCTGCTGGGGATG
>CAZKIB010000006.1:64454-65431 GCA_964552425.1 uncultured Anaerolineaceae bacterium | reverse complement strand
CGCAGTGGCAGAACGTCTGTTGTTGAGTCTGAGCGCGGATCGAACATCTGTGGATCATGCCCTGAACACGCTGGTAGGAGCTACGACCTCGAACCTGATCCAGCAGGGAATCCCGGCGGCGCTGACCGGCCCGCTGGTTCGGGCCGATTTTAACACCCTTCAGGCCCACCTCACGGCGCTGGAAACAGCGGACCCGGCGGCGGCGCAGCTTTATCGTACTCTGGCGCGTCTGTCGCTGCCGATGCTGGCTGAACGGGGCCTGAATACGCAGGATTTTGAAAATTTTCTGGACAGGATGTAAACGATGCGGCTGACCATACGCGATATTCAAAAAATGAAAGCCAATCATGAGCCGATTGCCATGCTCACAGCCTATGACGCCCTCAGCGCGCGGGTGAGCGAAGCAGCGGGCGTGCCCATGCTGCTGGTGGGCGATACACTCGGCATGGTGGTTCAGGGGCATGATTCGACTATTCCGGTCAGGCTGGAACATATCATTTACCACGCGGAAATTGTCACCCGCGTGACCACAAAGCCGTTCATTGTGGGGGATATGCCCTCCATGACCTACAACATCAACGCGGAGCAGGCCCTGCGCAATGCGGGGCGTCTGGTTCAGGAGGCCGGGGTGGGCGCGATCAAACTGGAAGGCGGCGAACATATCGCCCCGACCATTAAACGCATCACCCAGTCCGGCATTCCGGTGATGGCGCACATTGGCCTCACGCCACAGAGCGTCAACGGCTTTGGCGGTTTTCGCGTGCAGGGGAAGGAGGTTCAGACTGCCCAGCAGCTTCTGCGTGATGCCGAAGCAGTGCAGGATGCCGGGGCCTTCGCGGTGGTGCTGGAACTGGTCACGGCCCCACTGGCGGAAATGATTACCGGGCGGCTGGATATTCCGACCATTGGCATTGGAGCCGGCGCGCACTGCGATGGGCAGGTACAGGTTTTCCACGATATACTGGCGCTGTATGCCG
>CAZKIB010000006.1:57409-64433 GCA_964552425.1 uncultured Anaerolineaceae bacterium | reverse complement strand
CCCCAAACATACCAAGCGCTACGCCGACATCAGCGATCAGATGCAGGCCGCCATTGAGGAGTACGTGCGCGAAGTTCACACTGGCGCGTTCCCGACGGACGCCAATAGTTTTGCGATGAGTGATGAAGTGCTGCTGGCGCTGCGCCAGACTGAGGTCAATGGTAGTGGAGATCGCTGACACGATTCATAGGTTGAGAACGCTGCGGGCTGGCTTCACCGGCAGCGTGGGCTTGGTCCCCACGATGGGCGCGCTGCACGAAGGCCATCTGAACTTGGTCCGGCGGGCGCGGGCTGAAAATGCGCATGTCATCGTCACGATTTTTGTGAATCCCACACAGTTTAACGATCCCAAAGACCTGGCGGCCTATCCCCATGATCTGGAACATGATCTGGCGGTGCTGCGGGAAGCTCAGGTCGATGCGGTGTTTACCCCCACGTCCACGATGATGTACCCACCGGGGTATCAGACCTACGTGGAGGTGGAACAGGTCGCGCAGGGGCTGGAGGGCGCGCACCGGCCCGGCCATTTTCGTGGTGTGGCGACGGTTGTCACCAAGTTGTTCAACCTGACTCAGCCGCAGCGTGCCTATTTCGGTCAGAAGGATGCGCAGCAGGTGGTGGTTATCAAACACATGGCGGCTGATCTCAACTTTCCGCTGGATATTGTGATTTGCCCGACAGTGCGCGAGCCGGACGGTCTGGCAATGAGTTCGCGCAATCGCAAACTGACCTCTGTTCAGCGTCAGGCTGCCGGAGTGGTGTATCAGGCGCTTCAGGCGGCCCGAACCGCTTATCAGCGCGGCGAACGTGATCCGCGAATTCTGCGCAGGCTGATGCGGGACCGGTTGGTGGATGAACCGCTGGCTGCCGTGGATTATGTCTCGGTGGCAGATGCGGACACTTTGCAGGAGATGAGCGAAAAACTGGAACGTCCGGCGCTGGTGTCGCTGGCGGTGCGGATTGGTACGGTCCGCCTGATCGACAATATTGTCCTTCCCGATACAGATTAGCCGGGTTTTATGCAGTGCTGATGTATTTCTGAGACTTCTTTGATGTAATTCGCGTATTCTGTCTGTTAAGGGACAATCAGCTTGAAAGGTTGTTTAATCCATGTTCCTGTATTTTGATCCGGCCTATCTGCTGTTTGTGTTTATCCCGGCGACGATCATATCGCTCGCCGCGCAGTTCTATGTGCGCTCCTCCTTCAACAAGTGGAGCAATGTGCGCAACAGCGCCAATCTGACCGGCACGGAAGTGGCCCGGCGGATCATCGGACGTACCACTGTAGGCGATGTCCAGTTTGAGAGACCGCAGACACGCGGTTTTCAGCCGGCTGCGGCGGGCATCAGCCTGGAACGCACTGCCGGGGCGTTCACCGATCATTATGACCCACGCACCCATACTGTGCGTATGTCGGAGTCCACAGCTTCCACGCCGTCCGTTGCGGCGATGGCTGTGGTCGCCCATGAACTGGGCCATGCCCAGCAGCACGAGGAAAATTCGATCCTGATCCAGATGCGCAGTTTTCTGGTTCCGGCGGTGTCTCTCAGCCCACAGCTTGCCTTTGGCCTCATTTTCGCGGGTCTGCTGCTGAATATCAGCGGTCTGCTGTGGCTGGGGATTATCTTTTTCGGACTCGTCGTGCTGTTCAGTGTGCTGACGCTGCCTGTCGAGTTTGATGCCAGCCGGCGCGGGCTGATCCTGCTGCGCGAGTCGGGTCTGTTTATGGCGGATGAGGATGAGCAGGGTTCGCGTGCGGTACTGACCGCCGCCGCCATGACTTACATCGCCGCCGCAGTGACGGCCATTCTGCAACTGCTGTATTACATCAGCCTCGCCCAGCGGCGTGACTGACCGTAAACGATCTGCACCCCAAAGAGGCGCATTCGTAATTGGACGCGCCTCTTTTGTTTTGATTTTGGAGTGGGTGAAGCGGCTTAATCCAACCGCTGCTGGTCAAATTTGCGGCGCAGGCGCGAAAGCCGGCCGCGCTCCGGGTGAATGCGGCTGACCACTTCATCCATGCGGCGGCCCATGCGGACAAACTGCCTGCGCCAGCGTGCCGCGCTGTAGGACAACTGGCGGCGCGGGCGGCCCAACGCGCGCGGTTCCCCGGTTTCCACACCGGTCCAGGTGACGACCATCGCTGCCCAGGCCAGCCCGCCCCCAAAACCACAGAAGGCCAGGTTATCGCCTTCATTCACGCGCCCGGCCTCAATGGCTTCGCACAGCGCAATCGGGATCGACGCAGCCGAGGTGTTCCCGTAACGATCAATGTTGCTCACAAAAATATCGGCGTCTACGTTCAGGCTGCGGGCTGCTGTCTGGATGATTCGCAGATTGGCCTGATGCGGGACGATGAGAGACAGGTCCTGCACGGTCATGCCGCTCATTTCCAGCGCCTGCGTGATGCTCTCGCCAATGACCCTCGTGGCGAATTTGAACACCTCGCGGCCATTCATATACATCTTGTGCATTTTGAATTCATCGGGGTTAGCTTCAGGCAGGCGATTGTCCCGGCTGCCCACAGTGGGGATTGACAACAGGTCCCATCCAGAGCCATCCGAACGCAGCACCGCCGAGCGCACCCCGCCATCCACATTGCTGGCCCGCAGGACGACTGCGCCGGCCCCATCGCCAAACAGGATGCACGTGCTGCGGTCCTGCCAATCGAGCACCCGGCTCATCGTTTCAGCGCCAATTACGAGCGCAGTCTGAATGCTGCCGGAACGGATCGACTGCGCGGCCATATTGAGCGCGTAAACAAACCCGGCACAGGCTGCGCTGAGATCAAACGCGCCGGCGTGCGATGCACCCAGCCAATCCTGAATCAGGCTGGCTGTGCTGGGGAAGATATGTTCCGGCGTGGAAGTCGCCACGACAATCAGGTCGACTTCCAGCGGCAGAATATTTGCCACTTCCAGCGCCTGCTGGGCCGCCTTCAGGCCAAGTGTTGCGGTGGATTCATTCTCGCCGGCAATGCGCCGTTCGCGAATGCCTGTGCGCGATTGAATCCATTCATCGTCTGTTTCTACGATGGCCGCCAGGTCGTGATTGGTAAGGATGCGATCCGGGACCGCCATCCCCCAGCCTACAATATGCGCGTAAATACCGCTGTCTGCTGCTGGCTGAACCCGGCCATGCGGCGTTTTGCCATTATGATTTGTGCCCATTTTCGTGGTATCTGCCGAACACTAGGACCGCGTTATGTCCACCGAACCCGAAGGAATTGCTCATGACCCGGTCAATCTGGTGGGCAACGCCTACATTCGGCGTGTAGTTCAGGTCACATTCCGGGTCCTGATTAAACAGGTTAATGGTGGGCGGGATGAAGTTTTCCAGTATGGCTTTAATTGAAAAAACTGCTTCCACAGAACCCGCCGCGCCCATCAGATGGCCGGTGACGGATTTGGTGGAACTGATCGGGATTTCATAAGCCAGTTCGCCTAGCGCATTCTTGATGGCAACCGTCTCGCTCTTATCGTTGAGGGGCGTGCTGGTTCCATGCGCGTTGATATAGTTAATGTCCTCACCCTGAATACCGGCGTCTTCCAGGGCCAGTTCAATCGCTTTGGCCGCACCCTCGCCTGTTTCCAGCGGGGCGGTGATGTGGTAAGCGTCCGAGGTGTGACCGTAACCGAGAATTTCGGCATAGATTTTTGCGCCGCGTGCTTTGGCATGTTCCAGGTCTTCAACGACCAGCATTCCGGCGCCTTCGGCCACCACAAACCCATCCCGATCCCGATCAAAGGGGCGTGAGGCATGTTCGGGGTCGTCATTGCGCCGCGAAATGGCCTTCATGTTGTTGAAACTGGCGATGGTGATGTCACGCAGCCCGGCTTCAGAACTGCCCGCCAGAATCGCTTTGGCTTTGCCGCGCCGGATAATCTCGACTGCTTCGCCGATGCTGTTATTGCCTGTCGCGCAGGCCGTCGAGATCGCGAAGTTCGGACCGCGCAGGCCGAACATCATGGATACTTTACCGCTGGCGCTGTCCGGCAGCATCATGGGAACCATCAGGGGGCTGACTGCGCCAGCGCCTTTTTCCAGGAAGGCTTGCACACTCTTGAACAGCGAATCGATGCCGCCAATGCCGGACCCCATCACGCAGCCAATGTCATAGTGATTTTCCGGCGTTATTTGCAGGCCGGAATCTTCCAGCGCTTTTTGGGCAGCATACAAACCAAGCTGGGTTACACGGTCTGTGCGGCGCGCTTCCCTTTTTCCCAGAAATTCATCCGGGTCAAAATTCTTGACCTCGCCGCCAAAGTGGTTTTCCAGATGGGAAGTGTCAAAACGTGTAATCGTCCCGATACCTGTTCTGCCGTTGGCCGCGTTTTGCCACGCTTCCTCAACTGTATTGCCTGTCGGGCAAATGATGCCCATGCCCGTTACGACGACACGTCGTCTTTCCACTTTAACTTTCCTCCAGATACACGGACAACGCCGGGTGGCGCACCTGCTGAATCTCTTTATTGTGAAGTAACACCACATTCATGCTGAGGTTACAATATTGGTGTGGACATTTGAATCTTACAGATGCCCCGGCAAAATATCCAGTCCATATGCTATAATGGCGGCCTGTTCGTATGGAGGCTTCATGATTCTTGTCACTGGCGCAATGGGATTTGTCGGACGGCATCTGGTAAGCCGGCTTCTGGCCGAAGGTTATCAGGTACGCTGTCTCATAGCGCCCGGTCAGGCTGCCCATTTACCCTGGAAAACCCTGCCGGAAATCATCGAAGGACATGTCCATGATGAGGAAGCGCTGTTTCGGGCAGTGACCGGCGTTCATGTGATCTTTCATCTGGCGAATGCCCAGTGGTGGGGCCGGCCGCGCGACCTGGAACGGGTGGAACTGGTGGGCACGCGCAATCTGGTGGCGGCGGCGCGGGCCGCGCGCGTGGGGCGGATAATCACGCTGAGTCACCTGGGGGCTGCCCCATCGTCTGCATACCCGCTGCTGCAAATCAAGGGTCTGGTGGAAGAAATCATCCGTGACAGCGGCCTGGCTTTTACGATTGTCCGCAGCGGGGTCGTTTTTGGGGAGGATGATGCGTTTATCAACCATATCGCCATGTCCCTGCGGGTCAATCCCCTGTTCTTTCTGATGCCGGGCCGGGGTGAGGTGGTGCTGCATCCTATCCATATTGATGACCTGATTTATGCGCTGGTCCGCAGCCTTCATACGATTGAGGTCGTGGACACCCTGGTTGAAATTGGCGGGCCGGAATATGTCACACTGGAAGATTTGATTCGTACCGTGATGCGGGTGACACGGATGCCGCGTATGATCGTGCCGGTTCCCCCCTATGTGCTGCGCTGGACCACAGCGGTGTACAGCCGGGTGCTGCCTCGTTCGTTGATGACCCCCCAGTGGTTGGATTTGCTGGCGACCAACCGCACCGCGCAGTTGGGTAACACCTATCATTATTTTGGTATTCATCCCCGCCGGTTGGAAGATATCCTGTTGACTTATCTGCGCGGGCGCAATTTCTGGACACCGCTCATGCGCAGTTCACTCCGCCGCCGACCCAAAGGAATCTGACCTGTGAGTATCACCATTCGCCCTCTGTTTGGCCTAAGCGAAATGCACGCAGCGGTTCAGCTCCAGAAAACGTACTGGGGTAACGATCTCGAATCGGTGATTCCGGCACATATGTTATTCTCGCTGGCGAATCACGGCGGGCACGTGCTGGCGGCGGTGGATGATGACCGGATGGCCGGGGTGCTGGTGGGGTTTATCGGCACGGATAAAGACTATGATCGCCCCGCGATGGCAAATTTGCAGATGGTTTCCAAGCGGATGGTTGTGCTGCCGGAGTATCGCAGCCAGGGCCTGGGCTATCAACTCAAAACAGCCCAGCGTGATCTGACCATGCAGCAGGGTATCCGGCTGGTGACCTGGACATTTGATCCCCTGCTGGCAACCAATGCCCACCTGAATATTCGTAAACTCGGCGCGGTCTGCCAGAAATTCCAGGAGAACTATTATGGAACGGCACAGGTGGGCGGGCTGGCGGTTTTTGGCTCGTCGGATCGTCTGTTTGTCGAGTGGTGGGTGACACACCGGCGCGTGAAGGAACGCCTTGAAGGGCAGCGCAATGGCCTGAAGCTGGAACACTATCTGAGTGCGCATGTCCCCATTGTGAACCCAACTATCGCGGCGACAGACGGAACCCCCTGGCCTGCTGAACAATCGCTTGAAACGGACGGGCCTATGGCACTGCTGGAAATTCCCCTCGATTATCCAACCATTATGCGCACCGATGAAAGCCTGGCACGGGCCTGGCAGGCGCACATCCGCGAACAGATCAAGCGCCTGTTGAAAGCGGACTATATCATTACCGATTTTGTGCGCGATGTCCACGAAGGTCGTGATCGCGTATTTTACCTGTTGACCCACCGTGACCCGCAGTTGGATTTCAGTCAGAACTGAGAGGATGCCGTGAAACCGATTACTGTTAAGGCTGTACGCCTGTATCCCATCGCCATGACCCTGGTGGAACGGCTGGGGACCAGTTTTGGCAAGGAACCGTTCAAAGCGGCGATCCTGCTGGAACTGGAAACGGAGGCAGGTGTTATTGGATGGGGTGAAACGTCCGCCGAAATCGCACCCGGCTATAGTTCCGAGACGGTGGGAACTGCGCTGCATATTCTCAATGAATTCCTGATTCCGAAGGTGCTTGGCAGGACCATCACCAGCCCGACGGAAGTGCCGGCCCTGCTGCGCGGTGTGCGCGGGCATCCGCTGGCAAAGCATGGGCTTGAGGCGGCTGTCTGGGATGCGGCAGCCAAAACTAACGACCTGTCAATGGCGCAGTTGTTTGCTGAATATCTGCCGGATGGTCATGTTTCACGCGGGTATGCAGTCGTCGGTGTGAGTATCGGCATTCAGCCGAGTGTTGAAGAAACGCTGGCGATTATCACCAAACGTCTGAACGAGGGTTATGGACGGATCAAACTCAAGATCAAACCGGGGTGGGATGTCGAACTGGCGCGAGGTATCCGGGCGGTTTACCCG
>CAZKIB010000006.1:56148-57399 GCA_964552425.1 uncultured Anaerolineaceae bacterium | reverse complement strand
ATTGTGATGATGCTGGACGCCAACAGCGCCTATACCCTGGCCGACGCGGAATATCTCAGGCAGTTGGATGAATTTGATCTGCTGATGATCGAGCAGCCGCTGGGGTATAACGACATTTACGAACACAGCAAGTTGCAGCCCCTGCTGCGGACTCCGGTGTGTCTTGATGAGAGTATCCACAGCGCCAATGATGTGCGGCTGGCGCTGGAACTGGGCGCGTGCCGCATCCTCAACCTGAAACCGGCGCGCGTGAGCGGCTATACGGAAAGTCTGGAAATTTACCGGTTGTGCGTGCAGCATGATCTGCCGCTGTGGATTGGCGGGCTGCTTGAAACCGGGGTGGGGCGGGCCGCTAATCTGGCCTTTGCATCTTTGCCGGGCGTGACCCTGCCGTGTGATATTTCGGCTACATCGCGTTACTATGACCCGGACATCGCCGAACCCGCCTTTTTCCTGGGTGAGAACAGCACGATTGCGGTCCCAACCGGGCCGGGCATCGGTGTGGAAGTGCAGCGTGATCGGGTGGAAGCAGCCACACGCTACTGGCAGGAACAATATCCCTACCAGTACCCGCCAGTGGCCGATATGCAGCTTGAGGGGGCAGGTTAAATGTTAAACATTGATCTGACCGGCAAACGGGCGCTGGTTGCCGGGGTGGCAGATGATGGCGGTTATGGGTTTGCGATTGCCAAGGCACTGGCAGAGGCCGGCGCAACTGTTGTGGTCGGCACATGGCCGCCCGCGCTCAATATTTTCCTGAAACTGCTGGAACGCGGCAAGATGGCGGAATCGCTGCTGCTTTCGGATGGCCGCGCGCTGGAATTTGAGCGCATCTATCCGCTGGACGCGGTGTATGATACCCTGGAAAGCGCACCTGAAGACGTGCGCACCAACAAGCGTTATGTGGAAACCGGCGATTTTTCGATTAATGGGCTGGTCAACCGGCTGGTCGAAGATTTCGGGGAACAGCCGCTGGATATGGTCGTCCATTCGCTTGCCAATGGGCCGGAGGTTCAGAAGCCGTTAATTGAGAGCAGCCGCGCCGGGTATCTGGCGGCGGTGAGCGCCAGCGCTTACTCGATGGTGTCGATGGTGCAGCGTATGTCACCTCTGCTCCGCCCTGGGGGAGCATTTCTATCCCTGAGTTATATGGCGAGTGAGCGCGTGGTCCCCGGTTACGGTGGGGGCATGTCCTCCGCGAAGGCGGCGCTGGAAAGTGACACGCGCACGCTGGCCTTTGAAGCCGGACGG
>CAZKIB010000006.1:53827-56115 GCA_964552425.1 uncultured Anaerolineaceae bacterium | reverse complement strand
TGCATCTCGGCGGGGCCGCTGGCCTCGCGCGCCGCAAAAGCGATTGGCGAGATTGACCGCATGGTGCGCTATGTAGCGGCGAATGCGCCGTTGACGGATGTGCTGGTCGCGCAGGAAGTCGCCAACACCGCAGCGTTCCTGCTCAGTCCGCTGGCAAGCGGTATTACCGGGGCGGTTATCCATGTCGACAAAGGTTATCACGCGATGGGCATGGCGGTGGAGCTGGATATACTATAACGTCAGCGTTTGACTTTCTTTTGCACAGGAAAATTCCATGACTTTTGCCAATAAAACCATTTCGTTTATCGGCAGCGGCGTGATGGGCGAAGCGATGATGAAAGGGCTGATCGATCACAAAGTCGTCCAGCCCGATCAGATCATGGCGGCAGACCCCCGTACAGACCGGGGGCGCGAACTGGCGGCGAAGTTCGGCATCCACTACACGGCCAGCAATATCGAAGCGGCGGAGAAGGCGGATATTCTGGTGCTGTCGATCAAGCCGCAGGCGCTGCCATATGTGCTGCCGGAAGCCCGGCGCGGCGCGCACAATTGCGACCTGATTCTGAGTATCATGGCGGGGGTGCGCATCGAAACCATTGCCAACGGGGTCGCCAACGCCAGTGTGGTGCGGGCCATGCCCAACACGCCGGCGCAGATTGGGCAGGGGATCACCGTTTGGACGGCCACCAAAGAAGTACAGGAACCGCAGTTGGTGCAGGCGCGGATGCTGCTGGCGACCTTCGGCCAGGAAATGTATGCTGACAACGAAACCTACCTTGATATGGCAACCGCGTTGAGCGGAACCGGCCCGGCCTACATCTTCATGTTTATGGAAGCGCTCATCGATTCGGGCGTGCATATGGGTTTTTCGCGCCATGACGCGGAAAAGCTGGTCATGCAGACCATCAAAGGCTCGGTGGAGTATGCTGAACAATCCGGCCTGCACCCGGCGGAACTGCGCAATCAGGTGACGAGTCCGGGCGGGACGACTGCCGAGGCACTCTATCATCTGGAAAAAGGCGGCTTTCGGACCGTGATTTCGCGGGCGGTCTGGTCGGCGTTTCAGCGTTCGGTGGCTCTGGGGGGTGGTCCCCCGGTGCGTGACCTGAACGGCGACAAGTAACAGGTTTGGGCAATGTCCACAACGCCAGTGGAATTCCGTTTGTGAAATTGTGGACATATGCGCCACGATACGTTACAATGCAGGTGGACAATCTCAATATCAACTCAATTGGGCAATCTCACTCTTAACGGGTGATAAACTGATTCATGTGGTGAATGGAAATAAGGAGACCTGTAATGGCGGAAATCTCCAAAGACATTTTTGACTCGCTTCTTGCGCAGGTTCAGGGGTACGAGCGCAAGTATGAAGCAGTCGAAGTGGGGTATGTCGAAGAGGTTGGTGATGGTATCGCGCGGGTGGCTGGCCTTGATAATGTGCGCTTCAGCGAACTGGTGGAATTCAGCACCGGCGCGGCGGGCATTGTGTTCAACCTCGAAAAAGACAACGTGGGTGTCATCATCATGGGTGAATTTGATGACATCAACGAAGGTGACGAGGTGCGGGCGCTCAATCGTATCGCCTCGGTTCCCGTAGGTGAGGGGCTGGTCGGGCGTGTTGTGGATGCGCTGGGCAACCCGCTGGATGGTAAAGGAACTATTCAGTTTGAGGAATATTACCCGATTGAGCGCATCGCGCCGGGCGTGATGGACCGCCGCAACGTGTACCGCCCGGTTCAGACCGGCATCATTGCGATTGACTCGATGATCCCTGTGGGGCGCGGTCAGCGTGAACTGATAATCGGGGATCGTCAGATCGGCAAAACGGCCATTGCGATTGATACGATTATCAATCAAAAGGGTCTGGGCATGAAGTGCATTTACGTCGCCATCGGCAAGCGTAAAGGCGAAATTGCCCGTTTGGTCGCCATTCTCGAAGAAGTCGGCGCGATGGAATATACTACCGTCGTGGTCGCTTCGGCGGCAGACCCGGCAGCTATGCAGTACATCGCCCCGTACTCTGGCTGCGCGATTGGGGAATGGTTCATGGAACACGGCCAGGACGCGCTGGTGGTGTATGATGATCTTTCCAAGCACGCCTGGGCTTACAGGCAGGTTTCGCTGCTCATGCGCCGTCCGCCGGGACGTGAAGCTTACCCCGGTGATGTGTTCTACCTGCACAGCCGTTTGCTGGAACGCGCCGCGCAGTTGAGCGAGGCCAGAGGCAACGGCAGTCTGACGGCCTTGCCCTTCATTGAAACGCTTCTGGGCGATGTGTCTGCCTTTGT
>CAZKIB010000006.1:51648-53817 GCA_964552425.1 uncultured Anaerolineaceae bacterium | reverse complement strand
ATTTCGATCACCGACGGGCAGATTTATCTGGTCGGCGACCTGTTCTACGCCGGTCAGCGCCCGGCTCTCGATGTCGGTATCAGCGTAAGCCGCGTGGGTGGTGACGCGCAGACAACGGCGATGAAACGTGTGGCGGGCCGTTTGAAACTGGACCTCGCGCAGTTCCGTTCGCTGGCTGCGTTTGCTCAGTTCGGCTCTGACCTGGATAAGACGACCCAGCAGCAGTTGGATCGTGGTTTGCGCCTGACGGAACTGCTCAAACAGCCGCAGTATCAGCCGATGCCGCTCACCGATCAGGTCGCCATTATTTATGCAGGTACCAACGGCCTGCTGGACAAGGTTCCTGTCGAGCGAGTCGGGGAATGGAAGACCAGCTTCCTGCGGGCCTGGAACACCCAGTTCGCCGAGATTGCCAACCAGATTCAGAATAGCCCCAACACGTGGAACGACGAGATTGCCGGTAAAGTACGTCAGGCGATTGAGACGTTCAACGCGAGTTGGAACTAAAGCGCCCGACTTTTTAGAAAGGAGGCGCTTCGGTGGCGAGCGCAAGAGAGCTACAAAAACGTATACGCAGCGTCAAGAACATCGCGCAGATCACGCGCGCATTAGAGGCTGTATCCGCCTCGCGGGTGCGGCGCGCTCAGGCGCGGGTGCTGGCGAGCCGCGCATTCGCACAGAAGGCGTGGGAGATTCTGCTGAATGTGCAGGCCGCCGGCGGCAGCGGTCCGGCGATGCACCCTCTGCTGGAAGAACGCGCCGAGATCAACAACATCATGGTTGTGCTGATTACCTCGGATCGCGGTCTGAAAGGCGCGTTCAACACGAACATCATTCGTGTGGCGAACCGCTTTGCGGAACGGATGGGGAAGCCGGTGCAGTTCATTACCATTGGCCGCAAAGGGCGTGATTCACTGGTGCGCGCCGGCAAGAACGTGGTCGCCTCATTCACAGACATACCCGCCGACCCGTCGATCAGCGATATTTCCGCCGCGAACCGGCTGGCAATTGATGCCTTTCTGAGCGGTGAGGTCGATGACGTGTTTATCGCCTACACCGACTTTATCAACACCCTGACCCAGCGCCCGGTGGTCCTGGGCTGGCTGCCTCTGATCCCGCATACCATTGAAGATCAGGTGGCATCCGAGTTTGTCAAAGATGTACCGGCGGTTTCCAACACAGTCGCCGTCTATGAATACGAACCGAGTCCCGAAGCGATTCTGCAAGAGATCGTGCCGCGTTTTACCGAACTCCAGTTGTATCAGGCGATCCTCGAAAGTCAGGCCAGCGAGTATTCGGCCCAGATGGTCGCCATGCGCAACGCATCCGAAAACGCGGGTCAATTGGTCAGCGACCTGACTCTGGACTACAACAAGGCTCGTCAGGCAGCTATTACAGCCGAAATTCTTGATATTGTGGGTGGTACGGAAGCGCTTCAGGATTCAGTCGATAAAGCGGCAGAAATTCTTGAGCAGGCCATGCTTGCCCGGTAGCAGACAGTTGAGGAGAAAAAACCAAATGGCAGACTATGAAGGTCGCATTGCTCAAATTCTGGGCAACGTGGTAGACGTGGAATTTCCTGAAAGTCATCTGCCCAATATTTTTGACGCGCTGCGTGTGCCGCGCGAGGGTGATGAAGACCTGATCCTGGAAGTGCAGCTTCACCTGGGCAATAACATGGTGCGCACGGTGGCGATGGACACGACGGATGGTTTGCAGCGTGGCGTGCCCGCCATTGCCACAGGCCAGCCGATCACCGTCCCGGTAGGCGAACTATCGTTAGGCCGCGTGTTCAATGTGTTGGGCCGTCCGGTGGATAACAAACCGCCCGTGCCGGATGGATCACCCCGCCGCGCGATTCACGCCATTCCGCCGAGTTTCGAAGAACAGTCCACTTCGATTGAGCAGTTCGAAAGTGGCATGAAGGTGATCGACCTGGTCGCCCCGATGACTCGCGGTGGTAAAACCGGCATCTTTGGCGGCGCGGGTGTGGGCAAAACCGTAACAATCATGGAACTGATTAACTCCATCGCTACCCAGCATGATGGACTGTCCGTGTTTGCCGGGGTGGGTGAACGGACCCGCGAAGGCACACAGCTTTATGGCGAAATGGAAGAAGCCGGCGTGCTGCCCAAGCTGGCGATGGTCTTCGGCCAGATGAACGAACCC
>CAZKIB010000006.1:46665-51523 GCA_964552425.1 uncultured Anaerolineaceae bacterium | reverse complement strand
CGGTAGGGTATCAGCCGACGCTGGCGCAGGAGATGGGTTTGCTGCAAGAGCGCATCACCTCGACCAAGACCGGCTCGATCACGTCCATGCAGGCGGTCTATGTGCCTGCCGATGACTATTCGGACCCGGCCCCGGTGGCTGTGTTCACCCATCTGGACGGGACCATCGCGCTGGAACGTTCACTGGCCGCGCGCGCGATCTTCCCGGCGGTGGATCCGCTGCAAAGCACCAGCAAAATTCTCGACCCGAACATCATCGGGGAAGAACACTATCGCACGGCGCGTGAAGTGCAGCAGGTGTTGCAGCGTTACAAGGACCTTCAGGACATCATCGCCATTCTCGGCGTGGACGAACTCTCGGACGACGACAAGCTGCTGGTGGCGCGTGCCCGCAAGATTGAACTGTTCCTGACTCAGCCAATGGTGGTGGCGGCGCAGTTCACCGGACGTGAAGGCCGTTACGTGCGCGTGAAAGACACCGTGCGCGGCTTCCGTATGCTGCTGGATGGGGAAGTTGATCACATCCCGGAGCAGATGTTCTACATGGCGGGTGGCATGGATGAAGTTATCGGGCGCTACGAAGAGGCCCAGAAACAGTAAAGGGGAAGGCGAATGCCGATCCATGTTGAAATCGTGACCCAGGAACGCAAAGTCTTCGACGAACCGGAAGCCGATATGGTCATTATCCCGGCAGCGGAGGGTGAGATGGGCGTGCTGCCGCATCATGCCCCGGTGCTGACCACCCTCGGTTTTGGCGAACTGGTGGTCAAAAAAGGCGGCGCGGAAGAACGTTTCGCCATCTACGGTGGGGTGGTCGATGTGCGCCCGGATAAAGTCGTCGTCCTGGCTGACCTGGCCGAGTCTTCATTTGCGCTCGATCTCGAACGCATTGAAGCGGCTCGTGAAACGGCGCGGCGGATGCTTGAAGAGGGCGTGCCTGAAGCGGAAAACCGGGATGCGGCTCTGTCGCTGCGCCGCGCCGAACTGGGCCTGCGGATTCATCGCAAGCTGCAAACACGCGGCCCGGTCATGCGTATTCTTGAGGAAGACGAAGATTAGCCCTGCCAGCGCGCGACTTCTCTGTCGTCTGGAAGAACGAACTGCTGACGCCCGGTGCTTATGCCGGGCGTTGCTTTTGGCCCTTGTTTACCGCTACAATGAGGCAGGTTATCTACAGAAGGTGGCCGCAATGGGGCTGTTTGATAAAAAACTGGGGCTTGATCTCGGCACAGTCAACGTACTCATCTACGAAAACGAGCAAATTGTCCTTCAGGAGCCATCTCTGGTGGCCCTGACGGTTGAGGATGAACGCATCGTTGAAATCGGCCAGCCGGCGCGTGAGATGCTGGGCCGTGTGGATGAAGAAGATATCCAGGTGGTGCGTCCGCTCCGGGATGGTGTTATCGCCGACTACGAAGTCACAGAGGCGATGCTGCGTCACTTTTTCGGTAAGGTCGCTGGGCGTATTCGCCTGTTCAAACCAAGTGTGATGGTATCGGTCCCGTATGGGGTGACCAGTGTTGAAAAGCGGGCGGTGCATGAAGCCTGTGTGGCGGCGGGCGCGCGCGAGGCGTTTCTGATCTGGGAGCCGCTGGCGGCGGCGATTGGAGCCGGGCTGCCGGTTGGGACACCAGCGGGCGACATGGTTGTGAATATCGGCGGCGGTATCACCGAAGCAGCCGTGATTACCATGAACAATATCGTCCGGGCTGAAAGCGGGCGGGTGGGTGGTTTGCGGCAGGATGAGGCGATTATCAGCTATATCCGGCGCAAGTATAACCTGAGCATCGGCCAGCCAACTGCTGAGGCCGTGAAAATCCAGATCGGCGCGGCGGTTCCCAACGCTGAAGAAATGACGATGGAAATTCAGGGGCGTGATAACGTAAGCGGTTTACCCCGGACCGTGACCGTGAGTACTGGTGAGGTCGTGGAAGCGCTGGCCGAACCCCTGGCGATGATTGCCGGTGTGGTCAAATCAGTGCTTGGCACGACACCGCCGGAACTGGCCTCGGACATTATAGATCGCGGGATTGTGCTGACCGGGGGCGGGGCGCTTTTGCGGGGTATAGACCAGTACCTGACCCGTGAGACCGGCGTACCTGTCTACCGGGCGGATAATGCCATGATCGCGGTAGCCACCGGTGCAGGACGCGCGCTCGAAGACCCGGCGATCCTGCGGCGCATCCTCCATGCGGTTTAAGCATCCTAATCAAGGTAGTAAGTCATGCGCTGCAAATGCACGACAGGGTCAATGTACTGGACGTGGACATTGTTGGGCACGTTCAGGCTGATAGGGGCGTAATTCAGGATGGCACGGATACCGGCGGCGATGAGTGTATCGGCAACGACCTGAGCGTGCTGCGCTGGAACGGCGATCATCGCTACCTTGATGCCGCGCTGGGCAATAATCGAGGCGAGGTCCGCAAACGGCAGAATTGATTCGCTGCCGATTTTTTGGCCGACTTTCTGGGGGTCGCTGTCAAATACGGCGACAATGCGGAAGCCCCGGTCCGTAAATCCGCGATAATTGGCAACCGCGTGCCCCAGATCACCGGCGCCAACCAGGGCAACATCCCATTCTCGATCCACTTTCAGGACCTGTCTCAACTGCTCGATCAGATACGCAATCTGATACCCTGTGCCCTGTTTGCCGAAGCCACCAAAATGGGAGAGGTCTTTCCGAATCTGTGCAGAACTGATACCCAGTCGCTGTCCCAATTCATGTGAGGAGGTGACATCGTGGCCCTCCTGGGCAAGACGAGTGAGTGCGCGCAGATAGATCGGCAGGCGTCCAATCACAATATCGGGGATATTCGACGAAATGATGTGCGACGGCATGAGACCTGAGACTCCTTATGCAAGACCTCCATCGGGGCCTTGTGAAATTGAACACATTGCATATTACCACGCCGCTGTCCGCCGGAACAGGACGGTGGACAAAATGAAAGCTCCCTGAATCATGAAAGTTGCAACGGAATTCTGATTATTTTCGTATTATAATTGATTGAGTCAAATAGAACAAATCAAACAAACTATGTCGATACTTCGAACTCTCATTGTACTAACGCTCGTTACGCTGGTACTGCCGGTGATTGTGATTAATCAGCAGGCCGGACAGGCACAGATGAGCGCACAAATCCAGAGCGCCAATATCCAGCTCCACACGGTCCAGCGGGGTGATGTGGCTGTCCTCGTAAACGCGATTGGCGCGGTTGAAGCGAACGAAGTCGTTCAATTGAGTCTGACGACACCGGGGCGCATTCGCGAAGTGCTGGTGGAAGAAGGCGATTTTGTGCTGGCTGGCGATGTGCTGGTCCAGCAGGTGGACGACACACCGCGTATCGCTTACGAACAGGCCCTGCTGGCGCTTGATCTGGCGAATCTCAAGCTGCTGGAACTGCTGGAGCCGGTGGATGAAGACGATATTCGCGTAGCCGAAGCCAATGTCCGCAGCGCCTGGGGAGCCGTGCAGAGCGCGCAGTCTGTTGTTTCTGACCAGGATAGACAGGCGTCGGAACTGGCTTTACAGCAGGCGCAGATTGCCTACGATGAAGCCGTGCGCCAGCGCGCCAATGCGCAGGGTGGTCAGGCAGACGAGCAGTATGCGCTGCTGGATGCTCAGGTTGGCGCAGCCTCTTTTAACCTGCAAAAGGCACGTTTGCAATTGGAGGGCCTGGATTCTGTCAACCGAGGGCAGATCGGGGCGGCCTATGCACGGGCATTGCAGGCCGAAGCCGAACTGGAACGGGTGAAGGCAGGGCCGCGTGAAGCCGAAATTGAACAGGCGGAAATCGCGGTGCGACAGGCCGAATTGCAGTTGGATGAGGCCAGTACAGCATATAACCGTCTGCGGCTTACCGCGCCGTTTGATGGTGTGGTTTCGCGTGTGTACGTGGAAGAGGGTTCACTGGCCGCGCCAGGTGTGCCGGTGATCGAACTGACCAACCTGGCGTCACTGCATGTGCGCGCTGAGGTTGATGAGGTCGATATTCGCCAGATTCGCCCGGAGATGCCGGCGCGTGTTCAGCTTGATGCGCTGCCCAATACACGGTTGGCGGGGACCATCGAACAGATTGCGGTTCTAGGACGCGATCAGGACGGGATTGTCAGCTACGATGTGGAAGTGCGGCTGGATGAAACCGATACGCGCGTGCGGCACGGTATGACGGCAGAAGCGGCAGTGGTGGTCGAAGAACGGCAGAATGTGCTGGTCGTACCGAATCTGTTTATCCGCCTGGACCGGCGAAACAACCAGGCATTTGTCAATATCTACAACGAAGACAGCACGTTCACGGAAATCGAAGTGGGACTGGGCCTGCAAGGCCAGGATAACAGCGAAATCATCTCCGGCATCAATGAAGGTGATGTCCTCGCGCTCGATCTTTCCGGCGGAACATTCTCGTTGTTTGGAGGCTAAAGGCCATGCGGATTGTGCGTAATGTGGTCATTGTGATTGTGCTGGCCGGGATTGCGGTGGTGGTCTTGCAGGGGATTGCTCTGAACGGTGGGGTGACAGCCCAGGACGCCGGGCAGAGTTCTCTCATTCAGGACGAAGACGTGGTTAACGTTGAGGACATGGAAGTGACTGTCAACGCCACCGGGTCAGTTTTACCTGCCAGACAGGTGACTCTGGTGTTCGAAACCAGTTCGCTGCCTGTGCAGGAGATTCTGGTTCGGGAAGGTCAGCCTGTCACCAGAGATGAGATTCTGGCTCGGTTGGACGCGGAAGACCTGGAAATGAACCTGCGCAGTGCCGAGATCAGCCTTGAGCTGCAAAGACTGGTGTATAACTCGCTGCTGGAACCACCGCGCGATGTGGATGTGGCGGTGGCAGAAGCAGCGCTGCGGGCTGCGCAGGC
>CAZKIB010000006.1:43454-46519 GCA_964552425.1 uncultured Anaerolineaceae bacterium | reverse complement strand
CCTGTGCCGGACGGCGTCCCGGAAGACCTGGTTCCTAAAGCATCCGACGAGGAACAGCGCCAGCTTGAAGCCGGCTTGCAGCAGGCTGATTATGGCGTGTTGATTGCCGACGCCCAGTACACCGGCATACTCAGTGATGGACCCGATGCCGGCAGTCTGGCATCAGCCAACGCGCAGGTCGTGTCTGCCGAAGTGCAGTTGGACCGGCTGCTGAACGGGCCGGATGAACTGGAAATTCAGCAGGCCGCAATTCAGCTTAGGCAGGCAGAATTGGCTGTGGAGATGGCAAAAGCCAATCTGAACCGCGCGATTTTGGTCGCGCCTTTTGATGGTGTCGTCGCTCAGGAAAGCCTGAATGTGGGCGAACTGCCTCCGACAACGGGTGGTGTGCAGCTTATTGACGATACGACTTTTTTCATTGATCTGGCGATTGATGAAACCGAGATTGCCGATGTTCAGGTCGGTCAGCCGGTCAGCCTGATTCTGGATGCTCTGCCGGAAGCGGAGATCACGGGTACGGTGACGCGCGTCGCGCAGACTCCCACCCGGATTGGGCAGGTCGTGACCTATGTGGCGCGGGTGACCATTGACCCTACTCTGGAACCTGTTCGCGTGGGGATGAACGCGACGGCAACAATAAAAGTCCAGCAGCTCGAAGATGTGCTGACACTGCGCAACCGTTTCATCCGCATTGACCGCGCGACTCAGCAAGCCTACGTCACGATTCAGCGTGAAGATGGCCGTTTCGAAGAAGTCGAAGTGCAGCTTGGGCTGCGTAACGAAACCCACAGTCAGATCGTCAGCGGCCTGGAAGCCGGGCAGCGGGTTGTTTTGCTGCCACGCGAGGAACTCAATATCTTTGGTGGCTAATACGATGATCGGTCGTTTGTTCGCTCAAAACGGTAAGAAAGACACGGCCCCACGGGACGAACAGGGTCGCCGCGTGGTGATTGATATTCGCGACATCACCAAAGTTTACAAAATGGGTGATATCGAAGTTCACGCTTTGCGTGGTGTCAGTCTGCGAGTTTATGAAGGGGAATTTATCTCCATCATGGGGCCGTCTGGCTCTGGCAAAAGCACACTGATGAATATCCTCGGCGCGCTGGATCAGCCGACTGAAGGCGAGTTCTATCTCGATGGCGAGGATGTCAGCAAGCTCAACGAGCGCGAACTGGCCCGTGTGCGCAACAAGAAGATTGGCTTTGTGTTCCAGAGTTTTAACCTTCTGAAGCGCACGACAGCCCTTCGGCAGGTCGAACTTCCTCTGATCTATGGGGGTAATTCGCGGCGCACCGAACGCGCCAAAGCGGCTCTGGAATCGGTGGGACTGGGACGCCGTCTGGATCATCTGCCCAGTGAACTGTCCGGTGGACAGCAGCAGCGCGTGGCGATTGCCCGTGCGCTGGTCAACGAACCGGCGATTATTCTGGCGGACGAACCCACAGGAAATCTGGATTCCCGCAGCGGCACCGAGGTGATGCAGATTTTCCAGGACCTGAACCGGAACCGGCACATCACGACCATTTTTGTCACGCATGACCCCTGGATCGCGCGCCATACGAACCGGGTGATTATGCTGCGGGATGGCAAGATTGTCACGGATCGCGAAGTCGAAGCGCCGCTGGTTGCTGGTGAGGTTGATCGGCCTTCTGATGCTGAAGAACTGGAAGGCATTTTCCGCGACGTGTACTTCACAGGCGAAGCGGAAGAATATAACTAGCCATGACATTTGGAGAAGCGGTACGGGTTGCGCTCAACGGCCTCATTACCAATCGTCTTCGGGCTGCGCTCACGACACTCGGCATCATCATTGGTGTGGGCGCAGTCATTACGCTCATCAGTGTGGGGCGCGGCGTAGAGGATTTTGTTTCAAGCGAGTTCAGGAGCCTCGGCTCAAACGTGATTTTCGTGTTTTCATCGCAGCCGGACAGCCCGACGCGCACACGGATCGAACCGATCACGATGAACGAGGTGGCGGATTTGTCCGACCCGCGTATCGCACCGAGTGTTGGACGCATCGCTGCGCAGTACAGCGTGTTCGGGCAGGTGTCCTATGGTTCGGAAACGGTCAGCACTACCATCAGCGGTGTGACCCCCATTTTTCAGGATATTCGCAACTGGAGGCCGGAACCGGGGGGGTCCTTTATCACTGAGGAACATATTGAGGATAAGGCCCGTGTGGTGGTGTTGGGCAAGGCGGTCATTGAAAACCTCTTTGGTGATCGCACCCTGGACCCGACTGGCACAACGATCCGTATTAACGGCCTGACCTTTACCATTGTGGGTGTAATGCAGGAAGGCAGCGAACTGAGCGGTGAGAATGATTCGGTGTTTGTACCGATTACCACCGCGCAAAGCCGCCTCGATGACGCGAGAACACGCGATGGCAGTTATGCGGTCAATCTGCTGAATATCGAAGCCCGCTCTGAGGATGTCATTGATTCGGCGGTCCAGGAAATTAATGTTTATCTGAGCCAGGCGCACCGGGTTAATTTCGAAGGTGAACAGGATTTTCAGGTCATTACCCAGGCTGGTGTGCTGGATACCATCGGGCAGATTACCGGCCTGTTGACTATTTTTCTGAGTTTGATCGCCGGTATCTCCTTGCTCGTCGGCGGCATCGGTATCATGAATATCATGCTGGTATCAGTGACGGAGCGTACCCGCGAGATTGGCCTGCGCAAGGCCGTTGGCGCGCGCGGCTCAGACATTCTGACACAGTTTCTGGTCGAGAGCGTCGTGCTCTCGATTATCGGTGGCGCTGCCGGTGTGGCGATTGCCTGGCTGATCACACTGGCTGGAACCGCGCTGGTCCCTGATCTTACACTCCAGATTACCCCGGACGCGATTATTCTGGCGACTGCCGTCAGCAGCTTTGTCGGTATTTTCTTTGGCGCGTATCCGGCCAGCCGCGCTGCGGGCTTGCGCCCAATTGATGCGCTGAGGTTTGAATAGATGTTCGAAAATATGCGGGTGGCGTTTATCGGCTTGCGCTCGAACAAACTGCGCTCGGCCCTGACCATGCTGGGTCTTACCCTCGGTGTGGCGGCGGTCCTCGTGCT
>CAZKIB010000006.1:41767-43373 GCA_964552425.1 uncultured Anaerolineaceae bacterium | reverse complement strand
ATTGACGACTTTGGCCGGCCAAAGCCTATGACTCAGCGTGAAGTCGATGTCATCTCGGACCCGTTCCGTGTGCCCGAAGCGATGCTGGTGATGCCACAACTGCAACTGACCAATCGACAAATTGTCACAGATGGTCGTGAAGATCGTGTTCAGGTGATTGGGACCGGGCCGCAGTATACCGAACTGGTAAGCCGCGAAGTGGTGGCAGGGCGATTTTTTGACCAGGAAGAACTGGACAGTTCCGCCCGCGTGGCGGTGATTACCAAGAAAGTGGTCGACAGCCTTTTCCCGGATATGTATCCAATTGGACAGACACTGCGGATCGAGTCGGTGCGCTTTACGGTCATTGGCCTTCTTGAGGAGCAGGGCGGCGACTTTGGCCCGCCGGGCACGGACCTGGATGACCTGATTTTTGTGCCAATCACGACGGCGCAGACTCGTCTGAGCGGGGAACGGATTGTGTCCGGTGACCGGCCCATCACTCAGATTGTTGTGGCGGCGCGGGACAGCACCCGTGTGGACCTGGCCGCCCAGCAAATTCGCCAGACACTGCGTGAGGAGCGCGGCATCTCCTTCCGCGATGAGGATGATTTCCAGGTTGTGACCCAGGGCGAACTCTTAAACAGCTTTACGAGTGTGACGACTCTGCTGACATTGTTTCTGGGGTTCATCGCCGGTATTTCGCTGCTGGTGGGTGGCATTGGGATTATGAATATCATGCTGGTCACGGTGACAGAACGCACCCGCGAGATTGGCCTGCGCAAGGCTGTGGGCGCACAGAAGAATGATATTATGCTGCAATTTCTGGTCGAGTCGGTCATTCTGGCGCTGCTGGGCGGCGCAATTGGCGTCGGTCTGGCAGGGCTGGCAACCTTCGGCGCGGCGTCTCTGATTCAGGACCTGGATGTCGCCATGCAGCCATCGAGTGTCATGCTGGCGACGGTGATTTCGACCATTATTGGTGTGTTCTTTGGCATTTACCCGGCCAACCGCGCAGCCTCGCTGAACCCCATTGATGCCCTCCGTTATGAATGAACAGTTGCCAGTTGCATACAAACGTGCTACGCTTGGACTTGATTCACAGGATTCTGAAAGTTGCGAACGCAGCGTCGGTGGCAAAGATTCTGGAAACGTCTCGCCTGGGGCTTGTTGATCGTCGGGTTGTTGATTTTGGCTCCTTGTCCGGTCTGGACACCTGAAATTTTTACCTGGTGGCAGGTCCCGCTGGTCGTGCTGGGTTTCATTCTCTACATCGGTGTTCTGTTGTTCGATACCTTATTCTTTAGCCGTTATCTTTGAATGTGGGGTAGTCAACATGGCAGATGAACAACCCAGGGTGGAAGGCCAGCTCACTGACCCCAATCTGATCGCGGTACGCGACAGTATGCTGGATGGACTCGGCCAGCTTGCGGAATACTTTGGTTTCAGTAAAGTGATGGGCCAGTTGTACGCGGCCCTGCTGATGAGTCCTGGCCCCCTGTGCCTCGACGATATGATGGATCTGCTGGAAATTTCGAAAGCCAGCGTGAGCATGAACATGCGCACGTTGGAACACCTCGGTATGGTACGGCAGGCCTGGGTGCGCGGCCGGGGGGACCGGCGCAAG
>CAZKIB010000006.1:37381-41747 GCA_964552425.1 uncultured Anaerolineaceae bacterium | reverse complement strand
AACCGATTTCTGGGAGATTATCGCCAACATTCTCAGCGGACGTGAAATGCGGGATGTGGACCGCGCGCTGGCGGTGATGAACAAAGATATTGAGCGCCTGTCTGCCGCGATGGACAGCGTGGACCCCGGTGATAAAGCGCTGGCACAGCTCTATCTGGAACGCATCCAGCAGATGCAGGTGCTGTTCAAATTTGCGCAGACGATTATGTCCACTATTCTGTTGCAGGTCGCCCAGATGGATTTTGACGATATTGGCAGCCTCGAAATTCACGTGGATTCGGAACCTGAACCGGGCAGTTAATGACCGCCCTTGAACACCGCGACTGCGTTCTCTATAATGCGCTTTATGGGGGAGTGGCGGAATCGGCAGACGCGCATGACTTAGGATCATGTCTCTTACGAGGTGAGGGTTCAAATCCCTCCTTCCCCAAATGGACAGATACAGCACAAGGATCGCTTGACAATATTAGTTATTATGACGTTGCCATAGTTCGTCGAAAACAGTGTCTGCTCCCCAGGCTTGGGCGGCAGCCCAGGCGATTCTGCGCTGTGCGTCAAAATCGATGGGGATGCCCGGCTTGTAGCCGAGGTCGTGGTTGGCTTCCGCCCACGCATGTTGAAAAAGCGTACTTACCTGTAGTTCAAAGAACTCTATGGGACATTCGTTAGTTTTGCTTATGTCGAGCGGAATAAAGCAGATATTGTGTTTTGCCTCATAACCGAAGTGTTCGGGATGGGGATTTCTTTGCGTTCTGTCCTCGATGACATTGAATTCTCTTACTACAAGCTCTGTCACGGCATCAACATCGCTTTTGTAAAAGACCACGATACGTGCGCCGATTTGATCTTGGATATCATCCAACGGGTTGGCGTACTTTAGACTACCGTCCGCGCTCTTTCGGGAGGCTTTTTCGACAAATCGTTCCACCGATTTCGCACGAACCGAGATAGCATCAATGCGAGGTATGCCCTCAAGCATTTCCCTGATCGCTTCGTCGATTTTCTGACCGATTAGCTTCAGCTGCGGATAACGCTTCCGGTATGCCAGCTCAACGTTCATAACGCACTCCTGTTTATGTCCTAGCCCTCAACTTCTGATCGACGATGCGCCCACGTATCGTAAGCGCTACGCCCGAGTCCACCGAGTCTACTTGGGTGAATATGTCTGGATTTTGAAAGCCCTCCGGTGGACCACTGACGCTAAACCTATTATGAAGAACAATTGTTCTAAATGCCAGTTGTTGGTCTAGTACCGATTCATCAATACGAAATGGGGCATCTGCCAATGTTGGGTTCCCTACTTCCCTTAGAAATCGTTCTCTGATTGCTTCAGGCAAATAGCCCTCAGTGAACTCTCTGAGTGTTATATTCCGATCTGCTTGGGACTTAATAGCCGTTGCCGCTGCCATAAGCGCATATTGCTCATCCGGGTCCTCGGACTTATTTATCGTGGTCTTGAGGGCTTTGGTTAACAGCCGTGTCCCGCGTGCTGTCGTAAGTTGTGGTACGGACCGCAGGAAACCCATGACCCAATAATCGGATACTTCGTGTATACGACTACCGGATTGCTTGTCCTCGACACGCCCACCCCATAAAGCGGTATCCGTATCCCTTCCTTCGTATACAGCCGCCTTGAAAAAGTCTGTCTTTCGGGAAAAAGCCCCTTCAATGACATTGATACTCAATCCCTCTTCCGCAAAGGTGGCCTGGAGACTTTCATCGGCAGGGAACTTGAAAAACACTACGCGGCGGCTTTGTCCGTTTTCGCCTACCAGCGAGACAAAAAGGCCTGCGGGTGAACGTCGGTCTGTGGCATGTCCTAATCGAGCAGCGAGGGTGTGTGAGGCGCTGGCCCTGACATCATTATCTCCGAACGCCATTTTCCGAATGAGATCTCGGACATCGTTCTGCTGTACCCCGTCCGTATGGGTGAAGCCAATTTCTATCGTGCAGCTTGTCGGACTGCTTACAAACCTGGGATAGAAATATCTATGGGTACTCGGATTAAGATCGAATGTCGACCCTTCGATAGTAACCAAAACGTCAGTAAGTTTGCTGACATGCTTGGACGGCGGAACTATATACCCGGCGCAGAACATGATAGTCCAGTCAGTGTCTAAAGACATGTTTCCTCTCCTGAAAATAGACATTCATATGGATTGTGAGTTGTTTGACAACGTGATTTGCATTCCTCTGGGTGAACGTTAGTTCATGACAATTCCTTACAATATCTCTTGATACCTTTAATTAAAAAACGATTACTCGAAAACATGCAAATGAATACTGAGGTTGTCAATAATAACTAATAGGTGAGAATACAGGCGAAGCCCAGTAGGCGAGGAACCGGACGTTGATTTCACAGGATATTTCGCGTACAATGCGGCGTAAGGTGGATTGCGCTAGGGTCTCAGCGACCATTTGACACAACCTGGGGACCTGAGATGGAGAGAGGACGGGTATCCTCTCTGGGTTCGAATCCCTCCTTCCCCATTTGAACAGTATTCCAGGGCGCACACCAGCGCCTTTTGTATTCTGAGGCTGTTCAAACATCTTCTAATAAAGATTATATGGCATTGAGCCAATCTCGAATGCTATAATCGAATAGTTTTCAAACCCGCACTTTTGCAAGGAATCGACCTTTGAACGTACAAACTGAACGTCTTGAAAATCATACTGCACGCCTGACTGTCGAAGTGGATACGGAGCGTCTGGAGAAAGCCAAACAGGATGCTGCGCGCAAGATCGCCCGTCAGGTGAATATCCCTGGCTTCCGCAAGGGCAAGGCCCCTTACAAGGTGCTGGCGGCCTATGTGGGCGAAGGTGCGATCCTTGAAGAGGCTGTCGAAGCGCTGGGCAACCAGGTGTATAAGGATGTCCTCGATGTGTCCGAGGTGGAACCTTATGGGCCGGGTGCGTTGGAAGACTTTAGTGTCGAACCAGCGCCTACCTTCAAGTTTGTCGTGCCGCTTCAGCCCACTGTGGACCTCGCGAATTATCGGGATATTCGCCTCGAATATACGGCTCCGGTGGTTGAGGATAAAGATGTGGACGAAGCTTTGACTTCGCTTCAGGAGCGCGAGGCGGTTATCGAGGAAAGCAGTAAACCAGTCATCGCAGGAAATCGTGTGACACTCAGCATGAAAGCTGAATATGTCGATGACAAGCCGGACGAAATCGACGGTGAAACGCAGCCTGAGGAAAGTTCAGATGCGGAAGCCCCGAAAAGCCGGGTCTTTATCGACAATGACAATATGCTGTTTCGCCTGACGGAAGATCGCGAACCGGCCCCCGGTTTTACTGAAGCTCTGGTTGGGGCGGTGGTGGATGAACGGCGTGAATTTGAAATCACCTACCCTGACGATGCGGCGGAATACGAACACCTGGCAGGGCGGCGGGTCAAGTTTGACGTGACGGTTAAGAAGATTGAGAATGTCACGCTGCCAGCGCTGAACGACGAATTTGCCGCGCGCGTCGGTGATACGCCCAAAGAAGGTGAAGCGCCGCAAAGCCTGCTTGAACTGCGGATGAAAATTCGCAATGATCTGGAAACCGAAGCCAAAGAGGCGGCGGATTCGGCTTATGCGCAGCAGGTCCTGGACAAAGTTATCGAACAGGCCACATTTGCCTACCCGGACGCGCTGGTGTCTGACGAAGTGCATCATTTGCTCAATCACCTGGACAGCGACCTGCGGCGGCGCGGCCTGACACTGGATGATTATATGAAGGTGACGGGCAAGTCTCATGAAGACCTGCATGTGGATTATCATGATAACGCTGTCGACAGTATCAAACGATCTCTGGTAATGCGCCAGCTAATTCAGGACGAACAACTGACCGTCACCGACGAACAGGTGGACGAGGAAATTGAAAAAATCGCCAGCCGCTTTGGCGAGCAGGCTGCCGCGTTCCGCAGCATTTACCAGGGCGGGACAATGCGCGATAACCTGCGCAGCGACCTGCTGTACCGGCAGGTGACAGCCCGCATTGCCGCTATTGCGAAGGGCGAAGCTCCAGAATTGGCCGAAAAGGCCCCGGTATCTACAACCGATGATGACTCGACTACAGAACAAGGAGAATCAGCGTAATTATGGACGGCATCTATAACGTGATTCCGATGGTCATTGAGCAGGGCAGTCGCGGTGAACGCGCTTATGACATCTACTCCCTGCTCCTCAAGGAACGTATTGTGCTGTTAGGAACGCCGATTAACGACCAGATCGCCAACCTGATCGTCGCGCAGTTACTGTATCTTAATGGTCAGGACCCGGATCGTCAGATTAACATGTATATAAACTCGCCGGGTGGCGTGGTGTATGCGGGTATGGCAATCTACGATGCCATGCAGCAGATTTCGGCCCCGGTCAGT
>CAZKIB010000006.1:20967-37225 GCA_964552425.1 uncultured Anaerolineaceae bacterium | reverse complement strand
GCTAATGAAATTATGCGCTTGAAAGAACGCCTGATCGAAGTGTTTGTCCACCATACAGGCCAGGACAAAGAAGTTGTTGAGCGCGATCAGGACCGCGATATCTACTTTAGCGCGACACAGGCCGCAGAATATGGTTTGATAGATACTGTACTGGAGTCGAGCAAGTTGGGGGTGAATAATCGGTGACGCACAATTATCCTGGTGAACAACGCTGTTCTTTCTGCCGGCGCAGCCATGAAGAAGTGGATCGTTTGATCGCAGGCCCGGACGGGGTGTTCATCTGCAATTACTGTGTCGATCTCTGCCAGCACATCCTGATCGAGGATAATGCCGCCGGTCACAAGCTGACCTCGGAATTTCATCTGGATCATCTGATGTCGCCCCGCGAGATTATGGCACACCTGGATGAATATGTGGTGGGGCAGGATCACGCCAAACGAGTCCTGAGTGTGGCTGTGTACAACCACTACAAGCGCATCCAGGCCGATTCGCACACGGGTGATGTCGAGCTTGAAAAGAGTAACATTCTGATGCTTGGTCCCACCGGCAGCGGAAAGACGCTGCTGGCGCAAACCCTGGCCCGTATCCTGGATGTGCCATTTTGTATCGCAGATGCGACGGCGCTTACCGAAGCCGGTTATGTTGGTGAGGATGTTGAAAATATCCTCCTGCGGCTGATTCAGGCGGCGGATGGGGACATCGCGCGGGCGGAACGCGGTATTATCTACATTGATGAAATCGACAAGATTGCCCGTAAATCGAACGACAACCCTTCGATTACACGCGATGTATCCGGTGAGGGTGTGCAGCAGGCCCTGCTGAAGATCGTGGAGGGCACGGTAGCTAATGTCCCGCCCCAGGGTGGACGCAAGCACCCCCATCAGGAATTCCTCCAGATTGACACGAGCAATATCCTGTTTATCTGCGGGGGCATGTTCGATGGGCTGGACAAGATTATCGCAGCCCGTCTGGGGGGCAGAGGCAAAATCGGCTTCCTGACAGGTGAGGATGCCGGAACCATTGCGCAGTCGGTAGAACCCGGAACCATCCTGCGACGCATCAGCCCGGAAGATCTGATGACTTTCGGTATGATTCCTGAATTTGTCGGGCGTATGCCTGTGCTTGTCGGAGTCGATTCGCTGGACAAGGCGGCGTTAATCAAGATTCTCGTGGAGCCGAAAAACGCGCTGACCAAACAGTATCATCACCTGCTGGCGCTGGACAGCGTGGAACTGGTGTTTGAACAGGACGCACTGGAAGCAGCAGCGGATGTTGCGATGGCACGCGGTACAGGGGCACGTGGTTTGCGCTCGATTATCGAAATGTCGCTGTTGGACGTGATGTTTGAAGCGCCTGGCAGCACCGGCGTGCGCAAAGTTGTGGTGACTTCAGAGGTCATTCGCGGTCAGGCCCGACCTCTCATTTTCGGCGAAGGCGACCAGCGTTTTGAATGGCGCCCGGATGGTAAACTGATCCCGGCAGCCTGAAGCAAACTGCTTATCCAGAACGTCCCCGTTGTATCCGATGGGGACGTTTTGATTTCAGGATTTCTGAGGCAGAATCACGACTTCGGCTTCAAGGTCCACCTGACGTTTGAGTGCCAGCGCATCAATGCGATGAGCGCCTTCCGCATTCGATCCCCAGTTGCTGGGGATCACCCAGCGCGGACGCATCTGCTGAACCGCCTGAACCGCGTCTTCCACATTCATAGTGCCTTTGCCATCAATGGGTAAGATCGCAATATCTGGTTTGATGGTCGCCATTTCGGGGATCAACTGGGTATCACCGGCATAGTAGATGTCATAACGGTTGACCGAAATAATGAACCCCAAGCCGCCGTCCGCCAGCGGATGCCGCCAATCGGTGGGCGAATAGGCAGGCACAGCTTTGATACAGGCGCGCCCCACTGTCAGGCTTTGCCAGGGACGCAGCACGGTGCAGTCCTCAATTTCCCTGGCGGCGCGTTCATTCGCAATCACTCTGGTATGCGGGCCGCGCAGTTTGCTGATGTCTGCCTGTGAGCAGTGTTCGTAATGATCGTGGCTGATGAGGATGATGTCTGGCTGTCTGTCACGGCGCACGACTCGCCAGGGGTTGATATAAATGAGCGGCGAACATTCGATGATGAAACTACCGTGTCCCAGCCATTCGATATGGTCAATCATTTGTGATTGCATCCAACGTTAACTTTTTGTCCAGATGACAATGGTACAAAACGGCTAGACTGTACCCGATTCTGTCAATTTGCTCAAGTGCCAGTCGCTTGTGCCAGTTTTGAACCCTGCTGTATAATGGGAAAACAACGACACTACCTTAGCTGATTATCATCCTGATTGGAATGCTCCAAAGGTTAGAAGATGTATACCTGCGCGGCGTGGATCTTAATCTCTGCTGCGAAGGGTTGTGATACCATATAGCATATTGATTTACTTTGTTGAGGTGGCATGGCTTATGTCAGACCGACCAATTCCCAGTCTCCAACGCCCTTCGCAAATCAAGAGCCTGACCGGCCAGCCGGGGACATCACCGCTGGACTCCAGTGAAGGCTCATGGAATCCACCGCCGCTCAGTAAGATCGAGGATACCGGCCTCAATCTGCTTCAAATTGCGGACCTGGTTCTGAAGGTGCTGTACTATGGCGGCGTGATGAACGGTATCCGCATTTCGGAAATCGTAAAACTGCCCTATACCGGTATTCTTGACCCGGTGATGGAGTTTCTCAAACGCGAAAAATTTGTCGAGGTGCGCGGCGCGACAGGGTTTGGCGAATCGTCTTTCCAGTACATTATTACGGAAAGAGGGGCGGACAAAGCGCGGGAAGCGATGGAGCGCTCACAATACGCCGGGCCAGCGCCGGTCCCGCTGAACGTGTATGTCGAGTCGGCCCGTATGCAAAACCAGAAAAAACTGGTCGTGCATCAGGAAGACCTGCGCAAAATTATGACCAATCTGGTTATCAGCGATGAAATGTTGAGCAAGATCGGCCCGGCGGTCAATTCGGGTCGCTCAATCTTTCTGTATGGCCCTCCCGGAAACGGCAAAACCACTGTTTCAGAAAAAATTGGCCGCATGATTCTGGGCGATGACCTGTGGATTCCATATGCCATTGATGTGGACGGGCAGATTGTTCAGGTCTATGATAGTGTGAACCACGAACTTTCGGATACCGCCCAGGTCAGGCTGAAACAGGGAACCGGCGTGGTAGCCGATACGCGCTGGATCAAGATCAAACGGCCCATGATTATGGTCGGTGGTGAGCTGACGATGGCAGGGCTGGACCTGGTGTATAACGACACCAACAAGTTCTATGAAGCTCCCTTTCAGGTCAAAGCGAACGGCGGCATGTTCCTGATTGACGACTTTGGCCGGCAGCAGGTGCGCCCCAAGGATTTGCTGAACCGCTGGATCGTGCCGTTGGAAAAAGGGGTCGACTTCCTGACGCTGAACAATGGGCGCAAGATCGAGGTTCCCTTCTTCGTGCTGATCGTGTTTTCGACTAATCTGGACCCCAAGGACCTGGTTGACGAAGCCTTTTTACGCCGTATTCGCTACAAAATCGAGGTTGGAAATCCGTCATACGACGAGTTCCGCGAACTCTTTAAGTTGATGTGCCGTCTGATGAAGGTTCCCTACAACGAACAGGGGCTGGCCTATCTGCTGAACGAATGGTACATCAAACGGGATCGTGATCTGCGCTTTGTGCATCCGCGCGATATTCTGTCGCAGTTGATCGATATTGCCACTTATCTGAATAAACCGCCAGCGCTGACGAAAGAGTTGATCGATCAGGCGTGCGAATCCTACTTCGTCGAATTGTAGGCTGATGACCGGGGTACTGAGCGGGTCGCCTGTTCCGCGACACACTGTTTTCATTCTGGCCGATGGTTCGTTCGTCGTGCATTGGGACACGAACCGGGTGCAGGACCTGTTGAGCGGCTACTATCGCAAGTATGACGATAAGGATTTCGGTCACACGATTACTGATTATGAGCTTAATCAGTTGAAGGCTGCTGGGCTGGTCGAACATTATAACAACCAGTTCGTGTGGTTGTTTGCGTTGCCGGAGCAGGGGCGATTTCCGCTCGAACGCGAGTACCAGGGGCCTTCGCGTGTGCGCTCCTACTATCTCAATACTACACTGCCAGAACCCCGGTTAGCCGATGTTGAAGCCGTTCTGCGTTCTCAGAATCTCGACAATGATTTTCTGGCGCGTGTGCGCGGCAGCCTGATCGCTATACTGGGGAAGAACGGCGCGCCGTTTCGCCAGCTTAAGGATGCCGAACGCGCCCAAAAACTGCTGGTGAATCGCGCCCCGGACCTCTTTCAGAACGCGGCGATTGCGTTTGTCGAAACCAGTGAAAATGCTTACGGACGCCCGGCGGAACAACCCTCGGCAATTGTAGACCTGGATACAATTATCAACAGCCAGACCGATACCGCCGTCACTATGGGCAAGTCTGTGCTTGTCGTGACCAGCAGCGCGGATGAACGGGTGGCTTTGCGCGACTTATTCACGAGTATGCAGATGCAGGTCCTTCTGGCGGATACGGCTGCCGAAGGTTTGCAACTGCTCGAAGACCACAACCCGGACCTGCTGGTGATGGACTTGCAGTTGTCAGACAAACATGGCTGGGAAATGCTGGCAAAGATCAAGGAGATCGGCACGTTCGAGGCCATGCCCAAAATCATGATTGCCGATCATCATTCCACGCCGGACGATCAGGCTTTTGCCCTCACTGTCGGCAAGGTGGATGTTTATCTCATCAAACCTCTCAGTATTGCGCAGCTGCGTCAGAACGTCTGGCTGACGCTCAAGACTCGTCAGGATCGGGTCGAATAATGCCCGTTGCGCGCCGGGCTGTCCACTGGTAAAGTGGGATACACATGGCTTTCATTGTCGGCAGTAGTCTGGCCCTGTTCATCGTTTTCCTGCTGGTTATTGTGCTGATGTCTATGTATGGTAAAAGTCGGGTTCCCTGGGCAGCACAACTGCGGCGTTTACATGCCGGGGTATCTGAGAAAGCGGAATGGATGGCACCCGATACGGTCATTCAGCAGGTACGCAGCGACTACCTGCTTGCTCTGGATTGGCTGCATGACAGCGCGCTGAAAAACTGGACGCATCGCTGGACTTACGCGCCGCTTTACCTGTCCGGCGCTTATCTGAAAGCGCATCAACTCAATTTGCAGCAGCAGCGCCAGATAACGGGTTTTCGCGGTGAGGGTGTGCTGCGCGCCGATCATAACGTGGATATCCGCTACTTTTCGGAAGATGGTGAACGGTGTCTGGTGGTGGATTCACAAACCCAGCGCCGCATGGCAACTTACGATCCGGTCACACGCGCTCGCCTGCATACCCAGGACCTGGGTGACTGCGCGGTTGTTTACCGGATGAATTATGATACGCGCAGCCAGCGCTGGAAAATAGAGTCCTTTGTGCAGCAGCTTCCTTCAGGCTGGGGCAACCCGAAAATCGCCCGCAAAATCAAGGTGCTTGGTGAATTAACTGATCTCGCCGGGCGTGATAACTGATCCCTTCCAATCATGATTTTTGTAACGGGCGGCACGGGTTTTCTTGGTCGCCACCTGGTTCCAGCCCTGTGTGGTGCGGGCTATGAGCTGCGTGTGCTGACCCGCCAGCCACAGGCGCACGCCTGGCTGCGACGGTATCCTGGGGTGGAGGTCATTCACGGGGACCTGACCCGGCCAGAATCCTATGTGAACGCGCTGACTGGCTGCCAGCATGTGATTCATGCGGGTGGTATTTTTCGCATGTGGGGCGACGAGCAGACCTTTCTCGATAACAATGTGCTGGGTACAGCCTTACTGCTCAGCGCAGTCAAAAACCTTCCCCTGGAGCGGTTCATCTATATTTCGACCATCGCGGTGCTGGGCAGCCCGGACCCGGAACAGGTGGTGGATGAAACGTATCCGCCCCGGCCTATGGACCCGTATCAACGCAGTAAGCTGATCGCGGAACAGATGATCCTGCGCGGCTGGCAGGCGGAGGGTTTGCCAGCAGTGGTGCTGCGCCCTGGCGCATTTTATGGCCCATTCGGAAGCTACGCCTTTAACCGGCTCTTTTTCAAAGACCCTATGCGCGGCCTGATTATGCAGGTGGACGGCGGGCGTTACATCATTTTCCCGGTTTACATTGGCGATGTCGTTCAGGGTATTTTGCAGAGCCTTGAGCGGGGGCGCACTGGCGAGATTTATAACATCTGCGGTGACTGGATTTCACACCGGCGCGCGTTTGACATTATCTGTAAGGAAGCGAATATCTGGTGGCCGCGCGTCCCTATGCCAGGCTGGTTGGACCTGCCGCTGGCCCGCGTTCTGGAAGCGGTTTCGGATGTATTGGGGATCGAACCGTTCTGGCCGTTGAATATGCTGCGCTCCTATGTGCATAATAACTGGCGCGTATCCAGCGAAAAGGCCCGCACCGAACTGGGTTTTGTGCCGGTTGATTTTCAGGAGGGCGCACGCCAGACGATTGCCTGGTACCGGGCGGGTGAGCCGGATGATTGGGTAGATGTGGATTGGTCACGATGATAGATGAAGTCAAAATTTATGTGCGCAGCGGCGATGGGGGCGATGGCCTGATTCATTTCCGCCGTGAAAAAGTTGTGCCGCGCGGTGGCCCGGCAGGCGGCGATGGCGGGCATGGCGGCGATGTGGTGCTGGTGGTGAATCCTAAAATGACCACGCTGGTCAATTTTCAGCAGCACATGCACTTTAAGGCGCGCTCCGGTGAGCGGGGCGGGGCGAATAACCGCACCGGGGCGTCCGCGTCGGCTCTCGTCATCGAGGTTCCGCCCGGTACACTGGTGCGTGATGCAGAGGCGGGAACGCTGCTTGGTGATCTGGTCAAAGCGGAAGACCGCCTGGTGGTGGTGAACGGCGGGCGGGGTGGGCGTGGCAATGCGCGCTTCATCAGGCCCCGCGTGTCGCCGAAAAAGGGGAACCCGGCCAGGAGCGCTGGCTGGTTCTGGAACTTAAGCTGATCGCGGATGTGGGTCTGGTGGGCGTGCCCAATGCCGGGAAGTCCACGCTGTTATCGGTTATCAGCAACGCACGCCCCAAGATCGCTGCGTATCCCTTTACGACGCTGGAACCGAACCTGGGGGTTGTGCGCTACGATGACCGTGACCTCGTCGTGGCTGATATTCCCGGTCTGATTGAGGGCGCGCACATGGGTGTTGGTCTGGGACACGCCTTTTTGCGCCATGTCCAGCGCACCCGCCTGCTGGTGCACCTGCTGAACGGCGAAAGCGCCGACCCACTGGCAGATTACAACCAGATCAATGTGGAGCTGTCCCTGTTTGACGAAAAATTAGGTGACAAACCTCAGATTGTGGTTTTCAACAAGATGGACCTGCCCGAAGCACAGGCGCGCTGGCCGCAGGTGGAAGCTGCCCTCAGAGCGCGCGGTGTGCCGGTAATGGCGATCTCGGCGGCGACCCAGCAGCACGTGCAGGCTCTCATTCATGAGATGTTCCGGGTGATTGACAGCCTGCCAGAAGAAATCGCGCCTGTTCAGGAAACGCCGGTTTATGAACTGCCGGAGGATGAATTCGCGTTTGAAATCACCCAGGAAGAGCAGGGCATCTTCCGGGTGACTGGCAAACGTATTGAGCGCGCGGCGGCTATGACCTACTGGGACTATGACGAAGCCGTTGCGCGCTTCCAGAAAATTCTTGAAACCCTGGGTATCACAAAGGCGCTCGAAAAAGCGGGTGTTGAGGTCGGAGATACCGTGTTTATCGGGGACTTTGAACTGGAGTGGATGGAGTAGTCATGCGTGTGGGTGTTCTGGGCGGAACATTTGATCCCCCGCATCACGGCCATCTCATTCTGGGAGAATACGCGGCGGATTCGCTGGCACTGGACAAGGTGCTGTTTATACCGGCAGCGGAACCGCCTCATAAACAAACGGAGTACAAAACACCCGTTGAACACCGTCTGGCGATGCTGGCGCTGGCAGCAGCAGACAACCCTCGTTTTGAACTGTCACGCATTGATGTGGACCGTGCCGGCCCGCATTATTCGTTTGATACGGTTCAGATTGTCCAACAGCAGAACCCCGCCGCTGAAATCTATTTCATCATGGGGGCCGATTCGCTGCGCGATTTACCCCTGTGGTATCGTCCCGCAGACTTTATCCGGCTGTGCTGGCTGGCTGTGCTGCGCCGCCCGGATGTGGAAGCCAGCCCGACGATGCACGCTGCGCTGCTGCCCGAACTGGCGCAGCGGGTGGTGATGATCGACGCGCCGCAGATTGAAATTTCATCTTCAGACATCCGCCAGCGCTTGCAGACCGGGCACAGCATACGGTATCTGCTGCCTGACAATGTCCGTTCCTATATTCAGAAGCATGAGCTTTATCAAAAAGCCTGAATGTCTATGAAAATCTGGCCGATCATTTCTCTGACCTTGCTGCTTGTGGTATCCCCGTTAAGTGCGCAGCCCGATAACCCGGTTCCCACTCTGGTTCCGCCTACGCTGGTTCCTACTGTGGATGCCGGGAGCAGCGATGCGCTGATTTCTGTATCCGCTGTTGCGCAGATTGTGGAGTCTGGCCGGCTGCGGGTGGGCATTCTGTATAACGAGCCGCCCTTTGGCCTGCTCAATATTCGCGGGGCGGTGGCAGGTTTTGATGCGGACCTGGCGCGCAGCATGGCGGATGCCTGGGGAGTCGAAGCTGAATTTGTGCAGGTGACACGCCAGACCGCGCTCGACATGCTGGTGAGCGGGCAGGTGGATGTGCTGGCGGCAGCGCTGGTTCATTCGCGTGAACTGGATACACGGGTGGAGTTCAGCCACACCTATTATCAGGGCAGTCAGGCCGTCATGGTGCGCGATGCCGATGGCGCAGCCGTGCCGGGGCAGATGGCAGACCGCAAACTCGGTGCGGTGATCGGGACGGCTTCTGAAGCGGCGATAGCGGCGTGGCGTGCCCGCACAGGGGTGAATGTGACCGTTCAGACCTACTACACTTTGGAGCAGGGACTGGTGGCGCTGGTCAATCAGGAAATTGACGGGCTGGTGAGCAGCCGCTACCGATTGCTTACCCTGCTGCAACCGGGTGTGGTTAAAATTCTTGACGAACCGCTGGCTCAGGAGCCTTACGCGCTTGCCATGCGCCGGCAGGATGTGAATTTGCGAAATCTGATCAATCGCACCCTGCAACATCTGGCGCAAAATGGGCGCCTGAACGAAATCTATGGGGCGAACTTCCCCGGATCAACCTATCCGGCTGGTTTAGTGCCGAACTGGGATAATCTGGGTGAGGACGCGCCGAAACCGGACCAGTTCGGTACAGAGATTGTGTACCCCGGTCAGTATGTGATTCCCCATTTGCAGGATGGGCAGCCGCTGCGTGTGGCGGGCCTGCGGGATGTGCCGGAGGATGCGCAAGAAAGCGAAAAACGCCTGCAAGCGTTTAACCGGGCGGTAGCCGAACGACTCGCGGCGCGTTGGGGCGGCAGTGTCGAATTTCTGCCGGACAGTGCCGACAACGCGCTTGATCTGGTGGCAAACGGGCAGGCGGATATAGCTGTCGGGGTGGAGCCGGATTGGGCGCAGGCAGACCGGCTGGATTTCAGCAGCCCGTATCTGATACACGGCGACAGGCTGATGGTCAAGCGCAACAGTGAAATCGAGAGTTTTAACGAACTGCGCGGCGGGCGCTGGGTCGGAATTTTTGCGTCGGAACCGGGCAGCGCCGATCAGGTTAACGAACTGGCCCGCTCAGTCAATACCAACGTGAATATTTACACGATGATTCGCGAACAGGATGTGCCATTCTATATTCTGGAAGATCAGAACGCGGACGTGGCTTTTGGGGGCAGCCTCAAACTGATCCCGCATGTACAGGCTTACCCGGATGACTTCCGTTTGACGACACGCTGCCCGAACTGTGACCCCTGGTACACCGCGAGTATGTCGCCTTCGGTCTGCCGCGCAACGACATTGATTTTCGTCTGCTGGTGGAGTACACCCTGCAAGAGATGGCGCTCGATGGCACGCTGGCGACTCTGTGGCAGCCGGTTATGCTGCCGGAAGACCTGCCGCAGTTCGACCAGTGGCCGGGCGCTGCCACCTATCTGGGGTTCAATCTGCGGGCAGGAGGTTAGTCCATGCCAGTTTCGGAGTATATTCGCAACCTGCGCGCTAAAGTGGGCCATGATCTGTTGATGATTCCCGGCGCGGCGGCGATTGTGCGGAATGAAAAGGGCGACATCCTGCTGCAAAGGCGTGGCGATACAGGGGAATGGTCGCTGCCAGGGGGTGCGATTGAACCAGGTGAGGAACCAGCCGATGCGGTGGTGCGCGAAGTGTTTGAGGAAACCGGCCTGCGCATCGTGCCGGAACGGATTGTCGGCATTTACGGTGGCCCATCCCATGTGATCCAATTTCCAAATGGCGATCAGGCCGCTTATATCAGCGTGACCTTTGTGTGCAGGGTTACAGGCGGCAGCTTGCAGACAGATGGAGATGAAACACTGGAACTGCGTTATTTCAACTGGGAAAGTCTGCCCGAAAATACTGTCCCTCACCATCGTCTGCGCATCGAGCATGGCATGACGCGCACCGAACCTTATTTCGCGCCGCCGGTTTCTCAATGATGTTCTGCCGGTTCAGCGGGCGCTTTACGTGGCGTTGAGAGTGTGGCGATGATGACCCCAATGGTGATGATGACCCCGCCAATAATGTGCAGGGGTCCTGGCAGTTCGCTGAAGATAAAGAACGCCAGAATCACGCTGATGACATTGCCAATCTGCCCGCTGATGCTGACGAATGTGGCCGAGATATACCCAAGCGCGTAGTTGATTGCCCCGTGCGCCACCAACTGCGCCGTAATGGTGAGCAGGATCAGCCAGATATACCCCTGTGTGCTGTACCCGGTGAGCGGCAGACCGACTGCCAGTGTGGCGACAACCGATGTGATGGCCGCGAACAGGAAAACCAGCCACAGGTAGGGCCAGAAGGAGATACGCCCGCGTATGGCGCGCCCGATGTTCAGGTAAAAGGCGGACAGGAAAGCACTTGTCAGCGCGAATATCACACCAAGCGCGGGGTTTTGCCCAAGTGCGCTGCCAGGGTCAAAACCGGCCAGGCCGATCACAACACCGCCGAGGAGGGTCAGCCCCAGCCCCAGCCAGATGTTGCGATTCAGCGCCGCCTTCAGGAACGCAACTTCTGCCAGCGCAACCCACAGCGGCCCGGAGCCGTTCAGGACGCCGGTAATCAGGACGCTGGTGTTGTTAAATGCCTCGAACATCAGATAAAAGCGAATCGCCAGAAGAATGCCTGCCAGCCCAGCAAATGCCAGATCACGCGGCGCAAGCAAACGCAGTTCATGCCGGTAGCGGGTCAGCACCAGTGGGGTCAGGAACATGATCGAGAAAATCTGGCGGTAGGCGGTAATCACCAGCGCCGGGATTTGTTCACTCAGGGCCAGCCGGATAAGAATAGGGCCGGTTGCGCCGATGAAAAAACCGACAAAGATCACGACATACGGCCACGCTCTGGTCCGGGTCTGTAGCCTGAATGCGCCAGCGGTTTTGCTGAGGATCATCGCTTTTTGAACTCACGTTGCCCGGTAATGGCGAACAGCACGCCGAGCAGGATCACAACGCTGCCGATAAACTGCCCGACGCCGGGAATTTCATTGAACAGAAAGAAGGCCATCCCCGACGCCAGAACCGTGATCGACTGCGCCGAAATGCTGATAAAGGTGGGGGACAGATAACCCACGACAAAGCTGAAGGATGGATGGGCGATCAACTGGCTGATGACAGTTGCCAGCAGCACCCAGAACAGACCATCTGGTGAATGCCCGACAAAACTCGCGCCAGTAGCCAGCGCAGTGGTCAACACGATCAATGCGCCAAAGCCAAACACAAGCCAGATGTAGGGCAGCAGCGGAATGCGCGGGCGCAGGGAACGTGCCAGCACCAGATAAAAAGCTGCCGACAGGCCGCTGCTGAGGGCCAGAACACCACCCAGCAGGGGGTTTGTTCCAAGCCCTGTGCTGCTGCTGCTGGAAACCGCGATGAACGTGCCGCCGGCCAGCGCCAGCGTGAGACCGATGTAGACTTTGCTGGAAAGTGGTGTCTTGAGGATCAGGCGTTCAAGCAGCGCTGTCCAAAGTGGTGAAAGGCCGCCGATTACTGTTGCCAGCAGGATACTGGTGTGTTTGATCGCTTCGGAAAACATGGTCAGATCACTGGCGAACAGCAGCCCCGCCAGTGCCAGCAGCAGCCAGTCCCGCCGCCGAAGCTGTCGCAGGGTGGCTGTGTAACTGCGCAGGACGAACGGTGTGAACACAGCCACCGCGATAGCCATACGGGTCGAGATGATGACCGGTGATGGTACACCGCTGTTCAAAGCCATCCGAATAAACATGAGTCCGACTGCTGCCGAAAATAACGCCACGATCAGCACGATGTAGGGATACACGCGCGGAACAGTCGGAGTGATGGAATGGACGTTCGCCAAAGATGCCTCGCTATCCTCTGGTCTGACCTAAAATTACCAGCGACACACCGGCAGCGATCACCGCGCTTCCAGCTATCTGAAAAGGGCCGGGCAGTTCGCTGAAAATAAAGAAGGCTGCCCCTGCGCTCAGAACACCGGTCATCTGTCCTGACAGACTGATGAGGGTGGCGGGCAGGTAAGCCAGCACATAATTGAAAGCCCCATGCGCGATAATCTGTGGGAAGATAGCCGACATCAGAATCCAGAAGTAACCGGAGCCGCTGTATCCGGTCAGGGGATAGTGGCCCAGCAGCAGCAGCACCACAGAAACAACCGCCGCGCTGCTGAACACCAGCCACACAAATGGGATGAAGGACACATGCCGGCGCAGTGAGCGTCCCACCACCAGATAAACCGCCCCCATCACCGCTCCTGTCAGGGCCAGTGCTGCGCCCACTGCCAGGCCGGGGCCGGAAGCCAGTTGTTCGCTCAGGCCCGAAAGCCCGATCAGCGCGCCACCCGCCAGCGCGATGAACAAGCCAATCCATACGGTGCGCCCCAGTCGGACATGCAGGCCAAAGCGTTCGATGAGCGCGGTCCACAACGGGGCCGAGCCGACCAGCACCCCGGCGACCAGCACACTGGTGAAGCGATAGGATTCGAAGACCACATTAAATTGAATGGCGAACAGTGTCCCGGCAATCAGGGCGATCCATATATCCTGCCGGCGAAGCTGTTTCAGTTCATCACTGTAACGGTTGAGGACCAGCGGCGTAAACAGAACAGCGGCGATGACCAGACGAAAGCTGGTAATGACGGGGGTGGGCACGCCTTCCGCCAGGGTCAGGCGCAGCAGAATCGGCCCGGAAGCGCCTGCCAGGGTCCCGATTGCGAAGATAAGATACGGCCACCACTGCGATGTTGTGAGCTTGATTGTGTTGACCATTTATGACCTTGTCGGGGACCTCTGAATCAGCCTTACGAGCGGGATTGACCAACGGTAGCCATGATGACACCCACCAGGATTACAACGCTGCCGGCGAGTTGCAGCGGCGCGGGTATCTCCTGAAAGACGACAAAGGCCATCACCGCGCTGCTGACTGGCTCTAGCTGGCTGGCGACACCGACATAGGTGGCCGACAGATGTTTAAGCGCGTAGTTGAAGGATGAATGGCCGATAAGCTGTGGAAAAAGGGCCACCGCCAGCAGCAGGAGATAACCACTGCCGCTGTAGCCTGTGATGGGTGCGCGGGCGAAGCCCACCACCAGCAGCGCAAAAATAGCCGCAATGCCATATACGAGCCAGATGTAGGGGATAAGGGGCAGTTTGGGCCGCACACTGCGCCCGATGACCAGATACACGGCCACTGAAACCGCGCCGCCAAGTGCAAACAGACTGCCGAGAAGCGGGTTACTGCCGCCAGCGAGATCAGTTTCGCCAGTGGGCAAACCAATTGCGATGCCGCCGATGATTGCCAGCGCAAGGCCAGCCAGTACCAGCCGGGTCAGCCGGGTTTTCAAAAAAAGAAATTCAAGCAGGGCAGCCCACAGCGGTGAGGTAGTCACCAGCACCACGCTGATCAGCACACTGGTGAGTTCAAGCGAGGTAATCCACAGAATGAAGTGCAGCGCCAGAAACAAACCGGACACGCCTATGAGCAGATAATCACGCCGGTTAAGCTGTGTCAGATAGGCGCGGTACCGTCCGAGCGCCAGCGGTGTCAAAATCAGCGTGGCGATGGTCAGGCGCGCCGCCGCAATCACAAGCGAAGGAATGCCTTCGTCCTGGGCGAATCGAATAAAGACGGCGGACATGGATACCGCCGCCAGACCCACAGCCAGCACTGCGTAGGTCTGCCAGGAAGGTTGGGAGGTTTCAATTGTGGGGGCGTCGACCATACAACCCTGGATTCTTGTGATTGTGTTCATGCTATCACCAGACCGCTTCAAAATCAAAGAACCATTGCAGTCCTGAACAGGGGTCAGGTGGGGGATAAAACGGCTGTACAAAAGGACAGTTTCGTCGCCATGTCCGTCAGAATGTGTTATTATCCTGGGCGTTCGTGCATTTAATTCACATGGAAGATAGCAGGAGGAAACGAATATGGCTTTCCAACTCCCTGATCTGGGATATGCTTTTAATGCGCTGGAACCGACCATTGATGCCAGGACGATGGAAATTCATCATGACAAGCACCATGGCGCTTACACGACCAATCTGAATGCGGCTATCGACAAGCACCCCGAACTGGCCGGCAAGTCGATTGAGGAACTGCTGGGGTCTATCAGCAGCATTCCTGATGACATTCGCACCGCTGTTCAGAACAACGGCGGTGGTTATGCCAATCACAACCTGTTCTGGAAACTGATCGCGCCGGGCAGCGGCGAGGGCGACATCAGCGCTGAACTGAAGAGCGCCATTGATGCGAAATTTGGCAGCCTGGACGCCTTTAAGGAAAAATTCGGGGCCGCCGCAACCACCCGTTTCGGGTCTGGCTGGGCCTGGCTGGTGGTGAAAGGCGATGGCTCGATTGATGTGTATTCCACTGCCAATCAGGACTCCCCGCTGATGACCGGCGACAAGCCCATTCTTGGCCTGGATGTCTGGGAACATGCCTATTATCTGAATTATCAGAACCGCCGCCCGGACTACATCAAGGCGTTCTGGAGTATCGTGAACTGGGCCGAAGTTTCGAAACTGTTCGCCGCCGCCAAAGGCTAAATTTCGGTTCGTTTCTGGTTTCACAAACTCCGAAAAGGCGTTACAATCGTAGCGCCTTTTGTTTTGTTAGGCGCTTTTTAATTATCCGTAATAAACTGTGGATGAACGGCGCTTCACTCAGGAGTATGCGCGATGACTGAATATCGTATTGAGAAGGACTCGCTTGGGGAAGTCCGTGTTCCGGCCCATGCCTATTATGCGGCCCAGACGCAGCGCGCGGTGGACAATTTTCCGATCAGCGGCATGAGACCATACCCGGCCTTTATCTGGAGCATGACGGTTATTAAGCGGAGCGCAGCGGCGGTCCATAAAGACCTCGGCCTGCTGGAACCGAAACTGGCCGACGCGATTATCCAGGCTGCGGATGAAATTATCGCTGGCGAGTTGAGTGATCAGTTTGTGGTGGATCCGTTCCAGGCGGGGGCGGGGACCAGCCACAACATGAACATCAATGAAGTGATTGCCAACCGCGCCAACGAAATCCTCGGTTATGCGCTGGATGCGAAGGACAAGCCTGTGCATCCCAACGATCACGTCAATATGGCGCAAAGCACCAACGACACCATTCCAACCGCGATTCGCCTCGGCGCATTGTGGCGGCTGGATGAGCTGGTCGGCACGCTGCGCTACTGCGCGGACGCCTTCCGCGCGAAAGCACAGGAGGCTGATGATGTGGTCAAGAGCGGACGCACCCATCTTCAGGACGCTGTGCCTATCCGCATGGGCCAGGAATTTGGCGCTTACGCCAAAGCCATTGAGCGTGACATCGAAAAGATCACGATGGCGGCGGAGGGCCTGCGGCGGCTGGGGATCGGCGGTACGGCCAATGGAACGGGCCTGAACGCCCACCCGGAATATCACCAGCGAATGATTCAGAAGATCACGGAACTGACCGGCATCACGGTGTATGAGTCGGACGACCTTTTTGAATCCATGCAGTCGATGCAGGATGCGGCTTTCTTTTCTGGCGCGCTGCGGACTGCGGCCCAGGATTTCACCCGCATCGCGAACGATATTCGTCTGCTTTCGAGCGGCCCGACCACCGGACTGGCC
>CAZKIB010000006.1:18482-20957 GCA_964552425.1 uncultured Anaerolineaceae bacterium | reverse complement strand
AATTACCTGCCCGCCGGTTCAGCCAGGTTCCTCCATTATGCCGGGCAAGGTGAACCCGGTGATGGCCGAAATGCTGAACATGGCGATGTTCCACGTGATGGGCTGTGACCTGACGGTGATGCTGGGCGCGCAGGCGGGTCAGCTTGAACTGAACGTCATGATGCCCATTATCTCGCATAATCTCAATGAGATGATGCACGTCATGATTGGCTCTGTGCAGGCCTTCACGGACAAGTGTATTGTGGGCCTCATCATCAATCGAGAAAAGGCGGAGTCCTGGCTGGCGAAGAATCCCATTCTTGTAACAGCGCTAAATCCGATTATCGGTTACATTAAAGGTGCGGAAGTTGCCAAAAAGTCGCTGGCGGAAAATCGCAGCATCCGCGAAATTGTGGTCGAACTGGGGTATATGACCGATGAAGAAGCAGCCAAAGCACTGGACGCCCGCGCGATGACCGAGGGGGGTATTGCCCAGTCCGGCCCTGTATCGGGTGGTGGTTGATTTTCTCGCGGCATCATCGCCAAAGGTTTTTAAGAAAGTATCCTTGTTGAGTGCAAAGTTGTTCTACAGTATACTGAATCCGATGCACCTCAACTTCGTGTTCATTGCACCCGGCATCTCATCGTAAGGCATTTGCGCTACCCGTGACGGAACGAAAGCTAGGCAAATACCAGATTATCGAGCGCCTGGGGCGCGGCGGTATGGCGGAAGTCTACCGGGGTTATCATGCGACGCTTGATCGCTACGTGGCGATCAAGGTACTCCATGCTTTTCTGGCCGATGACCCGGAATTCAAGGACCGCTTTCACCGCGAGGCCCAGAATGTCGCTCGCCTGAAGCACCCGAATATCGTTCAGGTGTATGACTTCGATTTTGACCCTGAAGGCGAAAGCTACTACATGGTCATGGAACTGATCGAAGGCACAACGCTGAAGGATCGGTTGTTTACGCTTACCCAGGCCGGGAAACGGGTTCCCTTTGAGGAGACGGTGCGCATTATCCGCGAGGCAGCTGGGGCGCTGGCCTATGCGCACAGCCGCAGCATGATTCACCGCGATGTCAAACCGGCCAATCTGATGATTGATCGCGAGGACAACCGCATTGTCCTGACCGACTTTGGCATCGCCAAGATCGTGACCGGCGCGCAGTTTACCGCCAGTGGTGGCATGGTCGGAACGCCGGCCTATATGGCCCCAGAACAGGGACTGGGCGAGGCGGGTGATGAGCGCTCTGACCTGTATTCTCTGGGTGTGATTCTCTTTCAACTGCTCACCGGCCAGCTCCCCTATGACGCGGAAGCGCCTCTGGCGATCATCCTCAAACATCTCAATTCGCCGATCCCTTCATTAGGTGAGATGAACCCTGATCTGCCTGAAGCGATCCAGCATGTCATCACCCGTTTGATGGCGAAGGACCCCGATGACCGCTACCAGAACGCCAATGATCTGATTGCGGACCTGGAACGGATCGAGCGGGGGGAGATGGTTGAAAGCGTTTCACCGGGCGCGATTGTTCCCCGTCCGGTGCTGGCCGAACTGGAAACCTCGCCGATCAGACTGCCAGAAAGCGCGCCCTTAATCCGTGATACTTTGCCACCTCCCCCGCAGCGGCGGTTTCCCGGTCTGCTGGCGGGGAGTGTCGCCTTCGGGGCCATTGTGGTATTTGGCTACTTTATCGGGCTGAATAATGGGACATTCCCGCCGCTGATTGCGGCGCTGGCGAGTTCAACCCCGACAGAGACCCTGACTCCTACGGCGACGGAAACCCCTACGCTCACTTACACCCCGTCCGCGACCCCGACGGAAACCAACACACCCACGCCGACGGATACACCGACAAACACCGCGACTGCGACCAATACACCCACCAGCACACCCACCGACACGCCCACGAATACACCGACAGATACCCCCACGTCGACGCCAACCGATACTCTTACACCGACGCCGACGCCGACGAACACCCTGACTCCAACCGCAACCTATACTCCGTCTGATACACCCACCCCAACGGCGACACCGACGATTACCCATACACCGCTGCCACCCACGCCAGATATAACCCAGACGCTGCTGTTCGCGACGCAGGCATTTGAATTCCAGACCGCGACGGTGGCAGCCTGCGATTTTGATTACGCCATTGTCGAACAGAACCCGCCGGATGGGGATTTCTTTGTCGCCAACCGCGAATATATCCGAGAGATTACCCTGTTGAATACGGGGACCTGTGGCTGGGAGCGGAACACCTCGCTGGTATGGGTCGAGGGTGAGGATTTTAACGCGGAACGCATTTTCATTCGTGAGCGGGTGAACCCCGGCGATGAAGTGGTGCTGACCTTTGCCGGCACAACACCGCAGACCGGGGGAATGCGCAGCGGAACCTGGGAACTGCGGACGCCAGGGCAAATTCTTATCGGCCGGCCGTTCCAGATCAGTGTTTCGGTGTTCGAGCAGGGAGGGTAATGTTGATCAGCC
>CAZKIB010000006.1:14145-18472 GCA_964552425.1 uncultured Anaerolineaceae bacterium | reverse complement strand
GAGGCTAATAGCGATGATCAGCCGGGATCAGGCCTGGGCCATCGTCACCGAATACACCGAAAGCGAATCGCTGCGACGGCATATGCTGGCAGTCGAGGCGGCTATGCGCGCTTATGCGCAGCGCAGCGGCGCGGATGTCGAATTATGGGGTGTGACCGGCCTGCTGCACGATTTTGATTACGAACGCTACCCGGACATCAGTGTCGAAGGCCACCCGGTAGTGGGTTCGAAAATTCTGCGTGAACGCGGCGTTTCGGAAGAAATCATTCAGACGATCCTGGCCCATGCGGAAGAAGTGACCGGCATCAAACCGGAAACACCCATGCAGAAAACGCTGGTCGCGGTGGACGAACTGACCGGCTTTATCATTGCGGTGACGCTGGTGCGGCCTTCAAAAAGCATTCTGGATGTCAAGGTCAGTTCAGTGAAGAAAAAATGGAAGGATAAAGCCTTCGCCGCGCCGGTCAACCGGCAGGAGATCGAACACGCCGCGCAGGAACTGGGTGTGCCGCTGGATGAACATATCAGCATTGTGCTGAACGCCATGATCGCCGCCGCCGAACCATTGGGGCTGGTGGGTGAACCTGCCTGATCCGCGCTCTGATCCTGACCATCAATCGAAAGGCCGCTCCACACCGGAACGGCCTTTTTGATCGCAGAAGGTCGCGCAGCCTAAAGTTCGTGCGCCACTTTCGCCAGCCGGTCTACGGCTTTTTCGAGATCGGACATGGCAGTGGCGATTGAGAAGCGGATGTGTCCCTCACCAGCCTGACCAAAGCCAATGCCCGGTGTGCCCGCGATGCCGGCTTTATCCAGCAGGGCATCGGCCAGTTCCATACTGTTTTTGCTGCTGCCGGGGAAACTCGGAAAGAGATAAAAAGCGCCTTCGATACTGCGGCAGTGAATCCCGTCAATTTCGTTGAGGGCCTTCACCATGAAATCGCGGCGTTTCTGGTAGGCATCGCGCATTTCGGAAACGCAATCCTGTGGACCATTGAGCGCGGCAATGGTGGCGCTCATGGTAAATGTTGCGGCTGAGGAGACGGTCTGGCTGCTCAGTTTGCTGGACAGCTTGATGATGTCCGGTGAAGCCACCAGCCAGCCCATGCGCCAGCCGGTCATGGCATAGGCTTTTGACAGGCCGTTGACGGTGAGGGTGCGTTCGGCCATGCCGGGTTGGGTCGCCAGGACCGGGTTCACCCGACCATCAAACACCAGATGTTCGTAAATCTCGTCTGAAATGACAAACAGATCGTTCTCCACCGCCACTTCAACAACAGCCTGCACTTCGGCATCCGTAATCACCCGTCCGGTTGGGTTGCAGGGCGAGTTCACCATGATCGCTTTGGTTTTGGGTGTGACTTTCGCGCGCAGCAGTTCCGCCGTAATGGTGAAGTTATCATCGGGTGACAGGCTGACCGGGACAGGTGTGCCGCCGGCCAGGGTAATCATGGGCGGGTAGGAGACCCACACCGGTTCGATATAGATAATCTCATCGCCGGGGTTGGTGATAGCCGCCAGCGCCAGGTAAATAGCCCATTTCGCCCCCGGTGTCATAATGATCTGGGTTTTTGGGTCGGCGACGATGCCATTTTCACGCTGCATTTTCTGGGCGATGGCTTCCAGCGCCGCCGGGGTTCCTTTAGTGGGCGGGTAGTGGGTCGCGCCGTCTTCGATAGCGGCGAACGCGGCCTGAATGATATGGTCGGGTGTGTCAAAGTCCGGGTCACCGCCGGCCAGCGCGACGACATCCTGGCCGGCAGCCTGCAAGGCTTTGGCTCTGTCGGCCACCGCCATGGTCGCTGAACCGGGCACACTGGTCAGTAAACGGGAAAGCTCCTTCATGCGAGGCTCCTGCTGTGTTTGTATGGGAAATGCCATCGCATTCTACAATATTTTGGTGGGCGTGGGTATGAACAAAAAGGGCCTATCCAGACAGAATAAGCCCTTTGAAATGTGCTGTGGTGAAAATCAGGCCTGTACCAGCACCGGCGTGCCGACGGTGGCCCACTCATAAAACCACAATGCCTCATCATTAGGCAGGTTGACACAGCCGTGACTCATCGGCTGGCCGAAGTTGTTGTGCCAGTACGTGCCGTGAATGGCATAGCCTGCGTAAAAATACATAATCCACTGGACATTGGGCAGGTAGTAACCGGGGCCGCTCATCAACTGGGCTTCGTATTTGCGCTGGACCTTAAAATTACCTTTAACGGTGGGTGTGGCCGGCAGGCCGGTGGAGGCGAGGACGCTGCGCACCAGGCGGCCATCTTCATAAGCATAAATACGCGAGTCGCTGATGTCGACGATAATTTCCCGACCCACCGATATGCTGGCGGGAGGCGCAGGCGGAGCCAGTTCTACCGGGGTGATAATGCCCAGGTCGGCGACAGTGCGCGCGTCGGGGATGAGGATAACCTGTCCTGGAACGATGCGGTTGGGGTCTGTGATGTTGTTGGCCTGTACGATGGCCGGCCAGGTCACGCCAAAGCGCTGGGCGATTTCCGCCAGATGCTCGCCCGGTTGAACGGTATAGGGTGTGCCTGCGCCTGTCGAAGCGGCTGCCGGCGCAGCTTCAACCGGGGCTGCCGCGTCCGCAACCACTGCTTCGGCGGCTGCCGGGGTTGGCTCGACAGTTGTTTCTGTGGTGGTTTCTGCCGTTGTGGTGGTTGTCAAAGGAACTTCGGCAGCCTGATCCGTAACGGGAGGGATGATGGGTTCTGGCGCGGTGAATACCGTCAGGGTTTGGCCGCGCAGGATATGGTTCGGGTTGGCGATGTTGTTGATCTGCGCGATCTGGCTGACCGTCAGCCCATAGCGGTTTGCGATGCTTGCCAGTGTCTCGCCCGGCTGGACCACATGGTGAGTCGGTTCGGCAGCAATCAGGGGGTTTTCAACGGCATTGAGCATATCGGGAATATTCAGCCGCTGGCCCACAAGGATGCGTTCACGGTTGCTGATGTTGTTGGCCTGCGCGATGATGTCCATGCTGACGCCATACCGAAGGCTGATTCGGTACAGCGTTTCCCCTGGCTGGACAATATGAATCGTGTCCTCGGCAAATACCAGACTGGGCAGCAATAAAGCAATAATCACGACAATCAGGGCGAGCCGGTAACTGGACAGCATTCTTCCTCTACTCCCTCATTATAAATATTACAATTCTGTGGATAGGAATAAAGTACAACAGGTTGCCGTTTTGGTCAATTTTCGGTTTTGCCTGCCCCCGTGTTTACCAGTACAATTCAGACACAAGGAACAGGTTGGCGGATTCATCTCACATGCTACTGCGTGTTTATCGCGTTACAGATAAAGCCGGGATCGTCATTCTCAAAACCGGTGTGGTCATTACCAGCAGTACACTCAGCAGCGCCCGTCTGCTGGTCGGGTCATTCGGACGCGGCCTGGGCGGTGTCCTGGGTGTTATTCTGTTGATTCTGGGTGGTGTGTGGTGGGTGGTGCGCGGCCTGCTGCGATTAATCTGGCGCGGCGCGCGGTTGATTTTGACCACCATTGGCCGTGTCGTGTTGTTTTTTATGAGCCTTGCACGGGGCAGTGTTCAGGTTGCCGGACGAACAGCCGGCGGGGCTGCGAATTCGGCGATGGCGCGGCGCGCGGCGCGGGCAGAACTCGAAAGCGGTCTTGCGGAAGACCCCTTGGTGCAGCGCAACCGTTTACTCAGCGGTCTGGTCGTGGTGCTTCTGGCTTTGCTGACTGGTATGATCTTCTGGATTACCAGTCCGGCGCAGACCAGCAATCGCGCGTTAACCACCGCCGGGGGGGGTATCAACCTGCTGGCGGCCACACAGCAGCCGGCGACAGCCGTGCCCCTGCTGGCGACGGCCGTGCCCACTGTCACCCCATTACCGGCGATTCTGGAAGCGCGCGGCAGTCTGGCGTATACGGTGCGTGAACGTGGGCAGACTGACATCTGGGCCGTCAATATTGGGGATCGTACCCCGGTGCGGCTGACCAACAGCGCGGAGGACGAACGCGACCCGGTCTGGTCGCCGGATGGGCGACGACTGGCATTTGCTTCCCGGCAGGATGGTAACTGGGAAATTTACGTCTATGATGTCCAGGCCGGCACTACCGCGCGCATGACTTTTGATCTTTCCTTCCAGGGCGCGCCCCGCTGGAGTCCTGATGGTGAATGGCTGGTGTATGAAAGCTACCAGGGCAACAACCTGGATGTTTACATCATGAAGGTGGATGGCTCGCAGGTGGAACGGCTGACCGATCACCCCGGCCCGGATTTCTCGCCTTCGTGGTCGCCGGATGGCCGCAACATCGCGTTTGTGTCCTGGCGGGAGGGCAATCAGGATAT
>CAZKIB010000006.1:12854-14118 GCA_964552425.1 uncultured Anaerolineaceae bacterium | reverse complement strand
TGAACGATCCGCGAGATGCGGCATCGCTCAATGTCACCAACACCGCCACACGGCACGAAGATCACCCGGCGTGGTCGCCCGATGGCTCGCTGCTGGCTTTCAGCGCGGTGGATGAGGGTGTCGAAAAAGTCTTTGTAAAACCGGCCGCTGACCCGGACGCAGTCGCCCAGGTGCTGGGACGTGGGCGGTCTCCCACATGGTCGCCGGATGGCAGCAGCCTGATTGCAGCGGTAGATTCGGTGGACAGCACCCAGCTTATCGCGATTCCATTTGCGGAAGCGGGTTTCGCGACGACGGTGATTCCAGTTGCGCCTGGTTCGAACGCGCCGGACTGGAGCAGCGCGCCGCTGCCGGCCAATCTGGTGAATGCCGGTGGGCTTGGCCCGGCCGTGCTGGAACCGCTGTACATCGAGCAGGTCCAGGAAACCGGCGGTGATCCCCCTTATGATCTGAATTTGCTCATTGATGTCGAGGCCCCGGTAGCGGCGCTCAGTGATCGGGTCAATGACTCGTTTAATGCCCTGCGCGTGGCAGCCAATGAGCGAATCGGCTTCGATTTTCTGGGCCAGCTTGAAGATGCGTTCTGGCCGATTGACCGTCTGCCACAGCCCGGAGAGCCGCGCCGGAACTGGCACATGACCGGGCGGGCATTTGCCATCAACCGCAATGCGATTGCGGGTTTTCCGCCGCCTATTGAAATCGTCCGTGAGGACACCGACATCAACACTTACTGGCGAATTTACGTCCGTGTGGCCGATGATGCACAGAACGGCGAACTCGGCGAACCGCTGCGCTATATGCCCTGGGATTTTCTCAGCCGTAACCAGGGTGATGTGGAAGCCTACGATCAGGGCGGGCGTCTGCGTACAGAAATGCCATCCGGCTATTATGTTGATCTCACCCAATTAGTTCACGATTATGGCTGGGACAGTGTGCCCGCAGGGACAGACTGGCGGGCTAACTTTAATGCCACCAATTACTGGATGTACATCAAGACGGATGGATTGGCGTGGTTTGACGCCATGCGCGAACTGTACACGCTGGGGCAGTTAGGCGGGTTTGCGCCGACAGCGGTTCCTCAGACTGCTGATGAGCAGGCCGATCCTGTCGAGGCGCAGGTGACAGCGACTATGCCACCCGCCACTGAGATACCCGCTTTAACGACGCCATCAGGGCCGCTGCTGCCGCCTCCACCTACTGCCGCCGGGGATGGTGAACCCTGATGCCGCGCATCCCGGCGATTGTACTCATCCTGATCGTGTTT
>CAZKIB010000006.1:9744-12844 GCA_964552425.1 uncultured Anaerolineaceae bacterium | reverse complement strand
GGGGGCTTTGGCGTGGCGCTGTTCAGCAACAGCGGTCCGGTTCCAGTATCCCAACCCGTCATTCCCACCCAGATTCAGCCGACTGATGACCCCAACGCCTGGCAGAATATCCTGCGGGAGGGATTTGGCGAGAACAGTACCGCGCTGCCCACCATCGCCATTCCGACTGAGCCGTTTGTGCCGCCGACACTGGCGACGCAAAGTGATACCAACCTTGTGCCTGTACCGGCTGTGGACATTAGCGGGGATGTGCGCCCGACCTTCACGCCCTTCAGCGCGGCAGTCACCCCGACGCCGCCCCCGCCGACGATTGCTCTGGTGGTTTCCGAGCCGCCGGTGACAGTTCAGGTCGTGACCCGTGCCCCGAACGAGTGGCAGCCGCCGCCGCTGATCGCACCGCTTTCACGTGATCCTTTGGGACGCGATCATTACTGGTTACAGCGTCCTGTGGATTCCAACGCCAATAACGAGGGTCTGTTTTATTATGCCTATGGCTCAGATGGCCCGCAGCAGGACAGCCCCTGGCGCGTGCATAACGGGATCGACATGCCCAACCCTATCGGCCAGCCCGTGCGCGCGGCAGGTTCCGGTCAGGTGATCTGGGCGGCGGAAGGGCTGCGTGTAACCGGGTGCGCTTTTCAGAACTCGCCGAGTTATGGCAATGTCGTCCTGATCGAACACGACTTTGGCTACCGCAACCAGCATATTTACTCGCTCTACGCCCACCTGTCCGCCGTGCTGGTTGAGCAGGGCACTTATGTCCAGGCAGGGGATGTCATCGGGCTGGTGGGGGCTACCGGACGGGTCAGCGGGCCGCATGTTCATTTTGAGATTCGCATGGGTGGCTGTCATTACGGGGACACGTATAACCCCGTTCTCTGGATGGTTCCCTATGTCGGGCATGGGGTTATTGCCGGGCGGCTGGTTGATTCAAATGGCGATTTTATCAACGATGTGGATATTACGCTGCGCAGTTGGGCGACCGGGCTGGTGCAGAATACGACCACATCCTATATCTTTTTTGACAGCGCGCTGGACGTAAACACCGACCCGGTCTGGGACGAGAATTTTGCGATTGGCGACGTGCCAGCCGGCCGTTATGAAGTGGTCGCCACGATCAACGGAGAGCGCGTTTCCAAAGTTATTGATGTGTTTGAGGGCACAACCAGTTTTGTGGAACTCAAACCCGCCGAACCGGCGACAGCCCAACCCGTTGAGACTGAGGCGTCTTCATAGCGTGGGGCAGTCGTCAGAAAAGGCAATGGCGTGGCCGCGCCCCTTCCGTTACACTAGACTTCTGTGCATTCTGACAAGAGGAGGATTCCTTACATGCACGCACGCACGCTTCGCAAACTCCTGCGGTCATTGGTCATACCGCTTTCTATCCTGATGCTGTCTGTATCTGTGGTGCTGGCACAACCCGAACGCACGCTTGAATCTGGCAGCAGTGTGACCGGCACGCTTGATGCCAATAATGTGGCACAGGTGTTTACTTTTACCGCCAGCGCCGGTAATATCGTGACTGTGAGCGCCGAAAGTGAAACTGGCCTGGGTCTTGCGCTGCTCATCACCGACGCGCTGGGTGCAACCGTCGCGCAGGGTTTCGAAAGCGGTGGGGTGACTACCCTCGCTGATGTGAGCCTGCCGGACGATGGCAGCTATTATGTAACGGTATTGTCGGCCCTGGGTGTCACTTTGCCCGCTGGCAGCACCTTTGAACTGAGCTTTGAACTGAGCGGGGACGCGCAAATCGTTGGGACTGAAGCCCTGCAACCGACAGCCATTCCGTCGACACCCACCCTCGCGCCGGTAGTTGTTCCCACCATTCAGCCGCAAGCCCCGGAAACGTTCGCGCCTGGTCAAATCCTGACCGTGAACGGAATGCAGATTTCACTGGAATGGGACACGCTGGCGAATCTCGACCTTGAAGTGCGCGATCCGGTAGGTGGCAGTGTGTTCTTTGCCACGCCCAACGTGCCAAGCGGCGGCCAGTTCGGTGTGAATATCAACAGCGTCTGCGATACCCGGTCTGCCGATACGCCAGCGGAACAGGTGGCGTGGCCTGCCGGCGTGCTGCCGACAGGGAGCTACGAACTGCTGGTGTACTATCAGCCATTGGAAGACTGCCCGACGACTGATCCTGCCAGTTTCACGGTGACAGTGCAGCTTGACAATGAAGTGATCGATACCATTCAGGGGAATCTGCTGCCCAGTGAGGTCTTTGTGTCCAGCGTGGTGGTTGGGCCGGAAGGTTCGCTGACCGCAGGCAGCAGCGGTCTGTATACCGACACAACGGTGCTGCCGGTTCCGCTTGCGCAGTTGGTTGCTAATCCGCAACCGGTTGAACGCAACACGCCCATCGTGGGTCTGCTGACCAGCAGCAGCTATTTTGACACCTATACCTTTGCCGGTGAGGCCAACGAACTGGTGACGATCAACATGAACGCCACTACCGGCAGCCTGGATACTCTGTTGATTCTGCTCGATTCATCCGGCAATATCATTGGCTCCAACGATGATCTGGCGCAGGGCAACACGGACTCCAGCATTGCGAACTTCCGCCTGTTTACAACCGGCACCTACACTATTGTAGCAACCCGTTACGGTAAGGATGTGGGCGGGACCGAAGGCAACTATACGCTGCTGGTCACGGGGCCAACAGGCGACCTGCCGCAGGACGTGCTGGACCTGGCTCTGCCGCGCGGTGATGTGGAGATTGCCCTGACATGGAACACAGGCGCGGATATTCAGCTTCTGGCGCGCGACCCGCGTGGCGACTCCGTTTTTGACGATACGCCGACCTCGCCCAGCGGTGGACGCCTGGCCGCAGCAGGCAACGTCAACTGCATACCCGCGCAGACCAGCCCGGTATCCTATATCTACTGGCCGGCGGGTTTGCGGACACCAGGACTTTATGAAGTCGAGGTCTGGTATCAGAACCCCTGTAACGATACCAACCCGGTCAATTTTGCTCTGAATATTCTGGTGGATGGCACACCTGTATTTACGGACACCTCGCTGATTTCCCAGAATCAGATTTACCTGACCAGTTTCGTGATCGGCCTGGATGGACAGGTGCAAACCGGAGAGGGCGGGTTTA
>CAZKIB010000006.1:8666-9728 GCA_964552425.1 uncultured Anaerolineaceae bacterium | reverse complement strand
GGGACCCGTCAGGGGGCCGGCGGGCAGCAGTTGGATGTCACCACGCTCAATTTCCAGGCGGAACTGCCCAATGCGGTTGCGGTGGTCAGCGGCCAGTCTATCAGCGGCAGCATCACCAACGAGGATAAATTCGACCTCTATACATTCGAGGGTGAAGCGGGCGACGTGGTGAATATCAGCATGGTCGCTACCGCCGGACGGCTGGATACGGTTCTGTTCCTGCTGGACCCCAACGGGTTTCAGATTGCTAACAATGATGATGCGGTAGTTGGTGAAAGCACGGACTCGCTCATCAGTGAATTTACCCTGCCGGAAGATGGGCAGTACATCATCGTAGCCACGCACTTCGGAATGCAGTTTGGCGGCACGACGGGCGCGTATGATCTGACATTCTCACGGTTGAACTAGCCGTAAAACGCGCTACAATTGCACCAATGCCCCTGAGTTAGCTTGCGCTAAAAATAACCTTCAGGTTTGGGTGTTCCTGTCAAAAACACCCGCTTGTCTATTTCCTGCCGGGGCCAAGAAAGGAGTTGGGTACAACTCGTGTGGGTTAACACGGGTTTGTGCTGCTGCTTATGAACCATTTTCGTGTCTTGTTTGTGGCTATCCCTCTTCTGGCTTTCATTGCAGCGTGTGTGCCGGCCCCGGTTCTCAGAGATGACACCTTACTCAATGATACAAGTCTGGTTTCAGGTGAACCCTGCGCCGCGCCGTGTTTTCGCGGCATCACACCCGGCGAAACAACCTGGCGCGATGCGGTGATTATGGTCGAAGACGACCCCGAATTTCACAACGTTCAGACCCAGACCGCCGAAGATGGCAGCACACGCATTCAATTGTCATGGCAGCAGGGAGAAAGCGGCGCGGCTTGCTGCCAGATTCTCTCTGAAGATGGCGAGGTTGTGCGTTTGATATTTTTGCGAACAGCACCTGTGATGTCACTCGGCGAAGTCATTGAAGTACACGGTGAACCAGTGTATCTCGCCGGTCAGGAATTTACGCCGGAGCAGGCCATCGTCAGCCTCATTTACCCGGATGTTCCGATGGTTGTTTACGCCT
>CAZKIB010000006.1:988-8646 GCA_964552425.1 uncultured Anaerolineaceae bacterium | reverse complement strand
CTGAGCGCCGCCAGCGAGATTATCGGTATGCTGTATTTTGTGCCTGAAGATATGGAACTGCTGTTACAGACCACCGAGTTACATGCGTGGGAAGGTTATCAGTCATTCAGCGCCTATATCGGAAGCGAATTGGAGGTGACACCCAGCGTCACACTTACCCCAACACCCAACCCGTAGTAAGGCACTGGCTGTCCAGTGGGACTGTCAGAATCGTTTCGGATCATTCTATTAGGATATAAGGAGTATGGGTCAGATGAGCGCAGATACAACTACACCCGGTTCGATTGAAGAACTGGCCCCACGAATGGAACTGCGCGGGAAGGTCACTCGACTGGAATTGACCGGCGCATTCGTGGACATCGGCGTTGGGGAAGACGCCTTTCTGCACATCTCCCAGTTGAGCCAGTCCAACGTACGTAATGTGTCGGATGTGCTGAAAGTCGATGATGAGATTACCGTTTACGTTCTCAAAGTGGATACGACGACCCGGCGCGTCGCTCTGGCGACAACCCCGCCACCGGCATTGACCTGGGATGAGCTGCGCGAGGGCGATGCGGTGACTGGAAAAGTGGTCCGCATCGAGAATTTTGGTGTGTTTGTGGATATTGGCGCAGAACGTCCGGGCATGGTGCATGTGTCTGAACTTGCCAACGGCTATGTCAAATCGCCGTCAGACGTGGTGAGCATGGGGCAGGAAATTGAAGCACGGGTCCTCAAGATCAATCGCAAGAAGCGTCAGATTGACCTGACGATGAAAGCCGCTGAACCCAAAGTCGAGGCGATTATCGACGATGAGGAAGAGGAAAACGTGCCGACAGCAATGGAACTGGCGCTGCGGCGTGCCATGTCGCAGTCAGACAGCTCGACAAAGGCTGCTGCCGATAAGGCTGACCGGAAGCGCAAGCTGTCGCAGCAGCAGGACGATATTATTGCCCGCACGCTTCGCAGTCAGTCCAAGTAATTTCTGGCGTCAGGCGCGCATACTCTGCCACAGCCGCAGGGTTGACACCACAAAGAGCAGCGTCATCGTGATCTCATGGCCGAGACACCACAGACATAAGGCCTGCAATATACCCGCCTGGACATAAACCAGCCAGAGCGCATACAGAAACCCGAACAGCGTGCCACCGAAGACCAGAATTTTTCCATAGGTCTGCAACAGTGGCACGCGGTTTTCCAGCAGCAGCATGACGCCCAGCGCCAGATAAGCCACAAAGCCCAGATAGGCGATGTCGATTCCCGCGAATTTCGAGTAAGCGCTGGATTGCACGACATCACAGTTGATCGTGCCGGTTTCCAGACAAACTGCGCTGGTGTTGGTCAGCTTGGTATAGGCCAGATAGCCGCTGATAAAAACCCCTATAACCACCAGCACGAGACTCGCAATGTAGAGCGTGTCTCTGGATTGTTTAATGTCCTGTGTATGCGATGCCACTTGAGATTCCTTTACTGAGCAGACTATTGGCTTTAGGCTTAGATGTGTTGGCGGAGCAGGCGAACAGGCAGTTCTGTGCCTGCGGGTACAAAGGTGACGTTTTCCGGGATGATGAGCAGCCCATCCGCTTTGACCATCGACATCAATGCGCCGGAACTCTGGGTTCCGGTGGTCCGGGCGATCACCTGGCCGTTTTCGCGGAATAGTCGCACGCGAAGGTAACTGCGCCGCCCATCCGATTGCAGGTCTTCACCTGTCAGCGCCCGAATGGTTTCAGCATCATCTGACTGGCGTAGCAGCCGATGTAACGCTGGCCTCACGAAAATATCAAACGTAACCAGCGCCGAAACCGGATTTCCCGGCAGACCAAAAAAGGGTATGCCCTGAATTTGTCCAAATGCCAGTGGCTTGCCCGGACGGACATTTACGCGCCAGAACTGGACCTCACCCAGTTCGTCCAGCACCGTCCGCACGACATCAAACGTCCCAACCGAGACCCCGGCGGAACTGATGATAAAATCCGGTTTCTGAGCCAGTACCTGCTGAAACATGTCCCGCACTGCTTCGAGTTTGTCTCTGGCGATGGGCTGTCGCAGCGGAATACCGCCGTATTGCCTGACGAACCCGGCAATCGCGTGGCTGTTGGAATCCCTGATCTGGCCGGGAGCCAGCGGTTCGCTCACATCGACCAGTTCATCACCGGTGCTGACGATGGCGACTCGCGGCTGGCGTATCACCGGAATGGTCGCCTGGCCGAGAGCTGCCAGAATGCCCACATCCTGTGGACGTAAAGTAGTTCCCGCGCTCAGAACCAACTGCCCCGCCGCCACATCCTCACCAGCGGGGCGTACATTGCTGCCTGTGCCTGCGGAATGATAAATACGGACCTCATCGGAGAGGGTAATATCGGTTCCCGCTCGCCAGTTGCTGTCGGTCTGCTCGACGGGCACAACCGCGTTGGCTCCTTCCGGCATGGGGGCGCCGGTCATGATGCGCGCCGCTTCTCCGGGCTGAACAGCGCCAGAGGGGGCCGTCCCGGCTGGAATATCCATGACCACCCGCAGTGGGATAGGGTTGTCAGATGACGCGCCCTGCACATCTTCCGCGCGCACGGCATAACCGTCCATACTGGAGTTGGGGAAGGGGGGCAGATTGATCGTGGAAAGGATGTCGTCTGCCAGCACACGCCCCTGCGCCTCGGTAATGGAGACCGATTCTGCGGGCAGCGGATGAAATGCGCTCAGAATATGCTCCAGCGCCAGGTCTACATTGAGCAAATCGGCCAAAGCGGAACCTTTCATTGCACGATTCACGAAATGGGATTATAACATATCCGCAATACGTACCGGGTTTATTTTACACAAATTCGATACTCATCTAATCACACTACTACAGAACTGGGTTATGATTATTCAAGAGCATATTGATGCTGTCGATGAATTAGCTGGTGAAATGAACCTGCAAACGCTTCTCGAAGCGCTCCCCAATCTTTCTCCAAATGATCGCTCTCTGGTTGAGCGGGCTTACTACAAAGCGGAAAAAGCACATGATGGTCAGCGGCGCAAAAGTGGTGAACCTTATTTTACCCATTGTGTCGCGGTAGCTCATATTCTGGCCGATCTGAAGTTGGATGCCGAAGCAGTGGCGGCGGCGCTGCTGCACGACACGCTGGAAGATACCCCTGTAACCTATGAAGAACTGCGCAGCGAGTTCGGCGAAAAAGTCGCCACTCTGGTGGATGGTGTTTCCAAGCTGACCAATCTGCCGATCAACGTGGACAGCGGCAGCCGGCGCAATGACCGTGAACTGGAATATATCCGTAAGATGCTGCTGGCAATGGGCGATGATGTCCGGGTGGTGCTGGTCAAACTGGCGGACCGCCTGCATAACATGCGCACACTTGGCTATATGCCACCGCATAAACAGGTTCTCATCGCGCAGGAGACACTGGATATTTTCGCGCCGCTGGCGAACCGGCTCGGGATCTGGCAGATCAAGTGGGAACTGGAAGACCTGAGTTTCCGCTATCTCAGCCCGGATGAATACAAGCGAATTGCTTCGAGCATCGCTGAGCGCCGGGCAGACCGTGAAACCTACATGCAGAAAATCAGCAAAAGTCTGCGGGGCGAACTGGGCAAATACGGTCTGGAAACCGCGACCATCAGCGGGCGGCCCAAACACATTTTCAGCATCTACAACAAGATGCAGCGCAAACAGTTACCCTTCGACCAGATTTACGACGTGCGCGCGCTGCGGGTCATCGTGGATACCAAGCCGGAATGTTATCTGGTGCTGGGCATTGTTCATAATCTGTGGCGGCCCATACCGGGCGAGTTCGATGATTATATCGCCAGCCCGAAGGACAATTTTTACCAGAGCCTCCATACGGCTGTGCTGGATCATGAAGGCAAGACTCTTGAGGTGCAGATTCGCACCTGGGACATGCACGAACACGCCGAATATGGTATCGCGGCGCACTGGCGTTACAAGGAAGATCATCACCAGCGTGATGAGGAATTCGAGCGGCGGATCAACTTCCTGCGACGCATTATGGAATTCGGCCCTGACGTAGACAACGCTGAAAGTTTCCTCGATACGATGAAAAGCGAGGTTTTTCAGGATCGTATCTACGCTTTTACGCCCAAAGGGGATATTTACGACCTGCCCGTTGGCTCCACGCCGATTGACTTTGCCTATCATATTCACACAGAAATCGGCCATCGCTGCCGGGGCGCTAAAGTACATGGCCGCCTGGTTGGGCTGGACTATAACCTGAAGACCGGCGACCAGGTCGAAATTCTCACCTCCAAACGCGGCGGCCCCAGCCTGGACTGGCTGAACCCGAACCTGGGTTACGTAAAGACGCAGCGCGCCAAAACAAAAATCCGCCACTGGTTCCGTAAGCAGGATCGCGCCAAACATCTTGCGAACGGGCGGGAACTTCTGGAACGTGAGTTGAAGCGGCTGGGCGTGATTGACAGTATGACCTTTGACGCGGTGGCCCACCTGTTTAACTGTGACCGGGCGGAAGACCTGATGGTGGCAATCGGGGCAGGGGACATCAACAGCTCCCAGATCGCCATGCGCATTCTCGAAACCGAACGCCAGCATGAAAAGCAGACCGTCAGGCAGAATCTGATTGCGTCGATGCTGCAACCCACGCCGCGTCCCGCGCCCCAGCATATCAACCCGCAGACCGGTAATGGCATCAACATCATGGGCACTGGCGGTCTGCTTGTGCAGATCGCAAGGTGTTGCAGCCCGATGCCCGGTGATGATATTGTCGGTTATGTTACACGTGGTCGCGGTGTCACTGTTCACCGGCGGGACTGTGGCAATATGCAGTCCAGTCAGGAACCGGAGCGGATGGTCGATGTGACCTGGGGGCACGCCTCAGCCGAACAGCGTTATTCCGTTCCGCTGGAAATTATCGCCTATGATCGTGAAGGTCTCATGCGCGATATCAGCATTGTGATCGCGGACGCCGGGGTGAATATGTCGTCTGTCAACGTGACGACGCGCCAGAATATCGCAACTTTTCAACTGGTCATCGACATTACCAGCGCGGAACAACTCTCGCGTATCCTGACGCGGCTGGAAGCGGTTGAAAACGTGGTTGAGGCCCGCCGCCGGAATATGACCTAGCGCCTGAATAGTTTAATGATTCCCCGCGCTACAACGCTGTTTGCGAAGCGTGGGGACAATCATAAGCTGCCGGAATATGCGCCGTCAAAATCAGGCTCCTACAGAGCATCTTACCGTGCGCAAACAGCAATATTGTATTTTCTTTCGTTTTTCATTTGCGAGTCCATTACTAACAAATTATAATATACTAACCGAATCAAACCCGGCCCAATCCTTATGTGCCTCGTTTTGAATTTTCATGCCAATTAATGTCCGCCTGAAATGCTGGCAAGGGGAGTTTGTTCATGTATGGTATTTCGCATCAACTGGCAGCGGAGCAGTTACCTCATTTAGTCCCCAATTTTCGGGTTGTTGTGATCCACCCCAACTATAAACAACAACACTTGATTCTCACTTCTCTTTTCGAAATGCAGCCGTCCGTTTATGTTCGGTTTGATGGCAAAAATCTGACGCGCGCGCACCTGGATGCGCAGTTTGAAGGTGCGCTGCATATCCAGAACGAAGGTGCCGGGTTTGCAGGTGTGGATCAGCTGGTACTGGACGAGTGTGACTGTGTGCAGCCGGGTGAATTTGCCCCTTTCCTGACGGACCTGCTGCGCCGCTTTACCACAGGCCGCGTGGTTCTGATGACCCGCAATCCACCCCATGAATTGTTTCGTGACGAACATCTGAAGCCGCAAATGGTGTTTGTGCCGGTGGATTCTGACCTGATGCTGTGGGATTATGCACGGCGTGAGAATGATAAAAAGGTGCTTCTGGAAGTGCGCGCGCTGGGCACGGGGCGGGTGCTGCGGGATGGTGAGCTGGTGGATACCTGGGATGGTCTGCTGCCGCGCGCCCTGTTTTTCTACCTGGTAGACAAAGGCATGACCACCCGCAACGATATTTTTGACACCTTCTGGCCGAATTTATCTGTCAGAGAAGCTACCAACGTCTTTCATGTAACCAAGCGCAAGATCAGCGAGGTTCTGGGTGTGGACCTGACGGTGTACTGGTCTGGTTTCTACCACATCTCACCGGAAATTGAACTGAGTTATGACGTCGTGCGCTTTTCGGAGCTTTATCAGGACAGCGCTGTCGCCAGCATCGATGATGCGACGACGATGCTGCGGCAGGCGGTTTCACTTTACCGGGATGATTTCCTCACTTCACTGGACATGCCCTGGGTGGATGACCGGCGGCGTGAACTGCGCCAGTCCTATGGCGAAGCCCTGATTGGGCTGGCAAAAGCGCGTGAACAGCAGGGGGCAAAACAGGAAGCCCTGGGTCTGTATCTGCGGGCCGCTACCACGAACCCCAATCGCGAAGATGTAGCCCTGAGCGCTATGAAACTGTATCAGGAATTTGAGATGCCGGCTGACGCTTTGAAAGTGTACAACCGGCTGAAAAACGAATTACAGCACAGGCTGGGTGTGGACCCTGCCAAGCATCTTCAGGAACTGGCAGGTGAACTGGAACGGATTATTTCCAACCGCAAATAATCTGCTCTATTCAGCCATTTCCGGCACGGTGAGTTGATCCTGAAAGTTGACGACTGCCTTGACAGTTTCTTTGGCACGCATGGAAATCACATAATCACCACCGGGCCGTCCACGTTTGATTTTGGGTGCCAGCCCGATACGCATATATTTGGGTTTGTCCTTATCGGTCAGCACCACGATGTTATCGTCCTGACGGCCAATGGTCGCAGCGGTGACAGCCTGACTGTCCTGGGGCAGACGCATGGCAATGACACCCGAACCAGCCCGTCCCTGAAGGGGAAATTCGGAAGCGGAGGCGATCACCGCGACGCCGTTATCCGTGATTGTCCAGACATATTGATTCTCAACGACGATATTAGTTCCGACCACCCGGTCCCGCTGGCCCGCCAGTTTGATGCCGCGCATACCCCCGGATGGCAAACCAGTCGGACGCACATCATCTTCCTTAAATCGAATGGCCTGGCCTTGCGATGTCACCAGTAGAATGTCGTTTTCGCCAGTGGTGTACAACACCCAGCCCAACTGGTCATTATCAGTCACATTCATCACCTTAAAGGCGTTGGCCGAGACACCGGGCAGGTCTTCCATCCGCAGTCGTTTGACCTGCGCGTCATGGGTACTCAGGAACAGATAACCCGTTTCCAGTCCGGGGGGCAGGCTGAGGACAGCAGTTATGATCTCACCGGCGCTCAGTGAACACAGGGTATTGAAGGCTGTGCCGTCACCAGGGTCATTCACCTGCGGAAGCTGCTGCACCGGGATGGTCGCGCATTGTCCCTGGCTGGTAAACAGATAAATGGTGTGGTTGGTGCTGCTGTGCAGGATAAAGCGCGGCGGATTTTTGACTTCGGTGGTGATTTTGGGCGGCGCATCCTCATAGCTGCGTCCCAGAAGCCCATCAACCGTCAGTGTCACCCAGGTGTTTTCCTGTGGAATCAGCAAAGTCTGTGTATCAGTAGCCATACTGTCCACAATGATCGTGCGGCGTGGGTCGCTGTAGGCTTGTTTGATGCTGCCCAATTCGTCAATAATGACTCCGCGCATTTTCTCCTGGCTCTGGAGCAGCCCTTCAAGATACTTGATCAGCTGGATTTTTT
>CAZKIB010000006.1:0-945 GCA_964552425.1 uncultured Anaerolineaceae bacterium | reverse complement strand
AGCCGGCGAAGCTGCATATCCAGAATAGCCTGCGCCTGGATTTCGCTGATTTGCAGGGTTTTACGCAAGTTGGCCCGCGCCGTTTCAATCGTGCGCGATTTGCGGATGATGGCGATGGCTTCGTCAATGTTATCCAGCGCTTTAAGCAGGCCTTCCAGAATATGGGCACGTTCACGCGCACGCGCCAGTTCAAATTCGCTGCGCCGCCGGATGACTTCCAGCCGGTGATCGAGATAGACTTTCAACGCCTGTTTGAGTGTCAGAATACGCGGTTCGTTATCGACCAGCGCCAGCATGATGATGCTGAACGTTTCCTGCAAGGGGGTCTGCCGGAACAGTTCTGCCACGACCCCGCTGGCTTGCACGCCGCGCTGAAGTTCGATGACAAGACGAATGCCCTGCCGGTCAGACTCGTCGCGCAGGTCAGCCAGACCTTCCAGCTTGCCATTGCGCACCAGCATAGCGATTCGTTCGGACAGGGTGGCTTTATTGGTCTGGTAGGGCAGTTCGCTGACAATAATGCGCGATTTACCGCGTCCCATATCTTCGATGTGGATTTTGGCGCGCACAGTGATCTTGCCACGCCCGGTGGCATAAGCGCTGACGAGGGTGTCTTCGTCTGATTCAAGACCGTCGCGGTGACGATACACAAGACCCCCGGTAGGGAAGTCCGGCCCTTTAACAAACTGCATCAGGTCCAGCGTGGAAATTTCTTCAAGTGATTTCCAGTTATTGAGCATGTAGACGAGAGCATCGCAGACCTCGCCGAGATTGTGCGGCGGGATATTGGTGGACATGCCTACTGCGATGCCTGATGAGCCGTTCACCAGCAGATTGGGGATGCTGGCGGGCAGGACGACGGGTTCGGCGATTTCGGGCATGGCGAGACAGCTCGGATCGGTGGCGGATGTTCAGGGCAGCACCTTCACGCTGACGAACCCCGGC
>CAZKIB010000005.1:61866-71491 GCA_964552425.1 uncultured Anaerolineaceae bacterium | reverse complement strand
CGACGTTGAACTCGAACGCCTCGGCATCGTCTAGCCCGCGAAACCACATGCAGGCCAGCGAAAACCACGCCGTTGCGCCCAACGTGCCTGCCGAAAAATTGTGCAGCACAGCGCGACCAAGACCGACCTGCGCGCCTGCAACCACCACGCTGCGCGTCGTCGTGTTGGTGGTTTTTCGCCGGCCAACGATTAGCGCATGGTCCGTGGCCGAGTTGGAACGACAGACATACGCGCGGTCGGTGTTGGCTAGTGAGCTTTGCGCGGAATCATCCTTGACGCGCACGCCAGAATCAAGATCGATGAGGTACTCGGGGTAGGCGTTGCCGATGAACCCCGTACCCACCGCAGCAACAGCAGACCCCACAGACCCGCCTGTGAATGAGCCCAAAATCGGCCCGTTGCCGTTGGGGCGCGCCCCGGCGATCACGCCGATGGACAGGGGCAGGGCCGTCGGCGCATTGAGCGACTCAAGCATGTACGCCGACCCTGTGCCGGCTGTTGCCTGGGCATCGGGGCGCGCCTCCGACCCCATGCGCCCAGTCAGCGTGCCGGTGTGCTGCCCGGTGACGCGGTTGATGTGATACCCATCCCCACCGACGTAGCAGTGCGCGAGGCCGCGCGTCAGCTCGTTGCGCCAATCTATCTCAAACTGGCCTGACGGCTGCCGCTGCCAGCGACTCGGGAGAATGATCGACGACACGCGCCGGCCTTATGGTGCGGGCGCGTAGCTGCGCGGGGTGATTTTGAGCGTCCAGCCCGCGCTCACGGTCTGGCCTGTGGCGTTGTTGTGGATGTAATACTCCGCAAATTTGGGCACGTCGAACGCGTTGAGTTTGATGTACTGCATCGCGGTCTGGTTGATGACGGGGAACGATCCGATGTATCGGCGTTTGTAGGTGGTGGAGGGGGCCACGGCATCGTTGGTGCCGTCGATGTCCAACTCCCGCGCGTACAGGTCGAGCGTGGTGTTGACCGTGGGGGCCGTACCGAATCCCACAGCCAGCACCAGGCTCGCGTCGGGGAACCCGCCGCCGTCCGTGGTGCGGTCGTAGGTGGCGGCGCTCGCTGCGCTCATGGTGTTGTTGGCCAGGCTCGCGCCGCTGGATACCAGCGTTTTTGTCGTGCCGTTGACGACGATCATCTCGCCACTCATAGCTTGCTGCTCCCATCATCGTTGCGCACCGCGCGGGCCACGTCGTCGGGCGTGATGGCGCGGGGTCGCGTGGCCATCAGCGTGAGCATGTCGCGCTCGGCAGGGCTGAACATACCGGCAGATTGCAGGGCGTCGAGCATCGGCGCGTAGGCCACGGTGTCAAACGACTCGCTCATGTTGCCGCGCAGCAGATCAAGCGCGGCCAGCGCGATGCTGCGCAGCGGGTGTCCGGCGATGTCGGCTGCGTCCTGCAACTGCGCGCGCAGGCCGTTGGTCGCCGCCCATGCGGCAAGTTGGCTGATGGGCACGAGTACGGTATCCGTGAGCATTTGCGAGAGCCGTTCGGCTGCGGCTACGTCGTTGCCTGCTGCCAGCGCAGCGGCGAGGTCGGGGTCGGCGGTATACGCCTGTACTTCGGCTGTGGTCAGCATGGGTATCCTCAAACAGTTTTCGAAACGGAGAGCGTGAGCGCACCGACGTTGAACCTAGGATCATCGTCCTCCGCCAGCGTGCGCGGCGTGGACAGCGCCCTGGCCAGCACCGGCGAGCCGCCCGACGCAGCCTCGTACAGCCCGAACCCGGCAGCCGTGCCCCACCCGCCCGCGCCTACGAGCGGGAACTGCACGATGCCGGCGTTCTCGGTTGCGCCATCCGTGCCGCTGCTGGCCCCGGACGTGCCGCCCTGCGTGGCGTTGAAGAGCGTGAGCGATGCGGCGATGGCCACCCGCGCATAGCCCGTGCCGGAAAGCTCGGTTTCGCCGCCGGCATCGCTACCCACCACGGAGAGCAGCCCGACGTAATAGGTGGGCGGCGCGCCCCAGCTTGCGGTTTGCCCGCCCAGGGCGAGCGATTGCCCGCGCCAGAGAAAATCCAGCATCCGGTTACGCAGCGATTCGGCGATCCAACTCATGGGGTCTCGATCCAGATATCACCAGGCAGTGCATCAGCAGGAGATGTGGCCTGCGTGTAGATGCGCGGCTCGATTTTGTAGGTGTTTGCAGACAGACCGATGGCGGTGCGGCCCTTGTCGGATATGAAATACAACTCGCCAGCAATCAGTCCGTTTGCACTGGCAGCAGCAACCAGACCGGACATGGTGAAACTGCGCGCATCCCTGTCACCGATGTGCCCAGCCGCGCGTGCTCCAAGATGCTTCATCAGCCAAGCACAGAAACACGCAACGAGTTAGACGCCGGGGCAACAGCAAAACCGAGTGTCACCACGTTCGCGTTGGTATGGACAACATCACAGATGATTTCCGCATTGCTCGATACTTCGCGCACCGAAACATGGCAGTCCTGATTGTTCAGTCCGTGCGTTACAGCGATACTGACCGCCGATCCGTCGCCGATTGTCGCGGCGTACTTCTGCACCACCACGGAAGGATCAATCGCAACTTCGTCCGCGCTGACAACAATGCCCAAACCAGCACCGACGCTGAATTCATTACCCGAAAGCACAAGGCCGTTGCCGGCGGTATACGCAGACGCGCCAGCGCCATGCTGCACAAACACAAGCGCAGTTGTACCGAGAACCACGTTATCGGTTGACAGCTTCCACTGCGTCCCATGCCCCGCCGTACCTTCAGCAACAAGGACGCTCATGTCCTTGATGTCGGCAGCAGTGTCCGCGTCTGCCGACCGCACCCAAGCCCCGGACTTGGCCAGGTAGATGCCGTTTTCAGCACCGGCTGACTGATCCTTGACCAGAACACGTTCGTCAGCCGACAGCGATACCCCGTCAATAGTCTGCAAACCGCTCAGGGTAATGTTTGCCGTGGTGGCAACCCGGACAGCTTCTTTCCAGTCAAGCCCAGCAACGGCAGCCTCAATCGCCGCCGTAACCTGCCCGACGTTCGCGGCGTCGGAGTTCGAGACACCGTTCGCAAGATTGGTGATTTTCTGGTTGTTCGCGCTGACATCGGCCGTAGGCGCGGCCATCTGGTCAAGCCGGTTGGTTCGCACAGCGGTATCGAAATCGCTGATCGTCGAAGCCGTCTGGGTTCCGGTGTGATTCGCGCGAGCCAGCGGGTCTGTTGCAAGTTTTGCCAGCGGGATGTGGGTATTCGGAACCTTGGCCGCATCAAATGCGACCCATGCCGTTCCGTTCCACTCCTTGCCAACATTGTCCGTGGTATCGAAGTACCGTTGCCCGAGAGCAGGCGAAGACGGCGCACTGGCCAGATTTTGCAGACGAGCGTTTTGCAGCTCGTTCTTGTTCAGGTCAATCGATGTCAGAAACTTCTGTGCCATGCCACACCCCTCAATTTAGGTACGCTTTGCCGGAGAAACCGGCGCTGAAATTAACTACCAAAGCCATGTTGTTGATGTATGAAACCTCACCAATAACCTCGCTGCCGGCCGAATCCACTACGGTCACGCTCGGGAACTTACCCATTGCGTGATTGATCACCCATGTCGCATCAGGAACCGATTGCGTGTGTTCATAAGTAGAATCACCCGCAACCCCCTGCGGTCCTTGCGGCCCCGGATCACCTTGCGGCCCCGGATCACCTTGCGGCCCAGCCGGACCAACCGAACCCGGTGGACCAGGAGGGCCATCCAAACCAATGTACCCCTTCAGCGATTCCAGAAACTCCGCAACCGTTTTACCGGCATTGCCTGGCTGACTGCGCCAAATCACATAAGCGCTCGCACCACCCGCTTCGGACGCAACGACTTCAATGTCTGGCGCACCAACGATTTCAGCCTGGACAACTTCAGCAACCATATTCGCTCGGCACCTTGAAAATGAATGCTGTTTTCCAGCTTGTGTCTCCCGCTGCCATGGTTTGCACCGTCAGGCAGACAGGCTTTCGTTCAATCTGATCCGTGAAAGATGACGGCAATTCAATTGCCCACAAAAGACCGTGAACCACCTGGTTGCGCCGGGTGTTCATGTAGTCGCCTTCCGTTGCGGTCAGGTTGACGCCCTGTGCGCCACCCACCACAGCGATTTCTTCAAACAGAAGATCGTCGTCGCAGCACTCACCGGAATAGTCCAGGCGGGCACGCACCTGATAACCGCTGAAATCTTCAACCCATGTCGTTTCGTCAACTGGAACAAACATGATGGCTGACGCAGCCAAAGGGTCTCCGTTTCGCCATGGCGCGGCATCAATGCGCGCCGGCTTGGGCGCGATGTTGTACAACTTGTCTCTTCCAAACCTGTCCATATCAAGGCCCAGTCATGTTGTCGTTGTTGTCAGTCTTACCCGGATGCCAGACCGTTTTTGCCTCGCCAGCATCTTCGTAAACATGCGAATGAATGATCTGAACTTCGTCTTGATTCGTCACTTCGCGAACCACGGCGTAACCAGGTGGGTCGGCAGGGTCGTATGTGGGCGGCGTGGTTGGCAACATCGCGCCGCCATTCCCGTCCGTGTAATCAGCTCCTGCTGGATGGCCAGGCTCACGCGGCATCGAGAACATCGGGATTGCGCAGCGCAGGGTGATATCAGCAATCAGGATGGTCAGATTCTTCTGTTCCGTCACCCCGTTGACAGCCATCAAGTCCGGGTTTTCCAGAACGACAGGGAACCGATGATCAAGACCGGCAAACCTGTATGTCGGGTAAAACCGACGATTCGGGGCAGCGCTCACCCACAAAAGGAACTGTGTGGCGATACTCCGAGCTGTCGGTTCGTCGGACGCGAAGATGGCAAGCTGCACACGGACATCAACCTGCGCCTTACGCAACTTGAACACCCGTTCTTGAGGATCGGCAGGCGCGATCACTTCAACAGGATCAGCAATAGACTGGGCGAATTCAGGCGACCCGGAAGTCATGTCTTTGCCCATTGCAACCACGATCACAGGCAACATGGCCGAACTGCTCGGGCTGTCCGTGTTGTCGTTTCTTCGCCATGCCGCAAGCATGTCTTCCGCCTGGTCAATCATTCGACCGGCAGCCCATACAACTGACGCAGAAAACCCGCGACGGACGTATTCCGCAAGCGCTGGCGTGTTGGGGGACATGGAGGCGTAAAAACGCCCCATGTACTGCCCAAACGCGTCTTTTATTTCCTGATTCATGCCTTACTTGGACAAGTAGCGGGCAAGAAAACCTGCTGCCGGTTTCGGTAGGGAAAGGTCATTTTTCGGCGTGGCGATCACGGAACCAAGGGAAACACCATCAAACCCGTTGATCGTATCCAGCAAGGCGTTCTTTGCGTTCACATCCGTCATAACCGGCATGATTGCCTTCATGGACATATCGTCCAGAGTGACGCCGCCACGGGCCAACTCGGCAACCATCCAACTGTGTTCGCGTTCCATGACAGCCATGGAATCAAGCGTCCTGGCATGTTCCTTTTGCAGCAACTCCATCAGTGCCAGAATTCCTGCGATCTGCTGGTTGTATTCTTCAACAGCAACGTCATCCAGCGTCATGCCGTCCGCTTCAGAAAGACCATCCAAGGCGAGCGAATACCCACGATTGGTGGTGAAATTGGGTTCGCATACATAGTCGAACCCGTAGAATTCGGGGCGGCTTTCGTCAATCGCGGACGAAAACCCACCAGTCTTGTTGCTGTACATCTGGAACGCGACCTTTCCAGGCCCGTTATCAAGAAACTCAGCTTCGTGTTCCACCGTTCCGTCGAGTTCGGCACGCAGATAAGTTGTCACTAGCGCCGGCTCAATGTTTACCTGCTTTCCGTTGACGATCCCGCCTTCAGCAGGGTTCATCCCGAACTTCAGGCGCGGCCAATGCCCGTAGTAACCGAGCATGTCGCGATGCTTGACCTTCTCCTGGACAGCTCCGCCATTGATGGTGGCCACCAGTCTCGGAATGTCGAAATTTCGCGGTTTGCCGCGAAAAGCGCGTCCGCGATCATTGAGGTTGTATCGAATTCGCTTGGTTGTTGTCGCCATGACGCGTCTCCCCGGTGAAAAGGTTTGCGCCAGTATGAAACCAGATGAAAGTATTCTTTTTCGTGTTTTCCGGTTATGGGGGCGGGTACGGGCCACCCATGACGCACTCGCCAGATGCATAGATATGCGCCCCACCGATAGCAGCGCCATATGCATATGGCTCACTGGCGTAAGGCATGGCCAGGAATGACCCAAACCATTCCGACAACTGCTGCGCCAGCATCCCGCCGTAAACAAACAGTCCGTCATCGCCGGTATTGGACATCCTGCGCAACAGGGTCAGAAACAAAAGGAACTTCGCCCCAAGCGTAGCGCGAAGAGCGGGCGCTATCTGCGTCAGGTTTGCGCCAGTTTCATCATCGTCTTCAACAGATGCTACGACCCGGCTTGTCAAAAAATGAGTGGCAGGCGAGACCGCCATTGATTCAACCACCAGCCCATTAGGGTAGGCAATGGACTTGTCCTGCCACATCTGTTCGGCAGTCCATGCGTTCGGCCAGAGCATTTGAAGGTAGGTGCGAAGAAAATGCAGGCCGCGCTTCGGGTTTCTGGCCTTCCATGCACGAAACAGATACCGCATGGCATCTTCATCCTCCTTGCGGATCATAGCCAGACCATCTTCTTTCACGAACCGTTCGATCAGCCCAAACGAACCAAGATGCGGCGACCCGTAGACGTTCAGGCGGCGCTCTCCGGCGCGCATGAAGTCGTAGTAAAGGTCAATGAAGACGCGCTTCAGGTCAGATTCGACATCGGTTGCCTCCCAACTGTTTTTCAGCGGCCCAAGCCCAACGGGAGGCCATGTTGAGCAATCCCCGCGTTCCTCAACTACAGGGACAGGCGGTTGATCCTGACAACCATCACCAAGAACACCATCACCGACGATACAGAATCCGATGTCCATGCAGGTCAGTACACCAAGTCAACCCATTCCAGCGTCCAAATTCCACCAGCCGGCATGAGTTTCAACAGCAACACTTCATCACGCCCGTTCTGTGAGTTGATCGTACCGTACGACCCTCCATAACTGAAAAAACCAGCCTGGTTTTTGAACTTTGCGTAGGCCGCGTCTGGCTCGATGTCCACATACCCAGTCGGTGATGAAACGGACTGTTTCACCACGATCATCACATACGTCGGTGCCGGTCGCATTGCCGGGCCAGATGAAGCCCCACGAACATCCTGCGGCAGCGCGATTCGCAGCCTTGAAAGCGGCGGCGTTGAATTCGGGTCAATCTCGACCAGGTTCATCTGGCCGACTTCCGGCGTGAACGTGTATTCACCATACCCGTAGTAGTCCAGGGTGACATCAGGATGGAATTCGTCAATGTAAACCCAGTCTTTTGCGGAAGCAGATGCCGACCAATCTCCGCAGCCGTGCGTATTCAGCACACCCTCGCTTAACCTGCATGAAGCAATGGAACCGGCAGGCAAAGACCGGTCGGCTGCCCACGCCAAACCGATATTGATGTTCGCCCCGGACGACGATGCCGTGATTGCCTCAACATCAATCGCATCACCAGAAGCCGGGTCAATGATGGTCAACGGAACCGAAAACCCAAGGTCAAAAATACCGACAAAACCATCAGGGGCCATGGAGGCTGCAATCGTAATGGTTTCGTCACCGGCTGTGATTGCACCTGTTTCGGCGCGCATACGGTTGAAGTATTTGTGTCCTCGCTTGTACCCGAGAAGCGCGAAACTCGGAATTGTATTGGGCATCAGTATCCCCAGTTTCCGGCGGCGTAATTGGCTGGCGTGATTGTCACAGTGATGCTTGTCGCATCGGCATATCGGTAGTGTTCAGGCAACAACGGATCAGGTGGTGGCGATACAACCACCGAGAAATCGCTTCCTGCGTCTTGCAATGCCGGCACCCTGTCGCGCAACAGCGCGTAAATTCGCTTGTATTGCGGAGATTGGAGGCCTCGCCGTGACGCGGGAGCGTCAGACCCGTATTCAGACAACAGCGCATCAATGATCTGGGATTGCACGGCGGCAGTGTCGTGAACGCGCGCAACCACGGCAGAAACCGTGATGCCGATCAGGTCTACAACAGGCTCGACAAACGAAACACGGTAGGAATCATCAGCGTCTTCGACGTAGGCCAAAATGTCAGCTTCCGTGCCAATCTGAGTCCCGCCATCCGCCGGCACCACTGACACGAACAGGCGATTGATGTTGTCCACGCTTGCGCCGCGAACCTTTTCTTCAATCTGCTCGTTCCATACAGACAGGAACTTCAGATTCGGAACACGATTCCGGATCAGGTAGTCGAACTCACCCAGATAGACAGCGGAATGGTCATACAGGGACGGATACCGCATCAGCTCGCGAAGTACCGTGATGCCAACAGGATTTGCGCCAGGCGTCACCAAGGCATCCATGAACATGGTGATTCCTGCGTCTTCCGGAGTGACCAGGTATTCCAGTGCGAACGGGCTGTCCTGATCAGGACGGACATCGCCATTACTGTCACGCACTTCAATCCTGATCGTTTCCCCGGATGTCGGCTGATAGCCGGCAACTCCGCCATACCCGAACACCACATACAGCCGGCGGTATTCGTCCGTCTCCATATGATAAACACGATCACCAACCGCTACGTTCGTGAATTCCTGCTGGTATTCGAACGCCACATTAGAGGCGTCGTAAACCTCGACACCTGAAATGAACTTGTCGCCATCAGCGGCAGGGATTTCGATCTTGTAGAACGGCTTCGAAGCTGCAACGGTGTGCGTGAAATCTCGTGCCTGTGACTGAATGGCCTCAACCACCCCCACCCCAGGCAAGCCGGCGCTCGCGCCAGAAACCGTGACAGGTGAGTCAACTACATAGATTCGACCATTCGAATCGATCAGATTACGTCCAGCAGTGAGCGTGAACGGCGTCAGGTTCATGTTTTCAACCCGCACCCTTACGCGAGCAGGCTTGGCCATCGGTACAATCCCGCGCAAAGCAGCCTCAGCCAGGATGGTTGAATCGCGAGATTTGATGAAGGGCTCCATCTGCGCAACTTCGATTTGCTGACTCAGCATGGCTGACATGGTAGCGATGGCTTCGAGTGATTGCAGAATTGTCGGATCACCTGCCTGATACCGCGCAGCAACAGCCGGATACTGAAGGATGCTGTCACGGATCGTGTTCAGAAAATCTGTTTTTGTGTACATCAAGCACCACCCACCGAGATATCGACACCCGCGACATCGACGATCAATTCACGATTGTCCGGACCCTGATCGCGGTAATACAGATTGACCGCACCTGATGGCAGCAAGGAAATGACCGGAACATCGTGTCGCGCCTTGTCAATGAAGGCGTCCGCAAGCCCTGCTGTTTGCGGGTTTTGCAGCAACGCCTTGATGTCACTGCCATAGTCAGACCCAAGATAGCCGTTCACTGGCGTTTTCAGCCAATGCGTGACCATTGCTTGGATATCGTTTCCGGTGATTTCAGCCATGGCACGATGGTATGGCTGGGCAATTCAAGACATGATTGCCTTTTCCGGGACGGTCATGCACCAGCAAACGCCGCAGACGCTTCGTCCTGGATGCTTTTCAGCTTCCCTTCCACGCTGATATTGGAATTTTCGGCAGGT
>CAZKIB010000005.1:61584-61832 GCA_964552425.1 uncultured Anaerolineaceae bacterium | reverse complement strand
GAATGTATCGAAAATGTCAGGTGACTTGATCCCTTCAGACCTCATATCCTCTTTTCTCGCCATCACATAGCGCAACCCGCCGGCTTCGCTGAAGTGGTACGGAAGACGTGAACCCTGACCGATGATCTTTTCCCGCATCCTCCGGGAAATATTTTGCGGAAATCTGACCCGGCCATCGCGAACGGCGTCACGCAGACGCACGTTCGCGCAAGCCCGCAGGTTATAGAACCTGTTCTTGTATTCCTTTT
>CAZKIB010000005.1:60495-61549 GCA_964552425.1 uncultured Anaerolineaceae bacterium | reverse complement strand
CCCAGTTTACCCGCGAGACAACCGCGCCGGATCGCTCAATCAGCTTGCACACCGTTGCACCCACACCACCAGCATCAACATACAGCGTTGCGTTCGATAGCTTTCCAACCAGATTCACCAGATCGCCGGCAAGGTCAATTTCGTTTTTGTCGTTGGAACAAATCGGGATGTCGATAAATTCAACACGCCTAGCGTCAGGCCCGTGGTCGGCAGACCCGATCATCTTGGCTATGGTGACAACCGAGTCGTCACGATATTCACCAAGCGCAACGTCTGACAGCACGACAATACCGAACGGTTCGTCATCGCCGATGATCGGCCCAATATCAAACGCGCGCTCAATTTCGCTTCGGGTAAGCAGGACGTTGGACGAAGACGACGCGAACAGACCCAAGACGCGAATCTGGTATTCAACGGAATTTCTCCCGCCGCTTTCTGTTTCCCTATCCTTGAGCCATTTCAGCGTGACAAACGGAGACTTTTCGCTGTTGAACCGCAGCGGCAACCAGCTCCCGCCATTGTGAATGGCCAAAGAGTGGTGACTGTCGTAGAAGCGGCCGGTATTACGGACACCCTGAGACGCCATGAGTGTACGGTTTCCGCCCTGCGTCTGCGTGCCATCGATCACGTCGAAATGTTCTTCGGGGACACCGGCAGCTTCGTCAATGATTATGAGCTGCCAGTACCGGTGCTTACCCGCCACACCGATTGACTCGCCCTTGGTCATGGCTATCTGGCTGATAAACCACTGGGCGGCGTACCCATTCACGACAACCATGGTCTTCGTGACTGAATAATAGGAATTCAACCACGCATATTCACCTTGCGCGATGGATATCCTGGTGTCTGACAGTTCCTTCCAAACACCATCGGCAACCTGTTTGATCAGCGGTGCGCCAATGTAGGTGTTGCTGCCGATTTCGAGTTTCCCGTCGTACTTTGCTACCGGGTGACACAGCAGATGCCAAAGCGCGACACGGGCGAACGATGCGGTTTTTCCTGTGCCTGTTCCGGATACAACGGAAACCTTGGCGTCAGGCTCAACCATCGCGTT
>CAZKIB010000005.1:53407-60412 GCA_964552425.1 uncultured Anaerolineaceae bacterium | reverse complement strand
TCAACGAAATCGGCATACCTTGCGTCTTGCAGGATATTCATCCTGCGCTTTGCTGAAGGCACCCCGGTCAATCCTCAATGTCGCTTGGTTCGTCTTCCTGTACCTGAACCTCGGATTCGCCTTCGATCAAAAGTCCACGCTCTTTCAGCACTTCGCGCTGGCGTTCGCGAGCCTTCTCCATGCGTTCGATGTACTGGCGTTCAAGCGTGTCAACATCAACCTCAATCGGTTTCTCCTCGGAATCACTGGCTTCCAGCATCCCGAACATACGGGCCATATTGAGTCTTGCACTCTCACGGCTGGCCATTTTGACAGTAAGGCCATCTTTCCCTATCTGGACACCTTCCCACAGCAGTTTCCCAGTAGCGGACAAGTGGCGACTATCGGCAACGAATATCTCCCCAACACCTTCACCGCAACACTCAGGGCATTCAGGATTCGGGTCACGGTTGCGCCGGAAGCCAAACCCGCCTTCTTCGTCGAACTCAGGTGGTGGCGGCTTCTTGCTGTGTTTGGACAGCAAAACAGCTTTGACATGGTTTCGGTATTCGGCCGGCGTCCGCTGATACAGATGACCGTTACCCCAGCAGTGCCGGCAGTTCACGCGCCTGTATTGCACCAGCTCGTTCGGGTCTGCCGTGGCAACAGCAAAGAACTGGCTGGCAACCATATCCGCCTCTTCGCTCAACCGGCTCATGCGTTCGGCTTTGATCAGGCGGATGGCTTCCGTAATGGCGGGCTTTTTCATCAACCGGTATGTCGCCGCGCTGATGGTTTTCTCTTTGTACCCTGCACGCACGCCGGCCTTCGTCTTGGTGTTGTCTTTCTGGTATTCCTCAACGAATGCACGCTCGCGAAAGGTCATACCATCGGCCAAAGCCGGCGCAATCTCTTCCAGCGGCTTCGGCTTGATTCGCGGCAAACCGTCCGGTTTTTCAACCTCAACGTCTTTAATTCCAGGCTTGGCTTTCGCAACGTCGGCCGGCTTCATCCAGTTCTCAGCCATGGCGCGCTTGCGGATCGCAGGGGCCGTAACCGGTAAGGACATTTGCCTGATCAGCCAGGCATACCCCTCACGGGAGTCCGATTCCCAGACCTCCCTTGCTACGTTCCACTCTTCTGCTGTGAGCTTCGGTTTTGATGACATGGGATACATGGTTTCCCATAAACAGAAACCACGATCCCTGATTTTTCCTAGCTGAGAAAGAAACCATCATTCAGCAAAAACGGCTTACAGAAAGGGTTTGCCGGCAATAAACACGGAAACCTTGCGACCAAGAAACCATGCCGGCGATCACCCAAGAGACACCATGACGACCAAAAATCGGGGCAAAACATCATCATCAAACAAGGTAAAAGTTAGTAAACGCTAACAAATCAATGATTTTTGTGGTCTTTACCGGCCTGTTTGTTTCTGCTGTTGAGCATAAAAACCATGGGTTGCTCCCTTTTCCAGCAGGATGCTACGCATCAGGGCGTATGTCTTCGGGGCGCTGTTGGCCTTCGTCCAGCCAAGTCCCACTTCGGCCATCCTGGGTAGAAGCGGACGCAGACCAGGAGCCTTATCCAATAGCTTCAAGCAGCGGTCAAAGTCATCTGGATCGGATGGTGCAAACGGTTCCGCGCGTTCACCGAATGCCAACCAGATAGCCATGCACTTGCTGCTGCTGCCGACTTGGCCGGTTTCCAGCCACTTCACCACTTGCTTCTGTGTTTCTGTTATTTCGTTCATTTTTTGTGTTGGTGTGATTAGGTGCAACCTATACCAAACCCTAGAATTCATGAACCGTACTCGGCTCGCAGTTCTTGCGAATCCCGCACCGCTTGCAGATGTACTCGCCACGCAAGAGCCTGTCGCGCTCCTGCACAAGAGCGCCCAGCGTGCCGTAGCATTCGGCCATGATGTCGCGCTGTATCCAGCGCATTGAGCCCGCCTACGCCGACCTGGCAGCGTTTCATCAGCCGTTCTACTTCCTCTGTCTTTACCATGCGTCTAGTGTTGCATCAGCGTTACCGGCAAAAAATTGACACCCTCCCCGGCCTAAAGGCCGGAGATTCCTACGGCGATCAGGCGAGGCATTGAACTTCTCATGAGTCGATTCGGTGGGTTCATGTTGCGTACTTCGCAGCCCATTGTTTGACACTTCCATCCTCAAGCACGTCCTTCGCCCTGGTCGTGCTTACGTCAACCCCCATCGCCACCATCCAGTCAATCGCGGTCTGAGCGATGCTAATCTGACGTTCAAACTCATACTTTGGCGGCTTCTTTTACGAATACCCGTTTTTTCTTGTCCGTCGTCTGCAAGTCGGAATTTGCCATCATGCTTTCACCCCCAAAAAACCACCATCAAACAACCATCCGATGGTTGCCCGGTGAGCTGATTCCCATTGCTGGGTTCGTTCTTCTCGCGACCCTTTCCCTTGGTCTATTTCCATGTGGCAAACATGGCAAACGTAGGCGACCCGGTAATCGTGAGCCTTGATTGACATCCCTTTACCATCACGGCTTTGGTTGCTGTGCGCGGCAACGACATTGCCGTTATTTGGCGATCCACAACACATGCAAGCCGGCGCTTGTCTTGCCAGTCTGAGGATTGCTGCATCCCTGTACGGTTTGTTCTTTGGCCTGATCACGTTTTTTTCGGAACCCGGCACTCCGGGTACACGCGCGCATCGCCAGGTGAGCAAACCACGATTGTTCGATCAGGTTCAGGGATTGCCCATTGCGCTACCCGTATGCCGACACCAACCAGAACACCGACAACAACCAACCCAAACCCTGTCTGGGCAACCTTCTCAATGAATTTCATTACTCCCCCTTTGCCCGTCGTGCGTATCGTGCGCAGTTCGAGGAATTGTTCAACGTGAAACATTTTTTTCGGATTCGCGAAGCATGAGTTCAAGCCTTGCCATGGCATTCCATGCGACGTGAGCGGCATGATGAAGACCGCTTTCTTGGTCTGTTTCGATCCCATTCCCTTCTTCAATCAGGTGGCGAAGCATCGCGTCCGTGTATCGCCTTTGCCCGTCAGGAACATGCCCCAGCCATCCGGAGTGTATTTTTTTGCACCGAACGTGCCGACCTGCGCGATGGCATTCTGTGCTTTTGGGAATGACATGAAAGTCAGGGAAACCATCGGCTTTCCGGCGTCATTTTTCACACCATGGCACACACCAGATTTTAGGAATTTCGCGGCTTCAAGTGCCGCTGCTTCAACGTCATTGTTCACTGCCGTCTCCTTTAGGCTGCTGTGGTTCTGGCGTGTTTTCCTCAACTTCAGTGACAACCGGAGGCGCTGACAAATCTTCAAGGACTACCGACCGACGCAAGTGATAGTCGGCTGACAGGTACTGCTTGAGCTTCACGCATTCCTGCTCGCGCGCACGATGCCAGCCCAGCAAAATGCTGATTTCATGCGAATGCAGGCCTATTGGGCTGCTTGTGGTAATTGCCATTTTCAACTCCCATAGTTCACCCTGACACCGCCCAAGGCATTAAGCGACCTCAATGCTTAGACTGACGCCTTGAGGATTTCCATGTTTTTTCTTCCGGACAACCATGTCGCCGTATATCCGATGCTGGCGTTCAATGTGATTGCTTCCAATTCGGTAGCCGTGTAGTTTCCGGACGCCTGGCCACGAATCTGGATGTCACATATCACTCGAATGATCCCGTTCGCATGAGTCATCGCAGTTTTGTCACCAGTTTTTTTAGCGATCCTTCTACTACATCAGCGTGGGCAGCGATACTTGTTGTCGTGTCTTCTGTCATGGCTTTCCCGTTCACGGCCATAAGCGCAGCGTGCGCCTGCCCTTCGATATTCCACGGGTTGCGCATATTCAAAGGGTTGACGACTGGTCTTGACCTGTACTGACGCTTTGGTTTCGATGACCTTGGCATTACGCACCACCGTTTTCTTCTTGGCCTTCAAACAGCAAGGTAAAAAAACGGCCTTGTGATGCTGCCATAAGGTCAGCGGATTCTTGTTTGATCATGCGTTTTCTGTTTTCAAGGTTTGCCACTGACGACGCAATGGAAGCCAAAGAATCAATACTCCGCACCAGCCTGGCCCCCCCTCTTGTACGGTCATCGAATGATTTGTTTGACTCCCTGACGATGCGCATTGCCTCTACCGCATCCCGGACTGCCACGTCATACTCGGCCAGGCGAGAACGGAACGGAACCGCTTCAGCAGCGGCAACGATTGCGCACTCGGTAATATGTTCGGCTGACTTTTGCATGGCGCGTTTTACAGATGCCAATATGGCGACCTGCTCAACCGTCCTGGCATCGCGTTCAGGGTAGGTCGATAACCCATGCAGGTAATCTGTTGACACGCCGTAAACCTCGGCAGCGCGTCGGTACAACCAAATAGGGGCCGGCGCGATGCCAGCCTCTATTTTTGAAAGCGGTGCTGAATTCTGGTATCCAATGACTTCGGCAGCGGATATCTGAGACATTCCGTTCATTTCGCGCGCCATGGTGAATCTGCGACCGGTCTCTCTGTTCTCAGAATCAATTTCAGACCTGATCCTGATTGCACGCTCAACCTTGATCCTTTCCTTCGGATCAAGGGACAGAGCCATATCGCGCGCCTGGCAAATATCGCCTTGCTTCACCATTTCAAGGATTTCACTCAGCCCATGAAGCGGTTTTGCTTGTTCATTGCTCAATTTCCACCCCTTTTTCAAACTTCAACGCGCAATCAATCTGCTTTCCTATCCACGCCATGACAGGAACAGCCATGCCATTTCCGAGAGCTCGGTAACGCGCCATGTCGGATGCCGGCTTGCCTTTGTGCGTAACCTTTGTGTCGTCGTCTGGGTATCCCTGAAGCCGTTCACATTCTCGTGGCGTGAGTCGCCGCACGCGCCATCCTTCGTTGGCATGGAATGCCACAGCCTGCACTTCTGCGCGGGCTTCGAGCGTGTACGCAACGCCACTCGAAACTCCGACACCATTCGGGCCGCTAGACGGGTTTTCGCGTAACGCGCCTGCCTGAATAGAATAAGCAATCGCCGGTGGATGCGCCGTAGCGCAAAGCGGATGACAGGCATCATCCTGTTTCGGTTTGGACACGTTTACTGGCGATGTGATTTGCGTCGCGTCGAACGCAATCAAAACACCGCCCTGTGAACAGGAAGGGTTAAGCCCGCCTCCCGTATCTAACGTTTTTGAGGTTTCCTCTTCCCTGACATAAAAACCTCCATCCGGGCGATCTCCACGTTTGTTGCCGCCATAAAGTCCGTAGGCCTTGGCAATCAACGGTGTCTGATTGTTGACGCACTTCCCTATATTTGATCTGGTCAGGAACGGCAGCCCGGTAGAGCCTTCGGCATTCGCGCAGATCAAACCTGATGATCCGTCTTGCTCTTGTATTCCGCAACGCTTTCCAGCGCTCGCTGTAAGAGTTCCGGCAACTTCTTCCCCCGGCTCACGGAACGGCGCAGTATCCCCGCGCAAGCGGTCGGGCTCAAGAAGTACCGGCGGTCTATCTCGCCAGTTTCCAGAATCGAGGACAGCGAACACGCGCCGCCGCCGCTGCGGAACTCCGAACCATTGCGCGTCAAGCACGGCCCATTCGACAAGCCCGTTTTCACCCAGCGCCAGGCCTTCCGTTCCCCAGCCGTCATCGGGGACATCGACTTGGCATCCTGCCATTTCGTTAACCACGACAGCAAAGTCGCGTCCGTGGTTTGTGCTGAATGCACCAGGGACATTTTCCCAGACGAGCCAACGGCATCCGCAAAAAAGTCGAGCTGCATGAAAAATCCTCATTTGTTGGTGAAAAAGACCGGATCGGTCATCCGACAAACCAAGCCCTTTTCCGGCCACAGAAAGGCCTTGGCATGGGCTTCCACCTACAACAAGATCAATCTTTCCGAGCGCAGCAATATCTGCATTTGTGATCTTGGAGACGTCACCCAAATTCGGCACGTTCGGATAGCGGGTTGCCAGATAGGAGCAAGGCATCGGCTCGATTTCGGCGAACGCAACCGCCTCCCATCCAAGCGGATGCCACGCCTGTGTTGCGGCCTCTATCCCTGAAAAAAGCGACAGATATCTCATGGCAAGGCCACCGGAGAAACCAGATTCCGATTCCCGGAATCCGCATACCCAAGTTTCAGCAAAGCATCAGATTCACTTGCCAGAGTAAACCCCAGCAAATTCCCGGACGTGCCACCGGCCATCACTTGCTCGGCCAACAACGCATCGCCAATCAGAACCGGGGGCTGAAGTTCATGTTTTTCGTTTCGATTTTGAGCGCCCGCAATTCCAACCATGACGTGCGGGTATTCCGGGCACTCGCCGCGCATCCTGAATCCTCGATACCTGTTCTCGAATTCGCGCGCCAGAAACGGCCATTCGTCATCGCGCTTCGACCCAAGAAGAATCCATCCACCCATGTCATGCAAAACGCGATGGATCAGAGGGTCGTCGAATACCACATCACGGTATGTTCCAACCTGGCGCACGGCGCGATCAACCTTTGCCCATGCAACCAGCGCCGCATCCTGTGTTGTTCCTGCAATCATTCGCCGAATGTCCGCGATCTTCGGCATGAACTGCCCGCTGTCCGGGTTTTGGACATGCGCGGTCAAACCACTTCGAAGCGCTTGAAGATCGATATCGCGCAAACCCTGCCAGTAGATCGAAACCACGCCAGCCGAAATGGTTTTCCCGTGATACTCGGCGACCGCCTTAAGCATTTCCGAGAATTTATCGAAGTCGGTTTCAAGCATTTTGAATTCCTTGCTCAAGGGTTTCACCGAACAGCATCCGCTTGGCTTCCTCCACCGCAGCGTTATTGCGCTCGGCAATGGTCAATCCGTCATTCGACCTCCCGGACTTTGCAGCCAAAGGCGGCGCAGCCCGCCTGATCCAATTTCGCCAAGTTGCTTCCCAGTCCACCTTTCGAGCATCCGACCCAGCCTTGGCGTGCCAGTGATCCGCGAACTTCTCGCCTTCCTGTCGGCGCGCAATGTGATGACGGTTCCGGACTG
>CAZKIB010000005.1:26678-53339 GCA_964552425.1 uncultured Anaerolineaceae bacterium | reverse complement strand
AACGGAATCCCCGTGGCGAGGCAGCCGGCTTGTCCGGCTGCAATGGTTGACCGGGAACAAGCGAATTTCCACCTACAGGTGTTTCCACTTGGTGATTGTTTTTAAAACCGGTTCCGGTTCCGGTTCCGGTTCCGGTGTCGTCGCATCCGACGTCTGTCACATGGTTGTCCCGTGGGACATTTGCGGACATCCTTGCTCGGTATGCGGCCTTCCTGTCCTTCTCTTTTTGCTTGATTTCCAGCATTGAAAGTACGCGTTGGGTGATCGTCTGGTGATAAAGACGCCCGTCATCCGCAATCACCCATCCGCGCAGCAGAATGGACTTTTTTTTGGCGAACGCAGCCGGTTTCATCCCTATTCTGGCCGCAATGATGGCGTCATCTCCTGGAAGCGATCCACAGGGAACTTGTTGCCATGAGACCGACCACAGCATCAGAAGCCAAGGGCGGGCATCTTGAGGTGCCAGCGCCCAAGTGTCTGATTGGCTAATTTGTTCGAGGTCGAGTTCGAAGCGCCAGCCTTTTGCGCGCGTATCTGGCGGATAAGGGGCCGGGTTAATCATTTACATTCGATCCTGTGCCATTGATCAATTGGCTTCGCGCCCTTCGACCTATTGCATGACCACATACTGTCAGGTCGCACTCTTGAGGAACACCAGGGTCTGGTTTCGTGTTCACTTTGTTGCCCCTGTGTCCATTGGCATGTAGCCGCCTATCAGGGCATCGATTGCGTTGAGTAGCTGCCCAGACCTGACCATGCTCGGGGTGGCCCTGATGATCTTCCATCCGCGCATGACGGCCTCAAGGTACTTCTGGCAATCTTTTTCAAAACCAAGACCACGCGTATGGCGTCCGCCATTCCATATCCCGCCCTCAATTTCGACGGCGATCATCATTTCAGGCCAGGCAAAATCGAAACGCCACTTTCTTGTTGGGTGGAACAGGTATTCGCGTTCCACGCCCACATCAACCCGAGCGGCTTTGATCTGAAGAAAAAATTCCTCTTCAGGCTTGGAGACTCGTGACCCACTTTTCTGGAATTTCACCGTCGAACTGATATCCGTAGGTTCTTGCCCAGCGTTTCGCTGCTTTTTCGTCGTCGTGCCTACGAATGACGTATTCCCGGTTTGGGTGGTAGAAACCAAAGGCTTGTTTCTTGCCTTCTTTTCCAGCCAACTGGTGGTCTTTTTGTTGAATCTCATGGACTGCCTGTTGTTCCTGTTCGACGTATGGCCTGATAGATTTCATTTACCGGACGAACAAACAGGCGCAACCTTCACATGCTCGACTTGGCAAAGTACGGCGATAGCGTCTTCGCGCAAACCAAGTGCCATCATGCTCATTGCAGTCTGGACAACTTGGCAGTCCTTGTCCTTCCAGCTTGACCCGAGACTGATACCGAATCCAGCCAACGACAGACCTACATTCGATGTCCCATGGCAATTTGCGCTTGGCGAATTCGATCCGCCAATCACTGTCGGGGCTGACTTGACGGTGTATTCGCCAGAATGACGAAGATCGCCTGACTGGTTGTTGTTCACCGTTACATTCTGGGATTGCCCCTGAATCGTTGCCTGACTCTGGATTGCCGTAACGCTTGCGGCAGCGGATGCCTGTGCGGCTGCTTGTGACGACGCCTGAGCTGACGCCGTGTCGCACCATTCACACGCAACTTCTCGGGCTTGTGCCTGGACAGCGAAAACCATACCGAGCGCGATGTAGATTGCTTTCAATTTCATATCAATTCCCGTGTGTTGTTGATCAAGCTGCCTTGAGTTCGACGCTGAGAAGTTCGCCCAATTTCGTGATTCCCTTGGGCGTTACTTGCGCTTGCGTGACGATTTTTGGCGTGTCTCCGTCATGTCTCCCGATTTCAACAACCTTGTGTTCCATGTAACCGGACACGATCTTCGGCTGGTATGCCACCCATTCATGACCACCAGGACGGCGGTAAATCCAGCCGTTTCTTGACATCCATGCAAACAGACGCTTGGGCGACATTTGCAGCGTCTTCGCTGCCTGCGTGATATTCATATTCCCCTCGGCTTCAGCAATCCTGTCCAGGGCTTCGGCTTTGGGTTCGAGAACGGAAACCTTGTCTTCAAGCGCGATGCGTTCCTGTTCGGCGATCAGCGCAAGCTCGATCAGTTGTAGGCGAGTGAGCTTTGACGGGTTGACTGGCTGATTCACCATCTCGTCGTATGCGCGGATCACTTTGAGCTGGAAGCTCGGACTGATCCACATGGCGTATGCGTAGACCAATTCCTTGCAAACAAACGTCCCAATCCCTTGTTTTGTATGGATAGACGGAATTCCGTATTTCGAAATTTCACCTACCAGTTCCTTGGTATTGAGGTTTTGCAGCCAAATTCCAGGCCGATGACGTACCTCCGCACCACTGGCACGATGTAGATCATTTAAGCTGAACAAACCAGATTCGTCCTGCTGAACAGAAATCCCAACTACACACAAATTGCCTTTTGAATCCATGTCAAACCTCTTCAGGAAAGCTGATCACATACGCAAGGTCATGCAGGTTGTTTACCTTTACATAGGGCTTTTGAACCCCTTGCGGCCAAACCTCATACCCGCGCGCACCCATGTCGTTTTCGTGCCAAAACCAGAAAAGCCAGTCGCAGCGATCACCAACAACCTGTGAAACCATCTTCGTGTACTGGTTGGCGGTTTTATCAATGGCATCCGTAAGTGGTGATTCAACGAACTGAAACAGAGAACGAACACGGGAAACCTGTTCATCCAATTCACTGATAGTTGAAGACCACTCTTCAAGAAACGGCAAAACCGTTTTGATGCGCTGGGCATGTTGTTTTGTTGGTTTGTTTTTCCTCATGAGGCCCCACCGCTGCGCAGCACTTCGAGTGCCCACTGAAGCTTTTTCTCGGCTTCGTTGGCTCTTTCTTCGGCAAGCAGCGCACGGCGCTCGGCCTCGGACTGAACGATGACTAGCGTGCATCCGACTTGGTAAGCAAGCCATTCCGGATAGATGGTGTTACCGACAACTTTGCAGAATCCTGCAAGTTCATTTCCCTGAAGGGTGGCCAGATTCTTTTTGATTCTGGCGAAGTAGCCGGCGTCAAGATTGCAGGCCATGGCAATTTCCTTGTCTTCCAGACCTGACGCCTGACAGGCCAATGCAAATGCAGCCCCACTTGATTTCTGGGAGCGGACAATCTCAATCGGAACAGTCACGGATGACGGCTTTCTGGTGAGCGCCAATTCGGCCTGATCTAGCATTTACGCCGCCTTCAAACGCGTCCGGCAACTGCCGTCAAATTTCATGACGCCAGTTGACGAACCAACTTGCTCAAAAAAAATTACCCTTGTCGCATGGGTAATCTTGAAATTGGATGGAGCGGATTCCGGGAGTCGAACCCGGTTATACGGCTTGGAAGGCCGCTGCCTGACCGGTCGGCCAAACCCGCTTATTGTGTACATGCTGCGTCTTTGTCTGCCAATTCAGGCCAGATCAAATGCCAATCGTCAGGCCGCAGATCACGACGAGTGACCATGCCTGATGTCTCCCGCTCAATTTCTGCGCAGCGTTCTACTGGAACAGGCCTGCGACCGGTTCGCCATTGGCTGACAAAGCCAGGGCTCACCCGCAATTTGATTGCAAGGCTCGCCGCTGTTTCGTACCCCATGTCCAGATATGCATTCAAGTTCATGCGGGCCATTGTATAGCTGCGCTACATAACACGTCAATAGCCTAGCTATGTTTAGCGTTGCTTATTATTCAGGCATGGACAGAGTGGAAATTATTGCGCGCCTTATTGCCGATGAATTCGGCGGCAAGCAGGCAGAACTCGCTCGCAAAATAGACAGAAGCCCAGCGCAAATCAGCCAATGGCTTACCGGAAGGCGCGCGATTGGCGATGCTTCTGCAATCAATATCGAGGCAAAACTTAAAAAGCCAGGGCTTTTCCATGATTTGCCTAGGGCTACCGATCATTCAGTCAATGACCAGCGATTGACCGCCCTTCTTTCGGAGATAAAAAATATCTACAAGAGCACATCGCATGATCACAGGGACGGCATTCGAACGTCCCTAGAAATGTTGATTCAATCAATAAGTAGCTGGCATGAATCCAAAACCACAAACCCTGAAGAAGACAATAAGAACAACACCAAAGGCATCAATAAATAGAATGGCTTACAGAGAATGGCTTGCTGAGAAGATGTCTGAACTGGGGATCGGTGTGCCCGAGTTGGTCAGGCGTTCCAACGGGAAACTCAAGCAACCGACAATTCACCGTATTTTGAGTGGCGAGACCCCAAACCCAAGATTCGAAACTACCAGGGTGATTGAGGCATAACTGAATGTGAGCCATGGCTCGGCAACAAATTACGACACAGAATTCCTGTCGTTTTTGAACAAACTGAAAGCCGATTACAGTTGCGCCAGCATTGAACACCAGGCACAAATCCGGGCGGCCATGGAAATGCTGATCGGGGCTGCCAGAGTATGGAACGATAACCACAGAAACAATAACGTCTTAACCAAGACGACCAACAATATTACGGACTTCAAAACACGATGACGAAGGCCCGAAAACTGCTATTCCTGGTCTCTTTAACCAGTCATCCGGATCATGAACAAAAGTCGCGGGCCGTTCGAGCCAAACAATCATCACGCCAATACGCACACGTTGTCAGTAGACGAAGTAGAACTGATCTACTGTTTTCGCCTAATGCCTGAAAAAGTACGGGAACACACAATGAAATTTATTGCGTCACTAATCCGGCAACCCAGACGAACAAACGACAGACCAGCACTTCGAATTGTCAGAAAAGAAACAACAAATAAAAAAGGTAAATGAATGGAATCACGATCTACGATACAGGCCACACAATGACCCCTGAACTGGCCAGCCAGAGACTGCGCGATGCGATAACGACACATAGCAGCCCTGCCACACTTGAAAACTACATCGTCAAGGGCGGCGCTGTAGACCCAATCAACGATATGGATCACGCGCCGCTTTCGCTCGCCGCTGCGCGTGGTTTGACTGAACACCTGCTGATTTTGCTGTCGCACGGAGCTGATCCGAATTGCCATAACGGTGAACCCTTGCTGGATGCCGTGGCAGCAGGCCATTCAGGGTGCGTAGATATTCTGCTTTCCCATGGCGCAAACCCACGCCTTGACGGAAGGTTTCATGTCTCCGACCCACTGGCATCAGTGTGTGCCATGCCGCCGATTGATGACGACCAGGCTGTCGAACTTGAGGCGATAACCCACCATCTCATACGACACGGCGCGGACATCAATGCCGCCAGATTCGACGATGGCAACCCCGTGCAAATCGCCATCAGAGAAGGCAATCATGCCGCATACCGCGCCCTTCGAGAGGCCGGCGCGGACGGCGTGTTTGAAATGGAAACCCGGTTCACGCCGTTTCTGACACCGGGCTATGCCGACCGGTACATCCGGGAACACTGCAACTGCTTCCAAGCCATATTCATCAACCCTGGCGGACGGAAGCCGAACAGGATTGCAGCCGGACTGGTCGCCTACTCGCCACCGCTCACCAACCCAGAATACAAGCCACGAAAAGGCGATCCGGCACGCTTGTTCTTCTCTCCTGACACTCAGCAACATCAGCCAAAGCCTGGCGACATCATGCTGATGCAGATACATCAGGCGCTGGTTCAATTCCCTTTCGTGGTTGAAGCCGTCTGGAACGACCCCACCACCCCGCCCTATCAGCCCAGATTCATTTGCAGGACGAACTACGACATGATGAAGGCGGCCTGTGACGCAGACCCGCAAGGCAGCGCGGCCCTGGCTGACATCATGCGCGACCAGACCTGACCGAAAAAAGCCTCAGTAACAGACCGCCTTTGGCGGTTTTTTTTCGCCCGAAAAAAAATAAGTAGCTGCGCTATTGACCGGGAAATGTAGCTAAGCTATATTTCGCACATCGCAGCAAAACACCGCTGCAAGCACGGCAAAAGGCGCGAGTCGCCCATGCCCCGACGCTGAGACGCCGGCAGCAGCAAGCCGGACGCGCAACGGCCCGGAAGGGTACGCAGGAACGCAGCGAAGGATCAGGCAACCACCGTGCGGCAACAGGATGACGCAAAACGACCGGATTACAGATCGGAACCGTTGGGCGGGGTCAGGAAGGCAGCCGCAAATGCCGCGTCCCGGCGGGGACTCAAAAGCGCCGGTGAGCCGCTTCGGAAGCCTGTTACGACGGGAACACTTACAGCGGGAGCAATGTGGCAAGGGGAGGGTCCTGCCGCCCTCGGGCAACCGGGGAAGACCAACGGTGCGAAGCCGGAGCCGGGTTTGATCCCCGGCAACTTTTCGGGACTCGGATTGTGAATGCCGGGCTTAGTAAACGAAGGAGAGAGTAATGGATCGAGGCTACAACCACCTGCTTGTTACGGCGAGCTGCCGGAACCAATCGCCCGCTGTACGTTTCCGCTTTGTCTTGATGCTTGCCGTTGCCGTTTCTGTTGCGGTGTGGGTGCTCGCATGAGCATCCTCTCACGCGCCGAAATTGAAGCACGCTTCAGGCAGGCTTGTCGGCATGACTCTCTTTCCGAATGGATGTCGTTGTCATGGCTTTGCGAAAGCGAAGCGCGTATCGCAAGCGTGAACGGCAACACCAACGAATACAGGTTGTATGTCTGGCGCAGCAAGTATGCGCGATTGAAGGCGCGCGCCATGATCAATTCAGCTTCAAGCATAGGTCACTGTCATGGCTGATCTTGTGGGAACTGTACGGGCAAGCTCATGGCCAGACCTGTTCGATTGCTCATACAGGTGGTACTGGAAAAACATCGTTGGCCTGCGCCATCCGTCCAGCGTTTACGCGGCTTTGGGAACTGCAATTCATGCAGGAACCGCTGTTTTCGATCACGCAATCCTTGAAGGAAACGAGGGTGATGTCGAGCTGGCTGCCGACGTAGCACACTCACACATCACCGAAGCCGAAGACGTTGACTGGGAAGATTTCACGCCCAAGGAATATGCGTCCATGGCGGTTCGCCTGACAGCGCTCTATTGCCAGAAGGTATCTCCGAAACGTCAATACCTTGCCGTCGAAGTGACTTGTAACGAACTTGATATCGTTACCAAACATGGCGCAGTCAGGGTCACGGGCACGGTAGACCGCATCAGACAAGACGCGGACGGACGTATCGGGCCGGACGATATCAAAACCGGCGGACGCGCTGTTGAAATCGGCGATGACGGAGAGTACCGGGCTGTCACCAAAGGGCATCACCTGCAATTGGGTATCTACGCTCTCATGGCCGAACAGGAAACCGGTCTGGTCATGGATGCACCTTCCGCAATCATCGGAATGCAGACCTCCGTGAAAACCCCGCGAGTCGCAATTGGCTACATCAACGACGTAAAAACCCCGCTTCTTGGTGACGAAGAGACGACCGGGCTGATTGAAATTGCAGCCGGGATGTTGAAAAGCGGCGTATTCCCACCAAACCCCAAATCCATGATTTGCAATAAGCGATTCTGCCCAGCGTGGTCGCGTTGCAAATTCCACGACTGAAAGGATAAGCATGAACTCACCAGCACAAGTCACTTTGTCAGAACTGGCAAACAAGCCGCGCGAACAGGCCATCACAAACGTCAACCCTGGATTCGGAAGCCTCCAAGCCTACGAACTCGCGCTCCGTCAGGCAAAACTTCTTTCTGCGTCAACTCTGGTTCCCGCTCAATACCAGCAGGTTGTTGAGAAAAAAGGAAGCTTCACGGACAACCAGAACGCGATACCGAACTGCGTCATCGCCATGAACATGGCGCAGCGCATGGGTGCAGACCCGTTGATGGTTATGCAAAACCTGTACATCGTTGAAGGCCGTCCATCCTGGTCATCGCAATGGATCATCGCCGCCATCAACGGCTGCGGACGATTCTCGCCGCTTCGTTTCGACATCAAGGATCACGGCGAACAGGAATTTGAATACTCAGTGACAGAGTGGGTTGATCGCCAGCGCACAAGCAGGAAGGTGCGGGCCACTGTGCGCAACCTCGAATGTATCGCATGGGCAATTGAGAAGGATACCGGTGAACGAATCACATCCCCATCCGTATCTGTCGAAATGGCTGTCAAGGAAGGATGGTACGGAAAGAACGGCAGCAAATGGCAGACCATGCCGGAGGTCATGCTGAGATATCGAACCGCAAGTTTCTTCGGGAAAATTTACGCGCCCGAGTTGCTTATGGGAATCCAGAGCGTTGAAGAAATCCGTGACGTGATAGAGGCAATCCCAGACGGGAATGGGGGGTTTGCTGTTGATGTTGAAACTCTCAAGTCAGGCAATGCCGCCAGCCATCCGTCCGATGCTGAAGGCGTCATTGACAAACCTGCAACAACCGAAGTCAACAGCGCAGAAAACGAGCCAGATGAAAGTGATCTGGTATCGCAAATCAAACGGCTGATCCAATCCAGCATGACCATTGATGAAATGGATATACACGCGGACAGGATTCGGAAAGTTTCCAGCAAAAAACAAGCGGAAATGCTGAACAGACTTTACCGCGTACGGCGGGAAGAAATTTCTCAACCAAGCATCAACTTGGAGTAATCCATGCGCTGCCAAGACATGCACATCAGGGTCACTACGATTGATGGGAAAACATCTGTTGATTGCATCCGAGTATGGGACGCGGATCGTTGTCTCAAATCACGGTCCGGTGAAATATCCGGGCTAGCGTAGATCGAATCACCAAACAGCAGTACCAAGACGAAAGGAAAAGAACGTGAGCGGTAAATTCAAGTATCAAGGGATGGCTGAAATTCTTCACCTGTCCGCCCGCAAGGAAGGCGATGACGAAGACCGTACGCTCGCAACAGACGTGAAGTTTTTGGTTAAAAACATTCCACTGTCAGATGTCTTGTGCTTCGACGAAAAAATCGGCGAATTCCTGTTCATTGAAGGCTTGGCTGTTCGGAACAGCAACATTGCGCCACTGACTTTGCTGAACACACTGAAGAACTACAGCCTGGTTATCGGCGGCGGCTTCCGTAACACGGGTGTTGACGTCAAGAAAATCACCCTTGCACCAAAGGATGGCGGCGTTTTCAACGTGCAACTGACTGCTTCTTTTCAGCCTGTTTCTGGCGAAATTGCCTTGATTGCCGATTCGTTGAAAGACGAAGTGTCGATTGATATTGCACCGATTGACGGCGAACTCAACCTTGAAGGTGGTAACAATGCGTCTTGAATCCATTGAAGTGTCAAATGTGCTTGGCATCAGCAATGCAAGCATTGATACGGTCGGTGACGTCACAATGGTTTGCGGCCCGAACGGAGCTGGCAAGTCGTCTTTGATTGAGGCAATCAGAATGGTCATTGATGGCCAGGCCATTCGCGTCTCGAAGAAAAAAGACTACGAATCCATGGTGCATGGCGACAACGAATCAGGATTCATCAAAATCGGATTCGACGGTGAAATTCGTACAGTGAACATCCCGTCAGGGAAGGGCATGAAGGCGCTCGGTGGCGAATACATGCCTTATGTCACAAACCCTTCACTGTTCGCCAGCATCAGCGCGCAAGACCGTCGCGGCATCCTGTTTGGGGTCATGGGCGTGAGGCACACCATTGAAGACATTCGTGAACGTCTGGCGTCACGCGGACATCACGATAGCCTGATCAAGGAAATCATGCCTTTTGCGCGTGCCGGTTTTGCCGATGCAGCAAAGGAGGCGGCATCCCGCGCAACCGAACAGAAAGGTGTTTGGAAAAATCTGACCGGTGGCGAAACCTGGGGCGAGGTCAAGGGCCGTGAATGGGTGTCGAAGTCAACAATCCATGTAAGCCAGGCTGACATTGAGACCGCCATCACAGACCTCGAAAAACTTGATGCCGAAATCGAAAGCGAAACTATTGCTTACGGGGCGGCGTCGGCAGCGCGTAACGCTTTGAAAGAATATGCGGAACGGATTGATCTACTCAAGAAACGCGCCGCCAACAAAGACCGTATTCAGCAAAAGCTTGATAAGGATCGGGAAGAACTCGATGCCTGGAAAGTGAAGCTTGAAACGCGGCGCGAACAGGCCGGGATCAAGCCTGCCGTTTCACCGAAGCCAATCCCTTGCCCGCATTGCGGCGGGCTGGTTGAGTCGAAGGCAGGCGCGCTTGTTGTCTATCAGGAAACCGAACCGCTGACGCATTACGACCATGATGCGACATCAGATATCCCGCAGTATGAGAATGCTGTGCGCACCCTGGAAAACTCGGTTCGAAACAGCGAACGAGACCTTTCGGCAGCTTTTGCCGCCGAAACGGAACTTGAATCAACCGGCGAACCACCCGCTGTTCCTGATATCGACGCCATCACCAACAGGCTTCAGGCGATGAAACTATCACGCACTAACATGCGCAGTGAATTGCAGCGTATGAAGGACGCTGAAAAGGCCGAGCGCGAAGCTGACTCAAAGACCGCTTCCGCCATGAAGGCACACGAATCAGTTATGGCGTGGAACGCGATTGCGGAATCACTTTCCCCGAACGGCATTCAGGCTGACATGCTGTCTGAATCAATCACCCCTTTCAACTCCACGCTGGAACGTCATGCGAAAGCATCAGGATGGCTGACCCCGGTAATCACAAGCGACATGGCGATTAAGACCAGCAACGGCCGAGCCTACAACCTACTGTCCGAATCCGAACGCTGGCGTGTTGATGCCATTCTGGCTGCTGCCATATCCGAGCATTCCGGGATCAATTTCCTGATATTCGACCGCTTTGATGTGCTGGATATTCAGAATCGTCTAAACCTTATCGTATGGCTCAAGGGGGAAGTTGATTCTGGGCGGGTTGATAGCGCAATCATCGCCGGCACCCTCAAGGCCATACCGACAGGCCTACCCAGAAATATCAATGTCATATGGGTTGAATCTGGAGCCGCCACGGCGCAAATCATGGAGAAAGCAGCATGAAGATGTGTGGGGAAAATTGCGAAACATTCGTTGCCGACGTCAGGAAATTCACGGAGGCAGCAGGATGCAGCACGAACCACTTCAATGCCCGTCAGACAGCTCTCTACATCGGACTGCAACTGGAAGAACTTGCAGAAAAATTCGACGCCATCTACGGCTACGGAAACTTTGTAATGTCGAATGAACTACGCGAGTGGTCAACGGCATTCAAAAGCGGCCAGTGCGATGGTCCTGTGGCCATGGCGGGCATGTCGGTAGAGAACAGGACCGCCATGCTTGATGCCGACATTGATCTTGCATGGGTCACGGTTGGGGCGGCATTGTCGGCCGGGGCAGACGTTCTTGGGGCCATGCGCGAAGTTGCACGCTCAAACCTATCCAAGATTGCTGCTGACGGATCGGTCATCAAGGACGAAAACGGAAAGGTCAAGAAGCCTGAAGGCTTCTCGCCGCCCAACCTGACTCCGTTCATTTGCGAGGTTTGATGCCATGACCGTCAGTAGAACCGGGCGCTATGAAATTGGCGCATCAAACAGGCAAGCCGTTCTTGACTTCATGCATAGCCAGGATCGCGATACCGGATTCTTTGCATCCGAAATTGCAGATGCCTTGTCTATCAATCAGGCCGTAATGTCGAAGCGATTGATGGTCATGTCTGATATTGGCGAATTAAGGCGAGAGCGCATTATCCGGCACGGAGTCAATGCTGTTGGTGTTCACTATAGCCAGCTCACCTACATCTATTGGCCACTGACTCGAAACACGCAAAACCTAAACCCGGCCGCTGATCGCTACCAAGGGGATCATCCGCAACAACAAAACAGGATCACGAGGAACACAAACCCGAACCGTCCTTGCATCAAGAATCAGGGTGGCCAGGGTTACAACGTGTCTGCCTGGCAGCGCCTGCAAAGCGCGTACTAAGGGAGCAAACATGAGTCCTTGCGATACCTGCAAACACAAAGATTCCTGGAAATACGACGGCGATCCGTGCCGTGGATGCGTTGGGTTCGGTCTTCACGATGCATTTACCGAGGCCACAAAAGAGAATTTTTCGACAAGCAAAAAGGATCGCTTACCGAGAAGCGCTGAAGCGCAAGTAGCAAAGGTCAGCCATCTGGGGCAAATCGTCCAGCAGTTGGCCCGTAAATTCAACCATCGAGTCAGAAAGGCAAGGTAAACACATGGCAACGAAAGTTACAGGCAACATCATTCGCGGCGAACTCGCCAAAACGCTCAAGCACGCCGGGGCCGCATCGCGTGGAAGCGGTATGGACAAGGATCAGGTCGCGGCCGGCAAACTGCTTTGCGCACCGCGAATTCGATCACGTCTAACCTGGCAGTCGAACTGCGCGCCAGAGCGCAGGAAGTACAGTTCGGCGGCGAAGCGAAAAAACTGCCAGAAGTTGGCGAAATGGCGATGGCCTGACCGTGTTTTTGCCCGGAGCGCATCCTGTTTTTGCTTGTGGAACAACAGGAGGAATCCGGGCAGTTGTAGCACCCATTCGCTATTTGGTTGCCTGCTCTGCCTGCGGCCATGCCGGCGAATCCAAGGCGAACAGTGCCACACGCCTGTACCAGATGCACGCGCCAACCGTGGCGGCGGCAGCATCGGAAGAACGCGCAAGGATCGCAGCGGAACATGGCGCGTCCGTGAGAAAAGCGGCAGAACGCAGGGCGCGGATGCTGGCAAATCGGCACCAAAGCAACGAACTGTTTGAAGGGGTGGTCGTATGAGCATTTCCTGCCCCTGCGATGGGGCAGACTACTACGACCAACATTGAAAGCAAAAAGGGGAATGACATGGCATCAGTAAACAAGGCGATTCTCGTCGGCAATCTGGGGCGCGACGTTGATATGCGCTACATGCAAGACGGCACAGCGGTGGTCAATCTGGCCGTGGCCACTACCGACAAATACAAGGACAAGAGCGGTGCCATGCAGGAAGCTACCGAATGGCACCGCGTCAGCTTCTTCGGCCGCACCGCCGAAGTCTGCGGGCAGTACCTCAAGAAGGGTAGCCAGGTTTACATCGAGGGCAGCATCCGCACCCGCAATTACACCGACAAGGACGGCGTGGAGAAATACGCCACCGAAATCAGGGGTGACAGGATGCAGATGCTGGGCAGCCGCTCCGACGGAGGCGTGGCCGAAACTGACGACAGCGGCCCGGCCAAGATGACTCCGCGCCAGGCAGCCACGGACAAGCCCGTCGGCAACCACTTCGACGACATGGAAGACGACATTACTTTCTGATGTTTACCTGTGAGACCGAGTATGAAAATCACACTTGAAGCCTGGGCGAAAAAAGAGTTTTCCCCGCCGCCAGACATAGCCACCCTGCGCAGATGGGCGCGGGACGGCGCTATCCACCCCGCCCCCGTTAAAGTCGGGAGGACGTGGTACGTCGAACGCGATGCCGAATACCAGCATCAGGCGGATGGTCGGGTTGCCGTGATTTTGAGAGCGGCGTGATGGATTACTAACGATGGCCTACGAGTATTTTTTGGGCTGGCGGCCAATGCGCGAGGCGGGAGCGGAAGCGGCGGAACGCCGCTGTAGCGGATCGCCTCGAATCGGTTGTTAGGGCGCGGAGGTTGAGACATGGAGCTTTGCATGTGGTGCGGTAAACCAGCGGTGCGGTACTGCGATGCGGTAATTGGAGTTGAACCGAAAGGCGCATTGCGAGATAGAAGCGGCAACGTGACAGCCTTACTCGCTGGCCTTGACGGCGAGCAATGGACGTGTGACGCGCCGATGTGCGCCGAGCATGCCCGGCAAGTGGGACACATTTGCGGCGAAGAACCGGACAGTATTGACCATTGCCCGCACCACGCAACACACACGGAGCGGCCCATGAGAGAACTGCTGATGTTTGCCGATGAGGCCAAAGCCAGAAGGCGGGAAGTGCATGCGGAGATTCGGCGCGAACGCATGCGGAATGAGCGCCCTAACGCAGAGTTCAGCGGCGGCCCGTGCGGTGCGTCGCGGACCACAGGACGGCCATAGGCCGTCCGCTGCAACGACGAGTTGTGCGGCTGGTGGCACGAAAGGACAGAAGCATGCCGATACGCCCCGAGAACCGAGCCAGATACCCGAAGGACTGGAAGCGCATTGCGGACGCGATCCGCGAGCGCGCAGGCCAGCGGTGCGAAGGCTCGCCGGCCTACCCCGACTGCCGCGCACAAAATGGTGAGCCGCACCCGGAGACGGGCTCTCGCGTGGTGCTGACGGTGGCGCACCTGGACCACACGCCCGAGAACTGCGAGCCGCAGAACTTGAAGGCGATGTGCCAGCGCTGCCACTTGACGTATGACGCCGAGCACCACAAGCGGACTGCCTACGCCACCCGCATGGCTGCGCGCGGCACGGCGGACCTGTTCAGCGCATGACGCACAACAAATAATATACGGAGCGTGCAAGGTATGGCATATCGAAAAACCCGCCGAAGCCGCGAGCAACTGGCCCGCATGAAAGCCGGTCGTGACGCCGCGCGCATGGCGCGGCCGGCACCCGACTACCCCCCAGAGCTGCCCGACCTGCGCCGCCGCCTGATCGTAATCGACTACGATTTCGGCGAGCGCATCCACACGCTCGACCTCCACCGCACGAATCGGCGCGACTGCTACCGCGTTGTGGCCGATGGCGTCGAGTGGAAAGCGCGCATCGGCTGGTCTGGCATCCTCGCAGGGCTGCGCAAGAGCCTGCCACGAGTCGGATCGCTATAAGATGCCGCCCAAACGCAGCCCCGGAAACCGCGACCTCCCGCCCAACCTGTACAGGAACCAACGCGGTGATACGGTGTACTACAGATACCGCGATCCACGCACCGGCAGGTTTCATGGGCTGGGAGCTGACAAAACTGCTGCGGTAAAAGACGCCAAGGCGCTCAATGCAGCCATCCTCGCCAAAATTGCCGGCAAGCGGCTCGACGCCATCGCCAGCAATCAAAGCGGCATCACCCTGGCAGCGCTCATCGCCAAGCACGCGGACTACAGCGAGCAGCAGCACAACAAGGGCAAGCTCGCCGCCTCAACGCTCAAAACCAAAACCAGCATCGGCAAAGCAATATCACGGCTCAAGGGCGCGGTGCCGCTGGCCAGCTTCGACGTGGCAGATGCTGCCGAAATCCTGCAAACCTACCTCAACCGCACCCCACCCAACGAACGCATGGCCCAGGCTGTGCGCAGCGAGGGAGTCGAGATTTTCAAAACCGGCGTGGCACTCGGGTTGGTGAAAGAAAACCCGTTCGCGCAAACGCGCGGAATCTCAGCCACCGTGAACCGCGCCAGGCTCACGCTGGAAGCGTTTCGCGCGATCCACACCGAAGCGCTGGCCAGTTTCCCTGCGTGGGTGGCGCGAAGCATGGAACTTGCCATCCTCACTGGCCAGCGGCGCGAAGACATAGCCAACATCGAATTCCGGCCGCGCAAGGACGCAACAGCATGGGTAGACGGCGAAACCCTCTACATCATCCAGCAGAAAACCGGCAACCGCGTCGCCATCCCGCTCACTCTCCGCCTGGATGCGCTCGGCCTATCCCTGGCTGACGTGATCGCAAATTGCCGGGACAACGTGGTGAGCCGGTACGCAGTCCACCACGGACGCGGGAGCAAGGGGTCTGTTCCGGGGGATCAGGTCTGGAAAGACACCATCACGCGCCGGTTTGCAGACGCACGCAACGCAGCATCAGGCGTGCAGTGGGAGGCCGGGAAAACGCCACCCACCTTCCACGAGCTGCGCAGTCTGTCAGAACGCCTTTACAACGAGCAAGGCGGGGTTGATACCCAAGTGCTGCTCGGGCACAAAGACCCGCGTTCCACGGCGATCTATAAGGACGCTCGAGGGTCAGAATGGATGCGCGTCAAAGCGGTTTGAACGCTGGCGGTTTTGCAGGGGATTTGCCAACGATTTGCCAACGGCCTGTCCATGCGCGGACTAGATATTCCCCATGCACACGAATAAGATTCTTGTTTTTTTCATAAAATCAAATAGTTACATCCAGAACACTGTTAAATTTTACAGCATAAAACGTAACAATCAGACACAATGAAATCAAACACTTGCTGAACCGTTTTGCAACAAAAAAACGGCATTATACGTTCAACCCAAAATCCTTTTCTGCGTATTTGAATCCATCGCAATTGATCACACCATCCCCCGGAACCAGACCTTCAATTGGCGATTCGCAGACATGGATGAACCCAACCAGTCCGATTTGCAATCCCCAGTCCCAATATTTGCACTTGTAGCACTGTGATTTACCCGATCCGTTTTCCCCTATTGGGACTATGTATTCAACGCCCACGGGAAGAAACCGGGAATGCCGAACGCGCACCGAACCACCAGCCAATCACGGTGCCGGCTTGAAAAAACAACCACTCAAGCGCCAATATTGTTATTTTCAGGCGTTCATCCATCGGGATAACTGCCCAGTAGTCCCAAAGCAACCGAAGCAGAACCGCATTTACCAGTAGTGCCATCCCGCCAAGCAGCAACGTCAACCCCGGCCTGGTCAAACCACGAACAACATCAACCGATTTGATTCCATAAGTGGCCTTGTCGTTTCCGTAACTCGCAATCAACGCATCGTATGCGCGACTTTCAGCAACTCCGGCTTGTTCAATACTGATGATCTGTTCCTTGTGTTCCCATTCGAGGCGCATTGCCTCCATGTCCTTGTCTCGCATCAACAGATCGTGTGCGTTCCTGACCTTCTGGGCTTCAAGTTCTCGATCCTTCAGCTTGAGATCGAAATGCCGGTTGAAAAGACCGCCTATTGCACCGATGACGCTACCGAAGCCGGCCGAAGACAGAAACGAAAGGATCAAAGAAACCATGGTTTTCTACCGGTTGAGTACACCCTGATGACAAAAGGCTTTCTTTCCATTTCTTCAGAGAACCGCCTGATGGCAGGCCTCGATGAAAGCAATGCGTGCTGGTTTCCCAACTTCCCGACATGCTCGCCCAGCGCGACACACCCCTCAAGGTGCGTTTTCCAACCAGACGCCCTGTCGCCCGCATAATTCGCAGCATGAATCCTGATGGCAGACCTCCATGGGACATCAACAAGGGAGTAAACCCAGCCGAACCTTGGTGATTTCATCCATACAACCCTGTATTTCCCATCAGGGATACACGAGCGGCGCGGCGCATTGTCAAGCCATGGAAGCTCAAGCGTGTGGCAAAAAAACTGCCCGTGTATGTATAGCTTGCCGAACGTCCCTTCTGGTGTTGTTGTTTGCCTGGCTAAAAGGACTGTTGCGGGTTCGTTACGAAGGTCTGTTTTCATTACTTATCAGGCGGGACATGCAAATGACCAAACCTGAAGAATGCGTAAATTGCCCCAAAAAAAACGATGATCGGGATAATGATCTTGCTGGCGGCGCTGATGAATTTCAGTGTTGTCCAGAACCCTTTCACAGACCCCCATGCACCCAATATTTCGGCAATTTTTGATGCGTTCTCGTTCAACGCGGACAGTTGCAAAACCAATGCTTTTTGACCGCTGATGATCTGTTCATCAACTTGCGCAAGCCCTGTGAGCAGTTTTGCGTGACTTTGCAGACGCTCTTCATGATCATCAAGTCGAGTGTGTGCTTGTATCACATACTCGCGATCAGTCTTTCTGCGGTGAAGATACTCACTGGATTCCGCATGATCGCCAGCCCGTTTTTTTGTTTCATTAGGCATACCGCCCCCTCAAAACAGCGAACAGATCGGCCGGAGAGAAACGCCACGAATCAGAAAAACCAATTGCTTCAGCGCACCATTCAGAGCAAAACCATCTGTCCCCAGAGTGGGCTTTTGCACCAAAACCCCGTCCGATGATCGCGCCAATCCAGTCGTACTTGGCACCGCGAGTCTGCCCGTACATAAACCAGACCGCTTCCGGGTCAACGGTCGGTAGCTGGACCTTCACCCACTTCCCGTTATGCGTGTCAATGTACTTTTCTCGCACCCCGCCATCACGCGGGCTTGCTGAAAAACAAAGACCGTCAACAACCATTTCGCAATGTGAGAACTGACTACTTGTGCGCCAGCGAATCAGGCGGTCATAGATGCCGCCGCCACCCCTATAGAAAGCAATTTCAACCACGAACAGACCCCGCAATAACCTTTCCCAAGTTCGACAATCCCCTGATCACAGCATCAAGCCTGGAAGAGATTGCGGCTTGCATCTTGTACTCGCCTTCCCTGTTTTTAAGCCAGGTCTTGAACCCCTTCGACTCAAAAAAATCCACCACCACAGAAGAACTTGTCGAAATGGCATCTGGGTGCGATGTGTTTGAATATAGGGCGTACTCAGCGGCCAGGTTCGCGAGGTTTTCTGCCAATGTTTTTCGATATCTGGGTGATGCAGGCATAAGCTGGAAATCGGGCCGATGGCAAAACTTCACCATCGCCTCCTTTCGCAGCGGCAACGATTCCGCTTTCCATGAACTCAATATCGAAAAAGTGCGTTATGGCTGTCATGCCTGCGTCGAATTGAGCCATCAACAGCACAAAATCAGACTCCGGATACGACTGGAATGTCTCCATCCTTTCCTTCAGCCATGTTGCATACCGTACCGGCTCAACGAACGCATCAGGGCGAACAGATTCACTGTCATCCCGAACCATCTGCGCTGCCATCGCACCGGTAATCCAGTGCATAAGCCCGCTCCCTGACGCCTCGATCACTTCAGCTTCAGCGCCCAGCAAAGGCCTCATTGACCATGTGTCCCCACCGACCTCGCCAAGGCTTACAAACAGAGGATCAGGAAAATCCCTGTCCGGTATCAGATAGTCCGAGTAACGCGCCTGCCCCAATGAAAAGTCCGGGCCATCTTCCGCAACGTGAGCTAGGTAATACCCAACCCCGAGCATTCGTTCCTGCACGCTCCAAAGCGCAGGATCAGGCAATACAGTTCCAGGAAGTGGTCTTGTTGCCATCCTCAGTAACTCAGTGATGGCGGATTCGTTCTGGCTGTCAGGGATGTTTGCCAGCCTGATGGCCTGTGCGATTGATATTTCCCGAAAGTCGGCGTTCAGACGCGTTGTACGGAATGGCGCAAAGTTGATCATCAGTTCACCTTGATGGTTGTGTCTGCACCCGACACAGCCATGTTTCTGTAGTCGTTGCCATCGATTGCCGTCAGAGAAGCCAGGGTCATCTGAACCACCAGTTCCGTGTATGTGCCGGAAGAATCAACCGGTGAATTCATCGGTTCTGTGATGCTTTCAATCACCATTGGCACATAACGGCGTCGCTTGTACTCCATGGCCATCAATGTCGGCGCAAGACTTGGCATAAGAATCTTTTCTGGCGCTTTTTCTCCTTTCGCCAGAGACGTAACTGCACCATCAACCGACAATTCTTTTGGCAGCGCCCACCGCATCAACTGCTGAAACGGTGCTTCCACTTCACGTTGCGGGTCTTTCCAGGCACGGAATACAAGCTGCAAACTGATCTTCACTGGCGGCATCCCGCTGAATACCTGAGTGCTGTTCAGTTTTGTGATTCCGGTTCTGCCCTCAAACCTGCGCGCAAGGTCGGAAACTTTACCAAAAACACCTGAAGCTGCATTGAGGTCAGGTTGGTTTCCGTCCTCATCAGTTTCGCCTTGCATAGCCATCAGGAAAGGCTGGATTGCACCTGATTGGAGCATGGCCGTCAGTGCCGGCCTTGCCTGGTCTGGACTCATGTTTTCGAACGGGCTTTGCCAGTTCAAATTGACTTCCATGTTCGGATCAATCAACGGCGCTTCTACCGAAATTTCACCATCAGGGAAGTAAACGCGGCTTTCTCCGTACCCTTGGGCGCGCACAGGGTAAAAGCGCGCGATCAGGTGTCTGGATAGACCAGACCAGTCAGACGAAAGAATGCGACCGCTTGCGCGAGCAGAACTCAACGGAACATCCTTTGAAACAATGTCGGCTTGGGCGCGTCTTCAGCGTTTTTTTCCGCGCGGGAAATCGCAACAGCAATTTGTCCACGCGTGAACAGGGCCGGCACAAGATTTCCGTTTTTTCTGACAAAAACCGGGATGTAATCAGCGTCTGATCCAAAAGCCCGGTAAGTGTTTTCTACCGTGGTCATGTCAATTACAGATTTCGTCTTGTTCACGCCACCCCCCGGTAAAAAAACGGGCCGAACTAGCCGGCCCGAAACAATTCCTCGAAAGAGGAATACTTACTTGTTCAGGCCATACTTTGCACGCAAGCGATTAGACCGCGCCCGACGCATGGTTGCTGCGGCAGAGTGCGCCTTGCGGCTAGCCTTGCGGATTGACGCTTTCTGTTTTGCGCTCAGACGTACCGTGCCGGAAACGCGCTTGCGGATACGTATTTTCTTGCCACCGCGCACAGCCATCTTCATCTTGTATACGGCATCAAGGGCAGGTTCGTCAGAGCCCTCGCCAAAGACAAACGCGTCAGCATCTTCGCTGGATGCGTCTTCGCCATCAGGCATGGCCGCCACCATCACGTCACGGACACGCTGCGCACACGCTTCATCCCAGTCGTTGAGAAGACAATCAGCATCTTCATCGGTCACGCCCTTGGTGAGCATGTAGTCCCATGCGTCATTCAGGGCCATGTCCAAAACACCCTGTTCGTCTTCTGTGATTTCGCCGTTTTTGTCTTCGTCAGCTACGCCGATCATCAGGGCAACCAGACGGTCAGAAAGCGTTTCACCGTCATCAAGGTCGTCTGTTTCCAGCCATTCCTGGACAGCATTGATGGATCGAATCGCAACATCGCTGTCGGCATAGTCAGAAGCGCCATAACCAAACGATTCGTCGTCTTCAACGGCGTCGAGTTTTGCCTTGACTGCCTTGTTCACGTCTTTCGGCGTGAGGTAATCGCGAAGGATGCTTGCGGCGGGGTGTTGAATACTCATACGGTTCTCCTATTCCTTACCGGGAAAGTGTCTGGGTTACGAAAATCTGGCGAAGCGTGCCGTCGTATCGAAGGGTGTAGTTGACATCCATTCGATCAGCCGGGCGCAATTCGTTGGGTTTGACTTCGAACTGGTAAGTAGCACCGTCCATTTCTGCGCTCGGAACCAGCCAACCGGCAGCCGTCGCGCCTTCGAACAGTGTTCGCAGATAGTCCTGCGTTTTCTTGATCGCGGTTTGCATCGGCAGCTGAAGGACTTCTTTCCCGAACCGTGTTACCCATTCGTCAATCGTGCTTGACATATCAGCAACGGCAATCAACTTGCGGAAGCTGACTTGAGTTTTCGCGAGCGTCAGGGAGTCCGTGAACACAAATCGTCCACCACCGTTGTAGCGCTCGTAAATAACCGGGTTGATCTTGGCCTTTGCCAGGTCATTCAGTTCGTACTCGGTGGGCTGATACAACTGGGAAATGCCGGTTCGTTCCAGCGGCCAATCCTTGCCGGCAATCGGGAAGTTCTTGGGTGCGAATCCTTTTGCATCAGTCCGTGCATTGCGTGCGCAGGCCTTTGCAATATTGAATGTTGCGGCACCAAGAACGATCTTCCCGTTTACGCCAAGGGGATCATCAGACTTCAGAGGAGACCAAAACGCGTGGACATAATGGCTGTCGATGTTCAACGAATCAACGAATGCAATTGCAGCGTCAGGATCAAGCGTCCCATCAACATCCAGACGCAACTGGCGGTTGGTTTCATATGCCAGGATCACCATCTGCGCGATCAAGCCGACAGCCTTGCTGCCACCTGTCGAGATATAACCGAAGTCGTACTCCGAATATTGCAACTTCTCACGCGCGGCAATGTAGTCAGCACTGACGTACCCGGTTCCACCTTCAGTGAAATACGCCATCACAGCGGATGTGGCGAATTTGTCAAAACCGTTCGAGTCGCGACCGTATGCCCCGGAAGTGTCCGGGATGGAGGTTGATGCCGGAATCGTGATTTCAACCAGGTCGGTTGACCGACCAATCACATCTGGCATGTAAAGTGACTGGCCGTAATCGTCTTTTGCTGCCGGATCAAGCGAACCCTCGAATTCGAACAGGACGATATTGTCCTTGTCCGTGATTCGCAAAATGATCATCGTGGCAGGGCCACCGCCATCAGGTTCGTCAGCATGGTATGAGACCTTGATGCCGTCATTGAAACATTCAAGATGCTTGATGGCGAAGACGTAAGGCGTGCCAGGCAGCGCCGTTTCGACAGAGAATGTCGGCGTTGCTCCATCAACAGCAACGATGTATTCGATTTCGGCTGCTGAAGTGACCAGACGATGGACAACCGCCTCATAAGCGCCTTTCGAAAGCGCTTCAACAACGTGGATGTGAGCTTCATTCAAAGCAGAAACACGAACAGGCTCACCGCGCCCGAGCTTCCTGAACACATTGCTACGGTTGACCTTGAAAGGCTTGTCAATACGCCCGCGCGTGGAACGCATGGCGATGGCAAACACCTGATCAGAATTGTCGGGCGCGAAGCCGTCCGTGTTGTCCTGTAGCGGATTCAGTTGAATCCCAGGTTGCGCACCAAGTTGGCGCGAAAATGCCGTTGCCATGTTTACCCCCTATCGTTTCAATCAGGCCTTGGAGCCGCCACCAGCAGACTTTTTGGACGAACCGGTTTCGGCTTTTGCCTGCTTTTCTTCGCCAGCAACGTCATCCGGCACAGGCTGCTTTTCATCAGAAACCAACGCAGGATCACCGGATTCATTGGCCTTTGAATCAACCGAGACAACAGAAGCGGTCACGGCATGATCCCAGCCATTCAGCTCGGAAACTTGCTCGATATTTGAAACAAGACGATTCATTTCATCCCGGTTTTTCACCGAAACAACAGGAATATCCTTGCGTTCGTAATCGGGAAGCAAATCCACGTTGAAATCAGGCATCACGATTCGGCGAACATGGTTTTCCAGCGCAACAGCGGCAGGAAATTCAATAGACCCAACATCAACATCCGGCGAACCTTTCGACGGAGCACCAATCTTGAAAACTTGACCCATATTTCCTCCTTTGAAACGGCAGGCCAGAACAAACCGGCCTGCCGTTCATGCGGTTTACTGCTGGTTGGTGATATCAATCACGGCACAACCGCGAGCCGAAGGCTGATGCGGGTTGACGGACGTGAAGTTGCGGGCATAGAAGCCAGCGCCGTAACGCATGTCCTGACCGAACGCCAGAGGATTGACGACCGGAGCAACCGCATCACCCAGCACAAAGCTGTTGCGGGCAACTTGGGAGGAACGTCCGATGCCCACAATTTTCGAAGCGCTAGACGTGGAATCCACAACCATACGAGGCGCGTAGTACACGTCGTACTGCCCGAACAGCCGACCGGCACGGAAGATGCCGGGACGGGCGGAAACACCGGACGGCTCCCACAGGTTCGACGGCATACCCTGGAACTGTGACAGCACATTCTTGGGGACGTACAGGTGGGTCAGCCCGCGATCCATGGTGTCTTCTGCCATCTTCTGCGAAACACGACCAAGGACAGCAGAAAAGTCCTGCCAGACTTGCGAACGGGTCTTGTCGGACTTCTGACCAGCCCAGTCGAAATTGAAGGCATCGGCGTTGTTTTGACCAAGACGCAGTGCCTGACCAAGAACCTGGTAGTGACGTTCGTTCGCAAACTGCATACGAACAGCCATCAGTGCTTCCGATGCCGGATCAATCCCGAGTTCGTTGGTGAACTGGGTACGGCTATCAATCGTCTGGTGGGTGGTGGCACGCCACGGGGTTGCAAACAGCGCGTATGTACGGGCAGCCGAATTGATGATCGGGGTGAGTTCGGGCGACTTTTCCAGATCAAGGAACGCCTCGACATGCACAGTTGCAGAGCCAGGCAGAGCCGGGTTGGCGACAACTTCAAACACACCTGTCGCGACAGTAATGAAACCACTCAGCAAGTGCGTAGTGGAACCAATCACAATGCTGCCCGTGAAAGGAGAGTTCGCGGCAGAACCGGACGGATCGCTTTCTTTGCCAACCGGGAATCCGTTGACGTAGACGATGCTGCGGCCACGCAACAGGTTGACGTTCGGGGCAGCCTGGTCGCAAGTTTCGTCGTCAGTCTGGATTGCAGTGACCTTGCCTTCCCAGGTGCCGGTGTTCAGGGTGGCCTTGTGCAGGCGGCTGGTGGAAATGTAGTGGTATCCACTTTGCACACCATCCATCAGAGCGCCAGCAACATAACCGCCGTGACCGGAACCGGCTTCATGATTGATGATGGCCAGCTTTGCTTCGTTCGAGCCGATATCCGCAGGCAGATAATGGGCAACCGGAATCGCCTCGGCAATTGCCGAAACAATCGCAATGACGGCACGATTCGGTTGCAGGGAAAGCTGATCGTGCTGCGCGCTGTTCGCAGAATCCAGGCTGTATTTGCGGCGAGCTTCTTCAGTCGTGCCGTAACCCTGGTGCAGCGCCCATTCGATCACGTCGGCAGTCGGAGCAACACCATGGCGCGCTTCGAACTCGTTGATTCCGTCCAGGACGGCACGAGTGACATGGTTTTCGTTTTCAACCCCAACGTCCTGCATGATCGAATCCAGCAGCGGCGGAACGGATGTCCCTGATCCATTGCGAACCGAATTGACGAAATCGGACGCGGACGCCGAATCGAAAGTGCCGGCACTGCCGACTGCGTTTTCACGAAGACCATCGACAAAAGCGCCGATTTCCGCAGTCTTCGGGCTGCTGTACTGCGCGTACTGGTTTTTCATACAACCCCTCTCTATGAATGAAGATTTACGCGATGAACCGGCCCCAAGACCGCCATGCAGACTTAATTTTCATCGCACAAAAATCTGATTCGGCGGTTTTTTCCGTCATCAATGCCCGTTGTTTCGGCGATCAGCCGACTTGAAGAACTCATAGTCATCACGGCATTCGGCATCACAGAATCTGCGTTCGTCATCAAAGGCCTTTTGACAGGCGTAACACCTGCCTATCGGCGCTAGAACACGTTCCGCTGTTCGCTTTCGTTCAATGGATTCTTCGCGATGAATGATTTCAAGCTCGGTTGCGATATCGTCAGGACTCAACTGCAACCCCATAGCTTTGCAATTCCTCATTGGCAAGGTTGATTGCTGTTTTCAAGGCATCAACCTTTTCAACCAAGGCAGATTCAATCTTTGGGGCGGCGCTCCGGATGCCTTTCGGAAGTTCAATCTTTGTCTTCGCGAGCGCACGTTGAAACTTAGCCGCGTTTGACTGAACCAGAGTTGCGATTTCCGCGACAGCCTTGCCGTGATCATCCTGGTTCTTGACTGGAATCACCTTGCCGTTCAAGAGAACCTGAAAGATGTCTCCGGTTGACTTGATGCGCATCGTCACCACTTGTGAATCGCTGAATGTGAGACGGATTTCACGGTAAGAAACGCCTGACGTGCGTTTTGTGGTTGCGTCAACGGCATGACTGATGACTTCACCACCAGCCTTGTCGAATGCTTTGATCAGGGACTTGATGCCCTTGTCCTTGCTGGACAGTTCTTCAAATCCGAACAGGATGGTTTTCATGGATTCCCCAAGTTGAACTCGTTTGGGAATCGTATGGCTATGCCGTAGCGGTCTCTTTCTTCTTTTCCGACCACATTTTTATCAGTAATCGCTCAATCGCTTGCTTTCTTCCCGACACCGCAGATGCTGACAAATATTCCTGCCGTTTTTTCAACGGCATTCTGGCAATTTCCCGAGCCTCGCACTCAAGCATGAATTCACGGGTGTAGGTTTCTGCCGGAGAATCAGAACACGCCATGCACAGACATACTGACATCAATCGGATATCCGCATTGAAGTGCTTCCGGTTGCGGGATGCCCGCACGTTGCGGCATGACCTTCACGGCATACCGGTATTCCATCAATCCTGACGAACGAACTTCCTTGCCCCATCACAGGGCCGGCATGAACACCCTGCCCATGGCCAGCAACAGGGTCGCCAAGTACAGCCCATAGAGAACCTTCTACGCTCACGAAACCCTGTAGCGCACCAACGATCACGCCACCAGCGATGTCTTGACCAACCCTTGATATTCCGTGCATTTCAAACCTTGACGATATCCATGGCAGGGGTTTCTATGGTGATACCCGAACCCGTCATGACAATACTGGTTGCACCGACCTTGATGGTGATTTGTTGGTCGGCATCCAGTTCAATGTTTTCATGGTGGAAACGCCTCCAATTCAAATCATTGCCTGTTTGCTTCGGGCGATACCCCATGATCACAGGGAACCTTGGGTCTTCGGCCTGAAACGCAACCCATACCCTATCGCCTGGAATAATCCTGATTTCGGTGTGTTCAGACTTGTCGCCAATCGGGTTGCATATTTCCGCTTCCGGCATCACGTCGCCGCCGTCAGTCACGCCATCGATCCTGATGCGACACAATCTGCGCGCCCGGTCATAGGAAACCACCGTCGCCGGATAAAGCATCGGCATCATGCGCGCATCCTTTCAAGATCAAACCTGGCAATCTTCTCAGGGTCGGCTCGACGAACCGCGTTGCTTCCGTGCTGACGCCACATCCTTCCAACGAAGGGCAATTTCATGACTTTCCAGTTTTCGGCTACGCGAGTAGTGAGACGCCATTCAGGCAATGTCCGGTAAGTGGCGATTTCCTCAAGATGAGGCAATACGGCATCTCGCCTGAAAACCATCAGTCCGTGGACATGGGTTGGGAATTTGAAATGCTCTTCACGGCTATATTCCCGCATGTCCGGCCGTCCGAGCGGATCAAGTTCGGCGTTTACTCGAACCTCTGACGTGTAGACCAGACCAA
>CAZKIB010000005.1:22388-26624 GCA_964552425.1 uncultured Anaerolineaceae bacterium | reverse complement strand
GATATACCTGTCATCCGGATCGATGAAGCTGACATACGGGGCGTCTCCCCTGCCAAACCCGGCAGCACGTCCGTGTCCTGTGTTCCAGTCAATTCCGTTGATGATTCCCACCCTGACAGGAAACCCCTCTGCCGCCATGTCTCCAAGCGCGCACGCCATCCATTCAACACCTGTGTTCGGCAACACGATCATATGAACATCAACTGGCGTCATTCTTCCAGGCTCCCGAGCCATAGCTTTGAATAGCTGTTCGCAGCGCCATCATCCGTCCCTGATTCATGGACATGCGCAGCCGTGACAACAACGTAAGGAACATCAGCAACCGCAATCACGTCTCCGGCTTTGATATGTCCGGCAAACTGATTTCGAAGGGTTTTTTTCTGAACGATCACGCGCGTCATGTTCCGAAGCGTTCTTGCGTCAGAGCGCGGCCAGTAGCGCAAGTCGCGTGTTTTCGTGCGGTTCCCGAAGACAACCCCCCCCGAAGGGCTGACAGAGTAAAAAGCAGGAACCTCGTGCCTTTCCAGAAATCCGCTTGTGAGGTCTTCCGTGTTGTCTACGGCAACCCTGTCTACCGGTTTTTGCGTGAACAAATCAGGCAACCGAACAAACCGAAGCCTGTCACCACCCGAGTAAACCAGTGCCCCGCCCTCTTCCTGCAACACCCTGGCAACGCCAATACTTGGAACCTCGCCAGCCAGGCAGGCAAAACGAGGGATCGGGAAATCAGAATCAATCGAAACCTGCGACCCACAAGACCTGTAGATTCCGCCTATCGTTGTGCCTTCCTTGATGATGGCTGACTGACGCCTGAATGCCACGGTATGGCAAGCATTCATGAGGGCCGTGATGTTTACGGTGCCGGCAGGACGGTCGCCCTGAACCCCCGTGGATTGACCATCTTCGACGGTTTTTACAATACGGAACTTGACGCCATGGCTTCCGGCCTCAATTACACGCCCTTCAGATACGAGCGGCAAAAGATCATCATCAAGCCGGAGACTTGCTTCAAGCGTCATCGGAACAGGCGTCAAGTCCGAACGAAGCACAGCAGAAAAAACCAAATCCCCACGAATCGGGGTGCCATCTTCAAGTGTGATGTTCACACGGTAAATACCGGTTGCATGAATGCACGGCGCGGAAGATCAGCCTCAAGCTGATTGATATCAGCGCTGATTTCAGACGTTGAACGGCCAAACACATCAACCCCCAAACCCCGTGAGGCCTCAAGATGAAGCGCGTTTTCGCGCTCAACGTACAGCACGAACAACGGGCGAATCACGCCCCACTCGGACTGAGAAACTTCGGTTTCTGCTCGAATCCACGAAACAGGTTTGACAGGTTCAAGGGGCGCGTCAGGGTCTACAGCAGGAAGCAATGATTTGATGCTGCCGTATGCGGCGTACATTCTTGCGGCTGCCACCGCCTGGGCGGTCACGGTTGGGTCGTCAATTACGAGACCAACCGGACGCGCTTCTTGGATGTATTCCAACGCGAGCCGTGACAAATGCATAGGATCAACCGATCAACGGAATGTTTCCGCGCTGCACGTCGCCAAAGTAGTGGAAGAAAATCGTCCCCGACAACAGCAACACTTGCGAGCGGTTTTCCCAGTCCCGGTCAGGGTTGTCCAGTTGGATGAAACAATCCTCGATCCGGGCAACACGGAAATAGGCATCCGGCGTGCCCTCGTACACACGCGCATTGAAACGCCCACCATTGCGGATCATGTCAAGCATCGCGTCATGCACGCTACCGGAAACGCTTTCGCGCAATGTGATTTGCCCTTGCTGATGCACCTTCAATTGCTGGGGCTGCCACAATGCCATCCCCATCGGCCCAGGGACTTCAATCTCGCCACCCGACGACAATTCGGGCCACGGAAACTGTTTGGTCAACAGCCAGATGTTCTCGTAACCATCAATCTCCATTGCTGCATCACTGGAAATCGCTGCATCGCCAGTAGCGCGCGTGGCGTTGTAAAGACCTTTGAGTTGAGCGGGGTTCGACAGCATGACGGTTCTCCGGCTGAGTGATTCAGGCTAATTTGCCTTGCCGGTCAGCGCCAATATCGTTTTTTTTCCGCTTACACTCCAATGCCACCAGTCGCTAGGTGCGCAATCTTCCTGTCACGCAAATCCTGCCCGACTTCTGGTTTTTGTGTACCAGGCTTGATTGTGATTTTGCTGCGCTGGGTAGGGATTGTCGTATCAGTGGCCGGCGCAGGCGGGACAGGCGGGACAGCCGCAACCTTTACCGGCTGCGCTGCGTGAATGATGCTTGATGCTTGCGCTGCCATGCTGTTGAATTCACCTTGATGCGCGTCTCCGAGTGCCGATGCGTACTTGTTCTCACGGTCTGCGAGGCCGTTGTATCCGCCATTGATGCGCTTCGTCACAGCAGAAACATCGCCGCTTGCGCCACGCGTGCCAACACGATTCTTCCAATACCATGTCGCCAGCTTACCCGCGACCGCAGGGTCTGTCGCAAGATCAGGATTGTTTTCGAGGTCCAACCCTAAAGCTTTACCGGCGGTAGCGTAGTTTGCCCTCCCGGTCAACTGCGTGAAACCTCGGCCACGGAATTTGTACCCGTCGCCGGCCTGGGTATTGCCAAGGTCTGCACGCCCACCATATACACGTTCAGCTACCGCTTCCGGGCCTTGAGCCAACAAGGCTGCGGCGTCTTCTTTCGACCTGATGCGCTTGCCATGAACTTTTTGCAAACCAGAAGCTGAATACTTGAACGATTCCTCCATGGATGAAAACCCACCCGATTCATGCTCCATCTGGGACATAAACATGGCCTGCTCTTTCGGGTCGGTGATGCCGGCAGCAACCATTTCATGCGCCAATGCTGCCTTTCGTGCCGCTTTTTTTCCTCCGAACGCGAATTCCATCTTATCCATCGCGGCCGTTCCGATTGCCTTTGCGCTACCGACAACAGCCTTTCCGGCTTTTGATGCCTGATCGCCAATATCAACTCCGGTTTTTTCCTTGACGAACTCGTTTGTCTTTCTGGCTGCGAAACGGACAGCGCGTGCCGGGGCAGTGACAACTTTTACCGCAACATCAAGCCCCTTTTTCAGGAAATCAACGCCTTTCTCCCAGACTGCGACAAGCCTGTCGCCGATCCCTACCCAATCGACCTTTCCAAGCCATTCGCCCATCACCTTTCCGGCTTCACTTCCGAAAAAAGCCCCGGCGGCAGCCCCTACAAGACCACCAACCACAGACCCAACCGGACCGGCAAGCGCGCCGATGGCAGCGCCTGCCTTTCCACCTGCGAACATCCCCCCCAACATGCCGACACCTGATCCGATCTGCTTGGTATCGCCTCCCATTACGCCAGACAGAATACCGCCGCCCGCCATCAGACCGCCAACAAGCGGGATGCGCTTCAAAAGCGTGCCAACCTTGGCAAACTTGGCCACGCCGGCAGCCAACATGCCAAGCATCCCGCCGCCAGCCCCACCTAGCAACCCACCAAGAAGACCGATCAATCCGGAGAAAACCCCTCCGCCCGAATCACCCCCGGCTGCTGGTTTCTTCTCAATGTCACCGAGAACCTTCATCTGCTTGCCGTGCTGCGCCTTGTCCTGGCCACGGATTCCGCGCAGTTCAGAGAAAATACGGCGAAACCACACGAATCGCTTGCGCTCCTTTGGGTCTATCTCCCCGCCCATTCCGAACAGCTTTCCAATACCGCGAGACATCGGCTGCACGAAATCAGACACGCCGTTCACCATCCCGCCGATTTCCTTTGCCACGGCAATGGTCGGGTCTATTTCCGGTGCATCAAATGACCTTGCGGCATCACGCAAATCAGAAGCGGCCGAAGCAAGATTCGACTGTGATGATCCACCGAATGGCGAGCCTTCAGCGTCAGGCGGCATTCCTTTTGTAAACCGACCTTTTGAGTCACGTTTTGCCGCAACATCCAAGCCATCACGTTCATTTGAACCGACGTCTCGCGTCTTCTTGGGTTTGCTGTACACGCTATCTTGAACATCACCAGAGACCGGATTTTTCCGAACAGGCCTTTCCGCAAGTTCTGACTTTCTGGCGGATTGCTTGTCTTTCCCAGACCCTGAAACACGAGCATGAATTGTCTTTGCCATTGAGCCCCTGCCAACCGGTTCAACGGCAGGATTCTTTTGGCGCTGCTTGTTGGTCTCGGTGGGGGCCTGAGAAACACGTCTTTCCGACGTTGACCCGCGTTCAAGAATGCCGCGAA
>CAZKIB010000005.1:0-22342 GCA_964552425.1 uncultured Anaerolineaceae bacterium | reverse complement strand
AAATCCATGCTGCGCTGCCATGGCACGGGTTCACCTTTCAAGAACCCGTCCTGATCAAATGGAAGCGTATTTCCAGAATTCATGGCCTCACCTGAGTGTCAGTTTCAGTGAACGTCATCTGCAATTCGGCCATGGCGTCATCACGCCTTGATAGGTCATGCTCAATATTTACCGCGCGCATCAGGAATTCCTCCCTGAACGGTTTACCTTCGGCTCCGGCAACGAAAGCATGTGATACCACAATCTTGACGAGATAATCCGCCGGCACACCAACAGTCCCGTCCTTGTGTGCGATTGACTCGGCTTTTGACGAAAACCATCTTTTCAAAGTCCCTTCCGTGTCATCGAACGTGGTGATGCGCATTTCAACCGGTTCATTTCCGGTCAGGCCATCAAGCATCACCCCGCCCACGCGGCGCTTCTCACCTGAAATTGTGAGTGGCGCATAGTTCACTTCAACGGCGAAGAAATTGAACGAATAGAACCCGTCGCCTTCCGGAAGGCTGTTATTTGACGTACTCAGGTCGCTCACTTCAATTACGAACAGATTCTTTTTTGCGCGATCCACGCTTCGCATTTCTGCGTGCATCCTGGCAGCCTGATCCAGCGTGATACCACCCAAAAGCGGGGTTCGCGTATTCCTTGGATTCGCAACCTGCCCACCAGCCCCCCCCCGCAACACCCTTGATGGAATCTTGCGAGCCGCCACCACACCAGGCGGTACATGACGCCGCGCAACAGCATCAGCCGCCACAACCCCGGCAGTCACTTCACGCTTGGCGCGGGCACTGATGTCGTCAAAAAGCCCCATGCTTACCGAACCCCTGACCTTCGCCGTCGTCCCCCTCTCCGGGAGGCGGTTTGTTTTCAACAATCCCGGCGTAAATATCAGCTTCGTCTTCGTCAACCTGCATTTGCTTGGTGATGAACAGTTTCACCTGCTCCTTGTTTGCACCCATGTCCTTGAGCTGTTGAACCACCTGGGTCAGCATTGCCCCTGCGTTCATGGCGTCCAGTTTCGTGCGCTGCCGCTCTGACTCAAGGGCTGATATCGAACCATAGAAATTGACATCCCATGGCTTGTCGGCACGATTGAAAACATATCCGTACTTGTGCAAGCAATGCAGGTCAATCAGGTCGTCGAAAAATGCTTCCTGGGATGTCCTGATGACGCGTGCGCGCTCGGCAGCTTGTGCCGATACACGGAAGAAACCACCCTCGCCCAATCCGCCGGACAGTTGATCCGCGAACCCAAGCATGGATAGATCAACACCAAGCGCACCAGCCAACAATCGAGCGTGCAACATCACATCATCAATACTGATGACTGAATTTCTCCCATTTTGGGCAGGTTGCAGGTTGATCAGTTGCTTTTCCCCGAACACAGGGATGATGTGACGAATACGCTCCAACACCGGAGCGCCTTCAGTTACGGCTCTTTCAGCCCGGTCTTTGCTGTTCTTCAGCATCTTGGTAACGCTGTTTAGGAACGATTCCTGCTGTTCCGTCGTCATCGTGTCCAGATTTACACCAAGCATGGTTTCGTCAATCGAATCCATCCATCGGTGCGAAACCAGACCGATCAGCGAAGCATATAGGTTGTCGTAGGCTTCTTCGGCCTGATACAGGAATGAACCACCGGCCAAGGATGGCAAAACAGGCAGCTTTTCCGGATCATCTTCGGTAATGGCCATACGGAATAGCTTTTCGACAATGGCAGGCTGCGGCACCCATGCCGTTCGAGGCATCTTCATCCGCACGAGCTGGCCGACATTCAGCCGATCAACCATTCGCTGCCCAGAGAACAGCGTGTATCCGACTGTCTTGTTTCCGCGTTCGTATGGTTGAACCAGCGTAGGGCGAACCATTTCATCCACATACACATCAACCAGTCCGACACCACGCCTGAAGTATGGCCTCGCATACGCATCGCCAAAAGCAGCCGCGTTGTAAGCCATTGAATGCGCGATCCGATTGAATGCCGGCATCAGATCACGCTCAAGTTCATCAACCAGCTTGCTACGCTGCTTGTCTTTTTGAGCGTTCGGGGCTTTCTCGATGAAAACAACCGAACCGCTTGTTTCGTGACCACCCAGGGCAGACGTAACCAGCAGACCCAATGCCGTTGAGACAATGGGATCACCCTCCATTGCACTCCATTTCTCGTACACGCGCATACGTTCTCGCGCAGCGCGCCGGCCCGACCCAAGCATACTGGTGATCGTTGTCGAACCGCCAAACAGGAATGTGTCAGCCTCTTTGATGGCTTCGGCTGGTGCGATATGGTTTGCCAGCCATTCGCGGACACGAATCATCGCGCCTGATCTTTTCGGAACTTGCTTGTTCATATTCAGGGCCAGTTTTGAGCTTTGATTCTCAATGCCAGACCAGCATCAAAAGACCATTTTTTCCCCGGAAGAAAAAACCGCTTGACTTGTTCATTTTTGTGAACTAATATTTCTTCATCGGGCAGCGGAGAGCGCAGCCAAAACACTGGGAGAGAGAGAAATGACCTACTACTACGCCATTATCGGAACCAGCCGGAACGCCTGCGGCGGCGTGCGCTGGGCTGCAACTGCCAACAACACCGAAACTGACATCATCGGCTGGGCGCGCTCTGAATGCGCCAAGTCTGGCGAATCGCTCGAAGCGCTTGCCGGTATCAAGTCGGTCGGTATCAACCCGGACGCAGACGGTGATTTTGAATCGTTCGAGCCGGAACGCGAATGGGCTGAAGGGGAAGAGTTTGCCGTCGCCGTCGAAAAGCTCAATGATGACGGACGCACGTTCAGGCTGTTCACCGATGCGTCGGCTTTCGTCATGGAGGCCGATGAAGTCGGACTCGGCGACAAGGCGCGTGCTCTGGCCTTGGGTGCTTGAAAATGCAACACCAAGAAATCACCCCTGAAACCCTTACCGCCCTACGCACCCTGCTTTTCTTCACCAGACTGGAAGCCGCTCAACTGATCGCCGCCTCACCAAACAGGCCGAATGGCGTGTCCTACCGGGCGTGGAAGCAATGGGAGGATGGGGAGCGGCCTATCCCGGTCGATGTCGCCGAAAACATCATGCGTCTGGCAGACAGGCGCACGGAATGGCTCGATGCCGCACGTCAGGAAATCTACCGGCTGGCAGACACTGGCGTGGAAGACATTGCGCTGTGCTGGTACGGCACACCGGAAGCTTGGGCTTCGCTGCCGGGTCGCGAAACCGCTGATTGGCGCGTGCAACAATCCATACTTGCGGAGCTGGCGGCTGAATGCGGAGCCAGACTGATCAGGTTCGAGCGTGGTTCTTACGACGCATGGCGCAATAACCGGCCCGACGATGAATCCATGCGGGCCGCGTGGGCGGCTACGGTTTGGTAGGCAACATTTTCGCCAGCCTTGTTTCCATGTCCGAATCAAACAGAATGTAGTCCGATCCTTCTGCAAGAGTGAAAACATTCGACCCAACCGGCCTCGTCATGAGGTTTTCATCCCGGAACATTTCCGCCATGACCAGTGTTTCAGAGTCGGCACGACCAACGTATTCAGCAGCAACAACCGGGTCGAACTGTTCTCCCATGGCGTGATCCGCCGCCGCCATCATCCTCTTCACCGCCCACCAGTAAGGGCCGTAGTCACGGTATCGAAGCGGGTCTTTTGCAAGCCGTCTCGAAATCACCCCAACACCATACCCGGCAAGGTCAGACATTCCGGCGTTTACCTTGAGCGCCGCCGACTTTTCGGCAACCAGCGATTCAATCTTTTCGAGCGCGTATTTCGATTCTGTGAACATCACAATCCCCTGTTGATTTTACTTCCTGCGCTTGCCGTATGAGGTCTTTGAAGACGCTTCGGTCAACACCAGTTCACCCTGTTTTGTCACAGCAGGAAATGATTCGACAAGCTTTTCCCATGCTGCTTTGGGGACATTCCATTGCACTGCATCGCCATCCCAAACAGGTTTCCCGCCGACACTATAGGCGGCATTCTTGATTTCGTCTTTCCATGTCCTTGTGTTTCCGGTGATGCCGACCATATCCGAGTCGCTGGGCTGTTGAGCAAGGTCAAGACCCTGTTCTTGCTGAGAGGTATCTTGTTTTTCTTCATTGGATGAAGTTTCTTTGACAAGGGAATCAATCGCCACTTTCAACGATTTGCGCCGCTCATAACTCAGGAATCGCTCGGCTCCCATTTCTTCAACATCAAATGCAGGCATCAATTCAGATACCCACCCAAGAACCAGTTTTTTCAACCCGTCAACACTATCTGAAGCCAGCTTCTTGCTGGCGACATCTTCAAACAGAATGCTTTCGAGGCTGGGCTTTCCACTGGCTGCTTCATCCATCAAAATGTGCAGCATGTAGTCAGAAACAAGACCAGCCTTTGACTCTGCTGTGTTCAACTTCAAGCCGTTTGCAAGCGCATAGGACGGAAGCGCACGAGTCATGATGCCAATGGCGCTGGTTTGGCCGTTATATTGGCTTTTGAAATCACCAACCGTCTTGATGTCGGCATCATTCCTTGCGACAAAGTTGTCGTAGTTGTCTCCCCTGATCACCCCGTCAGACGACCCGAACCTGACAACAACACTGGATTGCTGCTTCACAATCTTGGCAAATACATCGCCAAGTTCAGCGTAACCAGGATTGAGGACAACCGGGAATTGAGGCGCAGCCAACAGATGGGTGTACTGCGCGTACTCAACCATTGATGCGTTCGTGCGTTTCTGTGAAACCAACGGAACCAGAGAAGTAAACGTGTATTCGGCATCGCGCGGTTTCAACACCACACCCGAGTCAGCCAATCGATCATCGAAAGATGCTGCTTCGGTTGCCGCAGCGTCATAGTCAGTTGAGCCTGGCATGATCAGGATGTGTCCAGTCAGGTCGCCATAAGACACCACCCTGGAATCGCCGTCATCATCAAAGAACATGACGCGAGCCCCCTTCTCAATAACCACCCCAATCTCGCCTGTTTCGATGATCCGGACAAAAGACTGTTCTACGACTGGCACGCCATTGAAGACATTGCCGCCTTTCTCGGTGTAGATTTCCATGACCTCACGAGGGATGCCGCCATCTTCTTTTGATCCCTTTGTGAAGCTTGCCTTGGAAGTCGAAATCAAAGATTTGGCCATGTCCATTTCAGACTGCCATTCGTTCGCAAGTTCGCTTTCAGGATTTTCAACAACACCAGACATCAATGAAATCTGACGGATGATTTTTTCCTGCGGGTCGTCGCCTCGCTTAATGTATCTCGTGGCGTTATTGATCGCTTCGCTCAATGAAAACGGCAAACCATTGATGTTCATCTGAACCGCCTCATCAAACAGGCGGCGCAGACCCAGCGATCTTGCATTGAGGTCGGCAAGCAGCGACTGGTTCTTTACGATGGACGATGGGGACGCCTTGGGGTTGTCAATTCTCAGTTTGACGGATTCGATTTGACGCTCAATCGCGTAAATCTGAGCCGCTTTTCTTGCCGCCCAAACCTTGATACCAGGGTTTTTTTCAATGAAAGAACGGGCTGAATTGATCGTCTTCAGGTTGACCAATTGCTTCGCACGGACGCCAGAAGCGCGAACCTCTTTTTCTTTTTCTGCAATGCTTTGCGTGAGACGCGTCATGGCGTCAGTATCACCAACCGTATCAATCAGCGCTTCCATGTTCTCGCGTGACATACCGCCTTCAATCTTCACGCTTTCACCACCGTTGACATTCATCACGTCATCAATCCAGGTCGATTTCTTGTTGACCATGGATCGCTTGGCGCTGTCGAATGTACCGTCTGCATCATAGGTGTAGACGTTGACCCGGCTGGTTCGGTTGCCCTGCCGAACACCACGTCCGTCACGCTGGGTTTTGCTGTCAGGCGTCCATCCGATTGTCAGATGGTGAATTGCCTGCGTTCCTATCTGAAGATTGATTCCGACTTCTGCTTTTTCGTTCGCAATAACAACGCGGTACTTGTTGTCCTCACCATTTGCGTTGAACCCATCCTGGATGGCCAGAATTTCATCAGGCTTGCCGTTCACGGAGCCGGTGACAATCGCAATCGCGCTCGCAGGCACGCCGGCTCGCTTCATGAGTGCGCGCCTGATTTTTGCGTGCATCGGCAAGATGTCACAGAAAATGAGCTGCTTGACCTTCGGCAGGCGATTCCCTTCAGCATCAACACCGCGCGGATTTGTCTCTTCCTTGATGAAGTTTTCAAGCATTGCTGCAAGCTTGGGCGGGATCGATACATCAAGGTCAAGCCCGGCCTTTTCTGCCATTTCCTCGAATCGAATTTGGTTTTCGTAATTGATCGTGTCAATCAGGATGCGTTTGTTCACAAGGCGCGCATTGACCGCAATCTTCAGCAGTTCAATCTTTTCATCGCCATCCTTTTTGATCTTTCGTCCGACAATATCCGAATCACGGGTGTGCGGGCCAGGACGCGCACGCTCTTCGGTGTATTTCTTGGCATTGAATGCCTTGATGACCTCTTCAGCCTTTTCTGTCTGGGCCTCGGTAATGGAATAGAAGGTGGCCCGTTCATCCAGTTCGTTGTCCATGATCAACATGGTCATTTTGTTGATCAGGTTGAAAGGGTGGCCAATCAATGCAAGCGGTTCGCCGAACTTGGCTGAAACCTCGTCGAACGCGGCCGGATCACCACGGTTGTTATCCTTCCCCTTCAGTTCATCAATCGCGTAACGGAATGCCGCCTTGTACTTCTGAAGCATTTCAATGACGGGTGGCTCAGGAAGGACAACCGGTGTCGGCACTTCATCGGCATCAGGCTGAACGATTTGACTTCCAACTGATTCTGCGTCCTTGATGACCGCAACGTCACCCAATGCCTTACGGATGATCTGCATATTCCCGAGACCGTGAAAAACGCGCGTCTCCCTGACGATACCGTCAATCGTTTCGTCTTCCTCGGTATTCACGATAGATACGACATCCATGAATTCGTCAGCTCCGCGAATACCCATGGCCATGTCATTCACGCGGTCACGCCCAACAGCAAGCGAAAGCATGGAATAGATTTCCAGCGGGCTGTTGGTGATAGGGGTTGCCGTCAACAGCAACACCCCATCACCAAGTTGCGAGCGTCCACGGATGTACCAGGTCTTTGCCTGAGCATCCACACCACGAATCGAACTTTCAGGAAGTGACAGATACTTTGCAGACTTGAACGACACGGTGCTGGCTGAGTTCTTGAAGACATGGGCTTCATCAATGACAACCGAGTCAATACCCATGTCTTCCAGATAAGGTGTTGACGCAGATTTCCCTTCTTCAAGCATGGCCGACAGTCGTTTGGTATTTCCTTCAGCAACCGTGTCGGCTTTTGCGTCCTCACTTTCTGCAAAAGACGCATCAACGCGCCTCATGTACGACTCGTACTGCTTTATCGTGTCACTCTTGAGCCGGATGCGCTGGAAGGCTTCCATGGTCATGAAAATCTTCTTGTGACGGTTTTCCAGCACGATATTCAGGTCACGGTCGTAATCAGATGACCTGACCACACCCTTCCCGTTCTTGTTCACCGACAGACCGACATACAGGCAGTCATCCGTGCTTTCGTATGCCCTGCCTGCTTCTTTTTGCCAATTTGAAAGAACGCTGTTCGGAACAACAAAGACGGTCTTTTTCTTGACCCCGATGTTTTGTGCGTGCTGCACAGACGCCAGCGCCGTGAGGGTTTTCCCGAGACCGACATTGAAACCGTTGATTCCGCCAAAACTACGCCCCTGAGACCGGATGAAACTGTACTGATATCCATGAGGGGTGAGGCCGCCACCAAGTCCAGGTATGGGAAATGGTGTTTCATCATCAGCCTGGCGAAACCTGAGACGCGCAGGGTCGTTTGCCTGCTGACTGATACCACCAATCACCAACGGGTTTGATTTCGACCATCCGTCGAACTGTTCATTGGCGGTTTCGATCATGTCGCGCAACTGGTTGAGTGCGGTACGATCATCACCCACGCTCGCGCCGCCCAGCGTTACCGTACCGTTCTTGAGGTAAATCGCGAACCGGCGCAGCAATTTTGCGCGAACGCTTTTATCCGAGTCTTTCCCGTCCCACTCAATGTATGGATGACCCGTTTTTTCGTCGTAAGCAACGGCAAAGTCAGGTGACAGGAACCGTCTCAGAAATTCTGCCTTTTGTTCAATTTGGACATAGGGCGAGAACAGATTGAACCCGATTTTCGAGACATCAATTCGATCCACTCGCCGGTCTGCCTCAAGACGCATAGCGAGGAACTTACCCTTTAGCGATTCGTCGGCCGTTGCCGCTGCGGCAGCGTCAATCTTGGCCAGCATTTCTGCGTAGTTTCCGATGAAGTAATCGTCAGCTCGCGACACGCTCTTGCCGTCATCAGAAATGCACCAGGCATCGTCAGAAACAGGGTCGAATCCGTCTCCGTACAATTTCTTTGCCTCTTCAATGCTTACCCAGATACCTTTGGATGCGTATTTCGCCGCATCGAATTTCTGATCTTCGCTTCGAGAATCTGCGGAATCTGACCGGTATACGCCGCTCCAAACGCCGGAGTAACCAGCCTTCGCCGTGTAATGCGTTCCTACGATCTTCAGTCCGGACTTCAATTGCCCGCCCAGGATTCCGGGCGCTGACTTCGCGTCTGCTGCGACACGCTTCATTGCAACAGACAACTCCGGGTATTCATCCAGGTAGTTGAATCCCGCTTCACCGCTATGCGCATCGAGTATTTGGGCAACTGACAGCCCGACCAGGCCGACACCCCAATATCGCGCACGTTCTGAATCATCCGGTAGCCGGTCCAGATTGAATCCAATGTCACGAAGCCAACCGGGGATATCCAAGTCTTGTGCGGTCTGGCTCATGTAGGCCAAGTATTTCACGGCAACACTGTACGAAACGCCAGCCATGAATGCGTCGTATGCGGTTGCGATGCTGGGTGACAGCTTCAGCATGTCCGCATTGGCTTCGTTCGACTCAAGCGCAACCCATCGCCCGTCCGTGAATTGCAGGGTCTGTCCGCGCTGCGTGATGGTATCGCCGTTTTTGTAGATGATTGGCGATGTTTCGACAGAATCCAAGGCATCCCAATTGATCCGAGACCCAGGAAACTTCCGCAACAGCCTGGCAATATCGGCCACGCTGCCATTGGACACAACCCTGTCAACGTCCCTGATTTTGTTCGGGTCTTTTGCCACGAACTCACCAAGCACGAACCTGCGACCCTCGCCTTTGAAGTAATCCCCAGAAACGAACTCGCCCCATACGACATTGGCATCAACCAGCGTTGATGGTGACTGTTCGCGCAATTCCTCAATCTTCTCAAGCACCGGCTTGGTGAACTTCCGGAACACGATCACGTCCGTTATCGTGTCTGCGTCAGCCGTCCCGAAAACCGAATTCGGCAAACGGTAAGCGCCAAGGAATTCAGCCATGTAACTGACCCGGATACGCAAGTCTTCCTGCTTTCCACCCTTTGAACTCACCACGCGCGGCGGCGTGATGAAGGCCGCAAGGCCACCCGGTCGCAGCTTTTCCAGGCTGCGCAAGACGAAGTAGTTTTCGAGCGGTTCCTTCTGGTAGCGCGGATCATCCAACTCGTTTCCGCCCCGCGCCTTGGTGTCTCCAAACGGGACGTTGGTGATGACGGCATCGTAGATTTCGTCAGGCGTATTGGCAGCGATCTTCTCGAAGTTCGAGATTTCAACCCTGTTTCCAGGGCCATCATTCAGAAGGCGGTTGATCTTTCCGGACGTTTCGTTCAGTTCGACCGCATCAACGATAGCGTCATCCGGAGCTGTGCCGCCGAAGATTCCGGTGCCGGCACTCGGATCAAGCACTTTCCCGCCCTGGAACCCAAGTTCACGCATCAAGTCCCACATACCTGACGCAATGGGCTTCGGAGTGTAATACTCGAAGAAGCTGCCTTTCTTGCCGTCCGCCCCGGTCAACGCACCGCCCGTACCGGAATACTTTGCGAGCGCCGTCTTTTGTTCGTCGGTCAGCATGGCTGGGTCAACCGTTCCGGCATCGATATCCGCGAGGATTTTCATTGCGGCCGTGTTGTCACGCTTGCGCTGGGCGTGCTTTCTGACCGGATCGAAATCGTAGAACTTGCCGCCGGATCGCTTTTCTTCCAGTTCAGTGTCTTCGGTCAATTCGGACTCAACTTTCTGATCCTCGCCAGACTCAACCGAAACACCACCCAGCATTGCGATCAACTGCTGGGCGCGCGCAACCAGTTTGAGGCGTTGCAGCGCTGTTTCAGCACCGCTTCCGAGAGTCCCGATATCGGAAGCCAATTTCTGCGCTTCCGCCAGCAACTTCAGGCGTTCAAGCGGACTGAGTGTCGCACTATCAAGCACTGACGATTCAAGTTCTTCAAGAACAACCTCGCACGCATCCAGGATCGTGTCTTTGTTTTCATCTGCAACTTGCATTTCCATCACAATCCCCTTGTTATACCGAAGTAGCGCCAGTCAGCGCGGCCATCATGTTTTTCTGGAAAGCCGCAAGAGCTTCAAGCCAGATTTTCATCAGTGCTTCGTCTCCTGATGCCTGGCCGTAGATAGCTTCAATTCTTCCCGGCAAATCGGGGTCGGTGGCGTCAACTTTGTTGTCGATCACGGATTGCAGGAAGTCGCGGTCTGATTCGGTATTCGCACCGCCCCCGTGTTCTGCTGGTAGCGCCTCACGCTCACCGGCCTCTTTCTGTATGATGTTCAGAATCACCAGATTAGGCCAAGCAGTCTCCGTGTTGACATCTGACGTTGCATCGTCTAGAGTTTGCTCAAGGTTCCGGTTTCCGGAACTGGCTGGGGTGGTGTCCTCGGGCTCTTGACCTGAGATCGGCATCACCCCTTTTCTTTTTGCCCAGCGCGCTTCCATGCTGTGTCCAAGCCCGTAAGCCGACAGCGTAAATTCAAGTTCACCGTTCTCGCGTTCGGCAACCGTCACGCCAGCATCAACCGTCATATCCATCAAGTCGATTCCGTCGCTCTCAAAGAAGTGGAAAGCAATGTATCCGTCATTGCGCTCTTTGTTGAGTTCTTCGCGCCCAAGATAAGCGCCGCCAGACAAAATGCTCATGATGTGGGGGAACAGCCTGGCCTTGATCGAATCGCTCTTCAAGCCACGCTTCATTTCGCGCCACGTTGACCCGATGATGTGAACGTCACCGGCCTTGGTTTTTACGACCTTCCCCTGAAGCTCTCGCTTGAAAAACTCTTTCGCCGACTCGTAATCGACAACAACGGCATCTTCTGATGCGCCCACGTCGCCATTGACGGCTAAGGAAGCACCTTGCGGATTCGATTCACCATTGCCCTTGATTTCGTCCAGCGTCTTCGGTGTCCAGTGCAGGTCAAGTTCTGCGCCAATCTGGGTCACTTCGACAAGGTTGATGTAACCAATTTCAGGGAATCCATGTCCGAGGTCTGCCAGACCGAAGGCCTGCAATTGTTCCTCTTCAGAATCCTTCTCGGTGATGTACCAATCCATCCCGCCCTTGAAGTAGTGCAGGTAGGCGATGGCCTGATCACCTTTGCCGTCCTGCCCGTACACTTTCGGCATGGTTCGAACAAGTTCAGCCATTTCAATCATCTTGTCCAGGAAGAACTCAGCTTCTTCGCCAGCCAGGCCGGCGCGAACGGCAGATTTTTGCCCCCTGGACATGAATTCACCAAGGTAAAGCATTGCCTTGGCTGCTGCTTTTTTCTTCTCGGACGATTCGTCAACAGCAGCAGGCGACGACACAGATTCAGGGTTTGACGCGGGTTGCACTTCCAGCCCAGCAAGCGCCATCCGTGCATACTCAGCCTCAGTCTTGTCTTTCAACGGCATCCCTCGACCAGAATCACGGTTCCATAACGTCCATTTCTTGGCCGCGCCGCGCTTGCTTTCTTCCAGGCTGACATACCCTTCAGCGATTCGGCGATCAATCAACTCACGAGCGGAAACAATTTCATCATTGTCTGTGCGGTACTTGCGATATTCGAGAACCCCAATGATGTTCTTGCGGGCACGTTCGGCGCCCTCGGCAGCGTAACGCGCAGCTTTCTCGGTTTCAGCTTTGGCCATGGCGTCTGCGTACTCTGTTTTTTGCTCTTCCGTCCACCCAGCCCAGTCCTTGAGCAATTCTTCCTTCTTGGCCGATGCCAGGCGGCGGATTTTCAATCCGGTTGCTCGTTCGAACACACCTTCGCTGGCCTCGAAATTGCCGTTCACGAAGTATTTGATCAGCGTCTTCGCATCCTTGCCAACGATGGCCTGGGCGATTTCGACGTGCATGTCTATCGCCGTGCCACCAGTCTGTTGTTCGTACTCGGCAAGCGCTTTTGCACGAACACGCTCAACCTCTGTCGCAGGATATTTGTCAGCATTCTTCATTGCCAACTCATAAACCAGTTTCGCTACCGAAACCTGCAATGCACGGGTAATCCCCTGTTCGGTGGACAGGTCTTCATTCTCTGACTCAATCCCCATGGCGATTTCACCAATAGGGTTTCCATCGGCATCGATATCAACGCCTTCAACAAACAGATTCATGACGTACTGCGTGCCGCCACGCACAGCATCAAGGGCTGCTTCTTCATCTGACAAGTCATCTTCGAATTCTGTCTCGCCAACGGAATCAAGTGCTTTCTTGCTTTTCGCGGCAGCAGCGTGGGCAACAGCCAGGGTCTTGTGCTTGCTTTCTGCCTGCGCAAGTTCACGCAGCTTCTCCTTGAACTCAGTCTTGAATTCGCTGCTTGCGATACCGGACACCTTGTAATCGCTGACACGATAGTCTCGCCCCCATGCATCCTGTGCTGCCTGATATGCAACTTTCGACCATTCAATTTTGTTTTTCTGGGCGTCAGCGTCATGCTTTGACGCCAAAGAAGCATGGTCTTGCTTAGACCAATCACCACCAGAGCCAATCAGCACGTTTGCCATGTCACGAGCCGAATTTGCTTGAAACACGTTGATAGGCCCGCCATACCCTTTGATTTTGACTTTTTTGGCGTAGGCCGGATTATCAAGACTGCGGTTGAATTCGTACTGGTATCCAACGGAATCCAGAACAACCTTTCTGGCAGCGCTACCACTGGCCGGCTTCAACCGGTTGGCATGGATGACGACACCCGGTTTCTCTGCAACCAGCACGCGCCAACCTTCCTGACGAACTACGGTGTAGTTCTTGCCGGTATCGGAATCGAAAACCTTGTCTCCGTGGTCGAACGAATTGACGGAAACGCCATCAAGTTTGCCTTCGTTGCCGTTTTCGTCTACGCTTGAATCAAGTTGGCCGCTGGCTAAACGGGAAGGATCAGTTCCCCCGTCGTCGGAAGTAGCGGTAGTGGGCTGGCCTTCGGGCTGGCCCTCTTCATTTGCGCTATCCAGAACAACCGAGCGCGAAACCACACTCATGTCGTAGTGGAACTTCCCGTTCACGTCTTCCTTGACGATGATTCTTGCCGACATGGGTTCGCCAGCCATCGCGATCTTTGCGCGCAGGATGTGGTAAGCCTTGGCGCTCTTGTCCTTCTCGCCGTTGTACGGTGTCCGCGTCTTGATCTTGCGCGCTTTGCGCAGAATCATCGGGATGGCCTTGACCATTTTCAGCTTGCGAACATCCACACTGAGGGAAATCAGCTTGCGATTGCCCGACTTGCGGATTTCAACTTCACCACCCAGGGCAGGACAGTCGAACCACTTCCCAGCGATACCATCAAGGAAAGCGGATGCGGCAGCGCGAAGCTGCAAGCGGCCTTCTTCAGTTTCAGGGTACTCACCAAGTTCATCACCTGAGATTTCAACAGAATCGGACTTGCTGGCATCCCGGTCACGGGCATCAGACAGCTTCATGTGAAGAGCCTTGCGCCGTTCGTACATATCGCCCGCAAGGCCACCAGCCGCGATCTGCTCTTCCAGCAACTTCCTGGCCTCTGCAACATCCCCGGCATCGCCATACCGCAAAGCCATCAAGATTACGTTTTCGGGGTGGTGGTTTTGGTCTTCGAGAACGCCGTATGTGATACGGAACTGCTCGTCAGTCATGGCACGGATCACATTGGCCGGCGCATCCCATGCCGGGTATGGGGTTTCCTCCATGTCACCAGTGGGGTCGTTCATCAATGACGCAATGGCAGATTGCACGGAATCGCCATCGCCTTCGACTGCAACGAAAACCTTCACGTTGCCATCGCCATCAGTCTTTACAAGTCCGGCCTTCTCTTTTTCGGCAAGACGTTTCCGTGCGTCAATTGCCACTTGACGCTGCGCATCGGTTAAACCATCCGGGCCGACCGCTTTCATGGCGTCATCCGCCTGAGTAACACTCACAATAATGAGGTTGAAATCTTCCCCTGGTTCTGGTAGACTTAAATCGTCGGTCGAAAGCCCGACCGAAATGGACTCTGACCCCCGGCCAAATTTCTGGGGTAAAACAGAGTCCATTTTCGTTTTCGCAACCAAGTTGTGCCCACGGTCAGCGAATTTGCCTCGCCCGATGCTGACAACAACATTGGCGACAACCTCGCCAATGCGCACTTTTGCCCCAACATACAAAAACGCCTTGAGATCATCAGAGCGCATTTTGTTCAACGGCATCCATTGCCCTTTTGCGCCACCTCGCGCAATAATTTCAGGCATGGCCGGAATACACTTTGCCTTCAAATCGTCGTATGGCAGCCCACCTTTCAGTTTTTGCCAGGTACGCCCTGTCAAACCGACCTTGCCGACCCCAGGGCGATCATATTGCCCACGCAGATTGGCTTTGAAATACGCCTCCGCCCGGTCGAACAAAGTAGCGCCGCTCACGCCATCCAACTCATTTCCAGTCAGAGTCACAGTGGGTTCAGATGTGGAGCCAACCGGCCAATCACGCATTACTTCGTCATCTTGGCCAGAGGTCAACAGAACCCCAGCCTCAACCGGGTTTAACCCGTGTTGATCCATTTCCGCCCATGCTTCTCTGTTTTTGAATTTTGGCTGCGTGGAATTGGCCTCGCGCCCCTCTTTCTCGATCTTTGCAACCTCAATACGACGCTACAATCTGGAAAGCTCCTCCTCAAGAACTGCAACCTCTCCCTTCAAGCTTTCGATCCGCTTCATGCGTTCATCGCGCTTGGCGTTCGCGCGCACAAATGCATCACTGTTCTTGGCGGCGAGTTTCATGACGCGAGCTGCGACTTCGCGGATATTCAAATCCTTGCCGCGCTCTGGCGCGACAACGATGGTGATGTCTTTCTTGTTCAGCAACCACTTCCATGAAACAAGTTCGTCGGTTGGCGCGATCTTCTTTGGCGTCACGTCCGGATTGTGGAAGAAAACGCTGATCGATTGACCGTCCGACAGCTCGAACACCACGGCAACATGGGCAGCCCCCATCTTCACGAACGGGTCACTTACCTGGACGGCAAGCGGGGAAACCTTGTCGGTTGAATTTCTGGCCATTGTCTGGCGCATCAGTTCGGCGGTTCGTTCCAGCCTGGCCAACGGAACAACAAGCGCGTCAAAAACGATAGATGCATCTGCATCTTCCATGATTTCATGGATCGTCAGCCCATCCAGCAACAGCCCTTCGTTCCCATCGTCACGCCGAATCTGATAGAGAAGCGCATCAACGGTCATGCCTTCAGGCTCGACACCGTTCCAGTAAGTTTTTTTCATGATTCGTTCCTCTCTTTTCAAAGGCAGTTCGGCAGCAGACAACGAACGGGACTTGTTCCCGGAAGAAATCCACCATTTAAGTTGATCCAGTGAGACAGCAACAATCGAACGCAGGCCGGCCCACCCACGGTCATAGCTATTGAGGTATGCGCGTCTGGCCTCGTCTTCGGACGAAAAACCAAGCATGATTTTGTGTTCGTCGAACTTCCCGCCGACAAACTGGTTGATGACGAATACCGATTCGGATTCTGGGCAAGAACCGACAAACACATCGATCCCGTCACCGTCCGCGCCGCGCGTACCGATCAGGTATCCGTAGTGGGCGGCCATGCGGCTCTTCCATTGCTTTCCGTCTACCCCAACACCTTCCCGGTAGCTGTTTCTTTGCTGCTCAATGGCGATCCGCAGGCCATGAACTGAAACACGACCGACCTTGTAGTTGCCGGCTGCGCATTGCGCCATTGTGGGGGTGGTGCCGTGACTGCCAAACGCGGACTCACCCGCTGCGCGCTCAATCTCGGAAAACTTGTCCATGACGTGATGCTGAATCACAAGCAGCCGACGAACGGTTGTTTTTTCCGCTTGATTTTATATTCGTATGCGCATTCGATTACTACATCGACAACAGCAACAGGAGAAAACAATGGAAACCAGATTCACCACCAAAGCACTTGTAGCAGCCATGAAGAAAGAAATTCTTGAAGACATTGAAACCGGTGTGGTTCCGAAAACCGTGTCGTCATTCGGGGAGTGCATGACTACGTTGATGCCAACTGCTACGGCGGTCTGTGCGACGACGGTTTCGCGAATGCCATGATTGAGCACTTTGGCGGACGCGACGAAGACGAAGGTATGCCGGACGCCATGATGAAAGTCACCAATGACGCCCAAGACACTATTTCAGCATGGCTTTTTGCCGGCGATCACACGAAAGGAATTGAAGCATGAACAAGAGAGCTGATCACATAATCGCCGAAACATTTGGGTGGGACTACTTGGATGTTAAGGAATACAGGTATCAGAGATACACAAACCCGGCCGTGTATTCAATCGGCGACCGCTATTTCGCTGTTCACAAGTCAAAACCAAAGCACGAAGATGTCGGGGGGCCATGGCGGGAACATCACGATCAATTTGGCGCACGCGGAACAGACCGAATAGTGTGGGTTTGCGATGCCATTTAATAAAACTGACAAATGACGCAAATCATAAAAATCATCACCCAAAAGAAAGGAATCCCATGGCCAAGGAAACAGTAATCAATTCCGATGGAATCGTGCATCGTATTTTGTGTACCGATTCAAGATGCACGCCGCATTGGAAGTCAACAGGGGGCGGTCATGCATCTGCTTCTTTCATGACGCATCAACAAGCAAAGTATCTGTCAATCGACATCCGTGCAAAGAATGCCCATTCTTCAAATCCAGCGGCATAGACCTCGGAATTGACCGGCTTGAAGAGCTGGCAAGCGGCGAATTTCCATGCCATATTGCCTGTGAGGTCAATGAATACAGCGAATTCGTTGCGCACAAAAACGGCAAAACCCCGCATTGCGCTGGCGCTTTGATTTACCTCGAAAAACAAAACAGGCCTCATCAGATGATGCGTATCGCTGAACGGATAGGCATCTATGACCGCCACAAACTGGACATGGGCGCGGATGTTTTCACGCCAAATGAAGAATGAAAAGCAGACATGACAATGACGATCTGAAGGCATTGTTCAATGCGCTCGAAAAGCAGAAACCGAAAAAACGCGGGCGTGAAAAAATACACGAAGGCGACACCCAGCGTGCGGCAGCTTATATCGCCAAGATCGAAAGCCTTGGCGGTCGAAGACTCAACCTTGTTCTGTCTCCGGAGTCTGTCGCCGCCATTGATCTGATCAAAGCAACAACAGGCGAGAGGCATGACAAAACCGTGATATGTCGCGTTCTTGTTTCTGAGGCTGACAGGATAAGCAGAAAAAAATCATGACAATTTCATCGGTCGTATCTCAGAACACCCTGAACAGCAGGGTGGAACAATTCCTTCGCCAAGTTGGCTGCGAATATCTACAGCCGACGAATAAGAACCCTCGTCCTTGATGTAACAGCACGGCATTTCAATACCGGAAATGCTGAAGAACCTCATGGTTTGTGATTCAACAAACCGGCACTTCGAAGGAGAGCATGAAACGTGTTCAACTGGATCAGAATACCTCATGGCATACACGTTCTTTGCCTGCAACCTCTGTTTGCGAATCCTGACATTCAACTTGGTAAGGTAAATGAGCAACCCACTGATTGACTGACCCATATCAACGACATAAACGGTCACTCTGGAACCGCCCATCAAACAACAAATGCGCTCCAGGTTGGCCATTGTCGAACCGAGTCTTCTGCCAATCAACGCGGCATCATCGGCATCAATCGTATCCATCGATATCCCGATTTTTGGAAACGTTTCCGCCACCATTTCAGGATCAATATGACTTGCATTTGTGATAACAAAAGGTGTGTTTCCTGAATCCTTCACCCGGCTCGCAAATTCCCAAAATCTTGGGTGCAAGGTTGGTTCACCTTCGCCTTGCAGGTTGATCGTATGCCCAACACCTTCAATACGGGACATGACCGAATCAAATGTTTCATCAGTCATGTGCATTTGCTTCATTTTTCTACCGGAACAGTAGAAGCATTTGAAGTTGCACTTGGTCGTTATTTCAACCTGGCAAAACATTACTGGCCGACATCCTGACTGTCTTTGAATGCCTTGAGCGCGTCCACGAAATGCAGATCGTCACGCTTGTTCATGACGTACTTACGGGTGTAAGGCGGGATGCTTACATTCCCCTCAATACGGACCACCTCAAAGGCCATGGCCACACCTTCACCCATGATCACATACACCACGTCATGCTGCTTGATGATGAAGTAGTCATCGCCACCAGGTTCAGCCGCAGGTTCAATCAGCACAACGAATTCCGCCGCAGCGGCATCGATTGCGTCATCGCGGTCTGACAGCCTTCCACCTTGGTATGGTTCTGCAACCAAAACTGCCACATACCCAAGCTCAGACCAATTCACCTGGTCTTCGTCTTCGCTACTGAGAACACCCATGCCGCCAATCGTCTGTGCCCCACCCATGGACTCAGGCGGGGAATTCAGGCGCTCGACAACCTTGCGGTAGGCAAACCCTGGGAACGAGTTCGGATGGCGCAATACGACCATCCTTGATGCTTTATTGATGGATTGCGGAACCTTGTTCAACACGTCACTTCCCCTTTACATTCAGAAAGGCCATGATTTCCGCAGCGCTGATACCGCTTTGTTCCATGAACACCTTCAGCGCTTGTTCGGCGTTCATTTTTGACGCTGGCAAGCGCGACAAAGCCGGGGGTTTCCTGGCTGACTTTGATTTGATTGACGCCATCTGTTTCTGGCTAAGTGAAACACCGATTTCTCGCGGTCGAGATATCTGCTTTTTGGCCTGCGCTTCGGCTTCGGCCTTGGTCATTCGAACGTCCTGACGAGACAATCCCGCACGCGAACTGTCAATCATCTTGGCAATGAAGCCGTGGACGAAAGACGAGCTTTGCAATTCGGCCATTACTTTCAGGACATGCTTGCAGGCAACCCCAGACAGCTTCGGGTTACGAATCTTCGGATATCCGGTTTCAACCCGCCCCGCGTTGAATTTGCCAATGGTGGCGATGTAGCGATACCAGTAGGTATGCCGCCCACAATCGCAATCGAACAGAATTGGCTGTGTTTTGGCCAACCACCTGGCGAGAGCAATTGACTTGTCTGGTGATGCAATCGCCTTTTGGAACGAAACCAGGTTGACCGTAACATAGTGCCTTGTCTTGTCTGAATTCGGGCCTGCGTTGGTGGTGAAACGAATCACCCCTTTGTTTCCGCCGGCCGGGATGGCAACCCGTATTTGTTGACGCGCACGTTCCCGGTCTTCCGCAAGAGACAGTTCAATAACCTGTTTTGCGGTGATTCCATTCTTGAGTTTTTTTCCTACAGCCTTGATGTTGCGCTTGAACGCCTCAAGGTCTTCCCGAGTGATTGCCCTGATCGAGCCGCCCAGGGTGGTCATCAGGACACGCGAACCATCCCATTCGTCAGCAATCGCGTTCGGGTCAAGTATGTTTGTGGCAAGTGCGCGCCGTGACGCGTCTTCGTCCCGGCGCGACTTGAGGTCTGCGGCAGTCCCGGCAATCTGCGAAGCCCTGCTCGCAGCTTTTGCCCACATTCCAGGCGGTCTTTGCTTTTGCTTATCCACGCTGGGATTCCAGGTTTCGGAATCCTGCGCGCGCTTTCAAGACGCGCAACTGTTGCTCTGTCGGCAGGACAAGAAGCTGTTCCGGCATAGGCTGTTCGACAGAATCCAAGCCAGCGGATGCCATGACGGTCATGAATTCCTCGCGTCTACCATACACACGAGAAGCCGCAAGCGTGATGTCGCATCGTTCATCAGGTCGAGTGTGATACCTGATCGCATCACCCCACACTGGCGTTTCCTGCGCGAAGTCTCGTACCAACCGGTAAAACCTTGCGGCAGCGCTTGTCTGTTGGTCAATCTCAGGCATGGCCATGTCCATCGTGGGTTCGGCCAGGTCTTGGTGTCACAGGAAGATCAGGAAGCGTCTTCACGCCAAGACGATTCAATTCTTCATCGGTTGCCGTCATCAGCCAGTTGGCCGGGTACGAAACAAGTCCATGGCCAGAATCGAACGCGCACGGCATTCCGGACGCCACAATGGTTCCATCAGGAAGTTCGTATCGCATTCAGATCACCAGAACACAGCGGCGCACATGCAAAGATTGTGGGTCGCAGAAAGCGTTCTCGCCCCACCAGTGTTCGGAGGCACGATGTCTGCCAGTGCATTCCAATAAGCCGTTGATTGCTGGAACGGGCCAACCCTGGCGTTGAACCCGGCGATCCCGTAAGCACCCTGACGCGCAAGCGCACCAACGAAAAGCGCATTCGCAGGTGCTGCCGCAAGCGCAAGCGAAGACACGGCATCACCGCTTTTAACGTCGCCAATGTTCACTTGGGCATTATCGAATGACCAGACCCCAACCGTTCCGCCAGTGGTGTAATCATTGAACGAAACCGCAACAGTCCCGGATGTGCCGGTAGGAACCTGGGCAATGAAAATCGCGGTTGCCACCGCACCATCAAAAGCGTGTGCCAACCGGCTTGCGTTCACGCCACCAACTGTACATCCAGTGATTTCAGTGAAACCGCCTGCTGTTGCTGTTGAGACGCACACGACCACCTGTCTGGTTGGAGACTCAGGCAGGCCATACGAAAGAGTAGGCGACCATGACGGGTAGTTTGCCGCCGTGTTCCACTGCTGCCCCCAGGCCGCGATGAATGGCTTGAGAGACGCGACAAGCGGCCCTACAAGATTAGCCGGAACCGTCATTTGATGTCTTTCGCTGCGCTGATCATCACGCGACCAGCGGCTTCGACGTAGTAGTACAGGTGATCAATCGCACCGGGCGCACTGGTGAGAATCGGAGGCGTCCCACCGGCAAACTTGTAGTGAGACCCGAAAGCCAGCGCACGCGATCCGGTGGCGTCCTGAGTCACCACTATCGCACCAGATTGACCAGGTTCAAGATTCGCAGGGTTCGCGAGCGTCCAGTTGCCGGCTAAAGTTACCGAGAAATTGTTCGACTCGGCCATGTCTGGCGTCAATACCCCACCAGACTGCACAAGAGGTGTGACATGACCATGCTGACCTTTCACCCATTGCTGAGTGACATCAAGGTAAGCCGCATTCAAAATTGCAAGGCGGGCATTGATGATGGCGACAACCTCGGCAATCGTCGGCGCATCACTGTTCAGAAGCGCAAGCAACTCAGGTTCGGTGATGTACTGCGGGTGAGGGTCAGGATCAAGAAGGTGGGCGTCAAGAATCAGGCTGTTAGCCGATGCAGTTGGATCAATCATCACGTTGACCAACCCGCTGGGCAAAGCCGACAAGCCAAGCGTGTAATTGATCGTGGTGTAAACCGCATCGGATAGATACAGCACAGGAGTGGCGGGCCTACTGAAAACAGCAAACAAAGTCGTACCGGCATAGATGCCGATTTCACCGATCCAGTTTGCCATTGTCGGCCCGCTTGCAATCGCGAGCGCGTACACCTGAACCTGAGTTGGTGCAATCTGCCCACCACCACCAATCGGGACGCGAATGATTTCATCAACCAGAGCGATTTCAGTCCCGGTCGGCGTGTACAAACCCGTACCAAGACCAATATGAGTCAGCTCAAGCTCAAGCCCATTTGTATGCGCATCAAACGCTGCTTGAACACCTGCTTCGGTGATGGTAGGTGAAAGCGGTACGGGTGTAGGCATGACTGTCAGCGCCAAATATGGTGTAGACAGTATTTGAAATCAGCAAAGGCTCTGTATGCGGTGTATTTTCCGGCTTTATCAGACCGTTATCACGCCACCACCTGACAGGATTTCAGATAGCTTCTTGGCCATATCAACCGTGTCCTGCCTGACTTTGTGACGTCCCGCGTACCAGACAGTTGCCAGCACTGCAACCTGCGCGCAGGTGATTTCAGGGTGAATCTTGTAGTTTCTCCCACCCGTGTCAATGGAATCGAATTCGATCCTTGTTTTCGGGTCAGCCTGGTTGGCCACACCATCAATATGAAGCTCGCCATCAGACTGCATTACCTGCAATCGGTCAACTGCG
>CAZKIB010000004.1:63662-72074 GCA_964552425.1 uncultured Anaerolineaceae bacterium | reverse complement strand
ACAAGCAGATCAGGTGCAGGGACAGCCTCCGACTCGTCAACGCCTGACGAGTATTGGGGTTGACAAGCAGATCAGGTGCAGGGACAGCCTCCGACTCGTCGCCGTCATCTGCCGCTTCAGTGGTTGGGCCGGCGCTGGCGGCCTGCTCACGCTGCTGCTGGATAACAAGCTGTTCGGTAGTCAGGATACGCTGACCCTCGAACTGAGCAAGCTGCCCTCTCAGGCCCGCGAAATCCACGAATTCGAGCAGAGCAGTTTGCTGGATCGCATTCACAGCCTGTTCAGGATCACTGACACCCGGTAGTTCCACCAGAATGCGTCCGCTGTTTGCCAGGACTTCGATAGTTGCTTCACTCACGCCGAGTGCGTCAATACGTCGCGCCACATTATTGGCAGTCTGCTGTAAATCCTCAACCGTATATTGTCCTGGCGGTAAATCTGCCCGCAGCAGCACACGCAGCCCTCCCACCAGATCAAGCCCCAGACTCTGCTGAACATTAACGACAATATCGAGTTCGCAGTCATTGTTGGTATCCACATGGACACCTTCCAACTGGCTGATTTCCTCGTAGTTCGAGCAATAATCCGCGATGTTGGTGATACGGGTGTTGGGCACAATAACCCATACGGCAAAACCAGCCAACAGGGCTATAAAAATCAGCCAGCGAATATGGCTACCCATGTGTGATCCTTCTTTCATTCTGTCCGAACCGTTTCCTGCTCAAGTCCACGACGCACATTTTTTGCCAGCTCCTGTGGATCAAATGGAGTCAACAGCGAAGCGGCAATCATCCGCACCACCAGACCGTCGGCAATCTCAACGTAGGCGATACCCTGTTCGGCTTCCACATTAACCACGCGGCCAATGATACCACCGGCCGTAATGACCTCGTCACCGGCGGCCAGTTCACGCGCAAAGCGCTGGCGCTTCGCAAATTCACGCTGGCGCGGAAAAATAACCATAGACCAGTAAGCGCCCATCCCCAGCAGAAGCACCACTGCGACAATCACGATTTCCTGCATAGTGACAACCCTGTAACTGACTGTTTTCGAATTTCCAGCGGCTTATTATACTCCTGACGGTGTAAAGGCATAGGCCGGTCACTTGACCGTGCGGGATATTCTCCCTGAAATAACGGCATAATTCTTCTAAAAGTGGTATGATTGCCAATTTGTGGTTCATTTATTGCAGGGTAGGAATGATGCTCAATTACAAGAAACCGCTAATCATCAGCCTGATTGCGATCCTTGCCTTTGGCGTATTGATCGGTCCTGCGGGGGCCGGTGACGTAATTCTCAATATCAATTCCGGTTCAGACAGCACGGTCTGGTTTGTCTCCGGCGAACCCTCGCTGATTATGAATGGCTTTGATCTGAGGACGCTGAATGTTTCGCTTCCCGCAGCGATTGATCGTGTCAGTTTTTCTGTCAACACAGCGGTTCCTGGCGCTTCCATTGATCTGCTCATCTATGAAGATGCCAACAGCGGCTCCCCTGTCGATGCGCGGCTGGTCAGCCAGACGCAGGTAAACATCGGGCAGCCCGGCACATTCGTATATGATTTTGCTGCTCCCGTCATCGTGAATCAGCCGGTGGTATGGATCGGTTTTTACCTGCCTGTCGATTTTCGCTTTCTGGCAGATACATCCGGCGCATCCGTGCTGACCTATTGGGGGTGGACACCAGGCGGACGCTTCAATGTCAATGACCTGTCCAGCGCTCAGATTCTTGGGCCTGCCGACGGTTCTGCGCCTGTGAACATTAACCTGAACGGGAAAGCCCGCATCACAGCCGAAGTCAGCAGTGTAGGCGGCAGTTCAGCTATTCCGATTGATCCGAATGCTCCGACCACCGAGAGCAGCGGCCCAATTGTGCAGCGGCCCGGTGGCGCTGAAGTCAATTTTAACATCATGAAATCCTATGTCGTCAACGAGTGCGACACGCTCTACCGCGATGTCGATGATCTGGCGATTACATTCAGGAGCGGCATCGGAATCGAATGTAAACGATTGTGGGAAGGTTATGCCCCGCCTGATCCGCTCGGTTATTACCGGCGTCAGATTCTCTATGAAATCACCATGTACAACGACCAGGGTTATGTCATCACCGAATGGCTGCCAGCCAAGATTACCCATTGTATCCAGCCCAACCCGGAAGACCTGAATGACGCGGTGATTGGCTACGCCTACGGCTCACCCCAGAAATGGGAAATTCGCCCCACCCTGCGTTATGGCAATCTGGTATGCGCAGACATCGGGCGCAGTGGATTGGTCTCTTATTTTCTACCGACTGCTGAAACCAAGCAGCAGGCGGGACTTTCGTAACCGGAACAGAGCCTGACTATGCGGACCGAAACCAATAACAAACTGGTGCAGCGCAACCGGCGCATCGCCCAATACCTGTTTTTTTTCAGCCTGGCGGTGCTTGTCGGGGCATTCATCTTCACAAACCAGCAGGCCATGAACCCGGAGTCTGCGTCACCGGATTCACTCCAAGGCACGCTTCTCCTGCTTCTGCCGGCCATCGTGCTGCCACTGGGTGTCATCACCTCAATGGTTTCGGTTCGCATGACCAACCTCTGGATACGCGAACCCCGTCCAGAGCGCGCCCTGAAAGAAGGGCTTAAAGGTCTCAGCAACAAGAGCGTCCTCTACAACTACTATCACTTCCCGGCACGCCATGTCCTCATATGTCCGCAGGGCGTTTTTGCCATCACCACCCGGTTTCAGGAAGGCGAGTTTACCGTTGAAGGGGACAAGTGGACATCCAAAGGCGGCGCGTTAAGCGGGGTGCTGCGCTTTTTCCGGCGTGACGGCATTGGCAACCCCTCAGAAGAAGCTCGCGCAGCAGCAGCCCATATCCACAAACTGCTCACGCAGATTGGGGCCGACGTAGAGGTTCAGCCGCTGGTTGTCTTCGTAGACCCTCGTACCACTGTGACGATCAAAGACCCAACTGTGCCGGTGCTTTTCGCGGACGCCAAGAGTGAAATCAGCGTAAAAAACTACCTGCGCGATCTGCCGAAAGGGAAGCGGCAAACGCTGACACCAGAGCAGGTTCAGGCGTTTGAAACTGCTACCCTGAACTAACATGTCACGCAACCAGGCGCTGGCTGTCCTTATCAGCTTGATGTTGGTCGGGTTCGCGCTGCGTGTCTACCAGATCGACATGGTTTCATTTCGCGGTGATGAAGCCTTCACCGTACTGAATTGGGTCAGCCGGCCCCTGCACGAAACCCTGGCAAGTGAAATTCCGCTAAAAGACCCTCAGCCCCCACTGGCCTTTGCGTTATTTCGCGGCTGGTCACTCATATTCGGGACCAGCGAATTCAGTATGCGGATTTTACCGGCCCTGTTGAGTATCATCGGTATCCCGGCCATGTATGGGCTGGGTCTGCAACTGAAAAACCGCACAACCGGACTCCTGGCAGCGCTGCTGTGGGCCTTACATCCCTTTCTCATCTGGCACGCCCAGGATACCAAAGCCTATGCGATCTGGGCGGCAGTCAGCGCCACTGGGCTGTGGCTGGCGCTGCGGGCGCTTAAGAAACAGCGGCGCATTGACTGGATGCTGTATATCGGGGCCGCGACCACTGCTGCCTATCTTTATTATCTTGAACTTTTTTCGGTGGCAGCACTCAATCTGTACGTATTCCTGTCCTACCGGAAGCGTCCAGACTTGCTCAAACAGTGGATCATCAGCCAGATCATCATCGGTCTGCTGCTTGCGCCCTGGTATCTCCAGGAACGTCTGCTGTTCGGCAGCGGCTACAGCGGCACTACTTTTCCGTTTGAGCCGCAGCAGATTTTCACATGGCTCATTCCCGCCCTCAATTTTGGACGGAACACACTTTCAGAGGATTTTCTTCAGGCCATCGCTCCAGCCGTTTGGATGGCGTTAGTAATCGGATGGGCTGCATGGTGGCGTGTTAACCGGCGAACGGCCCTTCTCATGGGATTATCGGGTTTCCTGCCGGCAGCGCTGCTGAGTCTGGTTTCCCTGCGCATGAATGTTTTTGAGCCGCGCTACATCCTGTCGGCGCTCCCCGCGCACATTTTGCTGGTCGCAACACTCGTCGTTCATACAAAAAACGCGCTCAAAATCCAGCCGGCACGTACTTGGCTGCCTATCGTGATTGTGGCGGGCTGGTTGTTTATCAGCTTAATCAGCCTGCGCAACTACTACTTTGATCCTGCCTTCGCCAAAGCGCCTGACTGGCGCGGATTGGTATCCTATCTTCATACGCACGCCACCCCGGATGATCTGGTAGTACAGGCCGCCGCCGACGAAGCCTTTACCCTGTATTTCGACAACTTCTCAGCATTTGAACGTCTGCCAGCCAACCCGCGCCAGCCAGACGTCGAGATTGTTCAGACCCTGGAACATGCCCACGACCACAATCGCAGCATCTGGCTGGTTGCTCAGACACCCGACGACTGGCCCAATGCTCATATCGGCCCGGACTGGCTGAACACTCATATGCAGGCAGTTCGGGAGTTGAATGTTGGTGGATTAAGAGTCGAACAGTACATGCCCTGGCAGGTACGCGAAGCAGAAATCGAAACTTCTGTGCTGGCGATCTTTGAGGATGTGGCCGAGATGGTGGGGGCGCAAACCGTCTTCGAAACGCCCAATGTGCTTTTAGGCTGGGTCTACTGGCGGCCTGTCACGACAACCGAACAGCCGCTGAAGGTGTTTGTGCATCTTATCGGCGAGGTTAATCCAGCAGCGGGTACACCGCTGTGGAGTCAGGACGATCACTTCCCGCAGGCCGGGCGTATCCAGACCACTTCATGGGCATCAGACACCCTTTACCGCGATATTTTTCGTTTGTCGCTGGAAGATGTGCCCCCCGGTGAATATGAAGTGCTGGTTGGTCTCTATGACCCCGAAACCAACCAGCGCGTCCCAGTAGATGGTCAGGACAGTTTCAGAATAACCGCCATAACTGTGCCGCCGGCGCGTTAACCGCCCAGTTCCTTCAATTTCGCCTGCCACTTTTCCAGCAAACGCTGATAGGTAGCCTCGGTGAGTTCCCCGTTCATCAGTTTGACATCCAGGCTGTCGATCATGGCCTGAACTTCCTCTTTGGTCTGTGGAACAGCCCCGGCAGCGCTGGCGGCAGGCGCAGGCTGGTTCCCCTGCTGGTTCATCTGATTTTGCATCATCTGCTGCATCATCTGCTGCATCATCATCTGCTGCTGCATCATCTGCTGCTGCATGGCGGCTGCATCAGGGTTCATGGCCGCGCCCATCTGCTGACCCAGGCCCAGTCCGAGGCCCGCGCTGGCAAGTGTGCCGCCCGCGCCTTCATTGGCCGCTGCGGTCTGGGCAATTGTCATGCGCTTCACCCGTTCCCACTGGTCCAGGCTGACGTAATCGCGCAGTTCATCTTCGCTGACAGGCTTAGCCTGAAAAGGCTTGGCTTCAAAGGCTTTAATGCGCAGGCCCATCGCCTGAAATTCTTCATTGAGCATCGCCAGCGCTGCGCCTTCCAGTTCGCTCAAAATGCGATTCACATCCGGCACACTTTGAGCGCCTGACTTCATCAGAATGGAAGTCAACTGGCCGAGCAGCATGGCCTGAATACGATCACGAATATCACGCAGATAGGTGGCCGGTGAATTGGTCGCATACTGGCGCACGAAGCGGCCAGCGTCATCAACCCCAATATCCACCACGCCGTGACCTTGCAGCAGGACCACACCCAGGCCCTTGCCGGGTGTTTCCAGCACAATTGGCGGGTTGGTTCCCCACCCCACCTGGGGCATATCCCGCAAATTCACAAAATAAAGATCAGCCGTGAAGGGGGTGCGCCCGCTCGTCGCAAGGCCAATCACACTCGCCAGAATGGGCAGGTTCATGGTTGAGAGCGTATGCGCGCCCTCACGCAGGACATCCTGTACCTGACCGCGATACACAAAAACGGCTGCCTGACTCGGCCCGACAATGACCTGCGATCCCATGCGCCAATCGCCATTCCCGGCCTGTGGTTCGCGCCAGGCCAGTTCCTCCGGCCCCACATTCGGATGGCTTACGACATCAATCAGACGTGGCATTCATGTCTCTCCTTAATCGGTTATAATGACTTGTCAAGGTTAATCAGGACGTCTTCACGCAGCCGGAAGGCTTCATTGGCTTCCACCGCCAGCGCGTCCACAGAGGCCAGCGCAGAATCAATATCACCCTTTGATTTCACCGCTTCATCAAGCTGGTCGAGCGTTTCGTCCAGCCTGTCAACGTAACGAATCTGGGCCTCGTCAAAACTGTACAGTTTATCCAGTTCCGCCTCACCAATTTTTACTGCCGCGAAAAACCCGGAGTATCCTGGCACTGCCGCCTTGACTCGATCCTGATAAGTTTGCAGCTTTGTCTTGGCGCTCCGGGTCCTGGTCATGTGCATCAGACCGCCGCCTTCCAGCAGCGCCTTTTCGATATTGGTGAATCGGTTGATACGCTCGCCAATCTCGCCAACCATATAATCCCGCAGCATCCGGTCTGTGGTACGCCGGCTGGCCCGTTCCATATATCCCCCGAACCCCGGCAGCCGCGCAATCAGACGTTCAACAGAACCGCGCTGGCTGACAATTTGATCGTAAAGTTCAGTCATGTCATTCCTCTCAAATTAATTATAACCTCATTCTAACCGAGAAATGTTTCACGCTTCCCCCAATTCCAGGTAGACAGATTGCCCTGATTGCGGCGGAATGTTCGCATAACCCGTTTTTCTGCATACTCATTTACTTTACACCCAATATGCTCCCTGAGATAGCGTAACCCGACGGTCAGGTGTATATTTTTGGGACGTTTCACACGGAAAGGAAGGCCCAGTGATTGTGTTGTTTCGCGGTTTGAGAATGATCCTCGTAATATTGCTTTTGTTATCAGGCGTCGGTTTGCTGGCTGCTCAGGACGCGACGCCGACTTCTGCCGAACCTGAAACGTATGTGATTCAACCAGGCGATTCGCTCCTCAGTATCGCCCGGCGTTTTAACACCACTGTGACCGCATTGGTACAGGAAAATAACATCGCCAACCCTGAAATCATCTACTGGGGACAGCGTATCCGTATTCCAGGGACAGTCGCAGCAACAGCCACTCCCCTGCCAGATACAGTGACCGCGACGATAACCGCAGCGCCTTTAACCGAAACAGATGTGCCTGCTGCCCTTTCTGAAACCCCCCTGCCCATCGAGCCAACAGCGACAGAAATCGTGCTATCCGGGCCAGCCGCGACATTTGGCTATGGCATCGAAGCGAACCTGTACAATCAGGATGTGGAAGCTCTCGCCAGTACCCTGGATGACCTGGGAGTCGAATGGGTCAAACAGATTGTCTACTGGCGCGATCTTGAACCCAATCCTGGTGAGATTGATTTTGCGACACTGGATGATCTGGTGGTCGCCCTGCAACTGCGCAATATCAAAATTCTCCTGACTGTCACCGCCGCACCCGATTGGGCACGCTCTATCCGCGAAGAGGATGGCCCGCCCGATGACTTCAGCACCTATGGCAGTTTCATGAGCGCCCTTGCCACTCGCTATGCGGGTCGTGTCGCGGCGTATCAAATCTGGAATGAACCAAATCTGCGCAACCGCTGGAAAAGCACTGTCTATCCGATCAGCCCCGCCAGTTATGTCGATCTGCTCGAAACAGGCTATAACGCCGTCAAGGCAGCCGATTCTCAGGCCATTGTCGTCAGCGCGGGTCTCGCGGTGACAGGCTTTAATGACGCCCTCAACGCCGAAGCCGGTGATCTGGCAGTCAATGCGGTTGATGACCGGGTTTATCTGGCAGGCATGTACGCCGAAGGGCTGGCTGCGGTGTCAGATGCTGTCGGCGCGCATCCCATCGGCTGGGCTAATCCGCCGGATGCCGTATGCTGTGCGCCGGCCGAGGGTGTCGCTACACACTATGAAAATCGCAGTTTCTACTTTCAGCACACACTGGAAGATTATCGCCAGATACAGATCGCCAATGGGGATGCCAGCACGCCAGTCTGGGTAACACGGTTTGCATGGGGAACCAGTGAAGACATCGGCCAGCCGGATGCCGCCAACATTTTTACCAGCTATACGGATCTGCTCGAACAGGCCCGCTACACAATGCGCGCCTATGAAATCGGCGCGGCATCCGGCTTTGTGGGACCCATGTTTGCCTATAATCTGAACAGCTGCCAGGCCCCTGGACGCGACGGTTTTTCAAGCTGTTATTACAGTTTTATTGGCCCCAGTGGAGCACCCCGTCCGGTCTTTGGCGCAGTTCAACTGGTGATCAACAACACTGTTTCTGCTGCAACCGCGACAATGATGCCAACACAAACGCTTGTCCCAGACAGTGAAATAACGCCGGAAATGACTGCCGAAGCAACGATGGAATCCAGTTCGTAGTATCTGCGATTGCAGCGAGTAT
>CAZKIB010000004.1:54506-63652 GCA_964552425.1 uncultured Anaerolineaceae bacterium | reverse complement strand
CTCACCGGGTACTTGCTGCAATGGGTTATATTCCAGCGCCCGATCCGCTGTAAACCGCAGCCAGCTTGAGGGCTTCCGCCGCAATATAATCGCGCAGCGCTTTGGGTTCCAGGACCTCTACCTTTGTACCCCATGAGCGAACCCAGGGCAGCATATCCTGCCAATCCGCTACCTGCATGGTAATGATACAATGAGCGTCATCGGTGATGCGCTGGGCGTGGACAGTCTGCCGCAGGCGTTCCTGAACGAGAGGGACCGCATCTGGCGCAAAACTCAAAACCACCTGCACAGCTTTCCCCGACAGACTGCTGCGCATCAGCCCCCATGCGCCAGCCAGATAATGCTGGCGATCAAAATGGCTGGGAATCTCATATTCGTGTGGCATAATCTGCGCGCGTTTGATCCATTGCAGACGAAGCGCGCCCACCCGCTGCATCTGAAAGTCATAACCTACCGCGTACAGACTGCCGCTGCTGGCCGGTTCTATAAAATAAACAGCAAATTCGCGGATTGAAACGGACGAGCTGTTCGGCCCGCGATACCATAACTTGACTTTTCGCTGTTCAGCCCAGGCCCGTGTCAGGGTCTCCAGCATAAATACAAACGCGCGGTCCACCGGGTTACTGCGCAAAGTATCGATCATAAAGCGGACATGCTGCGCCAGAGAATCGGGCAGGTTGCGACTCAGCTTCTTGAGCGCTGAAATAATATGCGGGTTTTGCTGCTCCCACACATAGGACATCCCGCGAGAAGCCACATAAAGCGCGACCAGTTCGTTGACATTCAACCGGACTGTCGCAACGTAGTATTCATGATTCAAAAAATAGCGTCCATCTTTCTGATAAACCGGGACACCAATCTCGGTAAGCAGGGCTAAATCACGATACACAGTCCGGCGATCTACTCCACAGGCTTCGGCAATTTCAACAACGCGCAGGCCAGACGCAGCACGAAACAGCATTTTCTCAATCGTCGCTAAACGTTCAGTCCGGTGGATTAATTGCGTCGACATACTGAATGCAAATCCTATGCAATATTAATTCGCTGGCGATTTTCAGTATAGCAGTTTTCAATTTTGCGCGCTGAAGTCACCGTTTAGATATTGTTATGCAAGGGGAATCTCAGCACCAATCAGGGGCGCGGCGTATTGGTTGCCGGTGCGAAGGGACGCAGGGTTGGCAGGGGGCTGGAACGCGGGGACAGGGGAGTCGCGGCCTCGGTTTGAGACAATACTGGCGCAGTGGGTTGAGTTTCGGACGGCATCACAGGGGGTGTACTGCTCAGCGAAGGTGTCATACTCGATATCTGAGTCGCGGTTAGGCTCGGTACAGAAGTTGGCATGTCTGGCTGGCGGATGGCGCGCACCGCCAACTGGCGGTCCAGTGGCAGCAGCCTGAACCTCAGGATACCGTCGTCCTCAACGTTGAGAATTTCCTCACCGAGTACCGCCCCGCTGAGCGGGTCCCATATCTCGGCCACATAGCGTCCCTGGGGCAGACGATCCAGCCGGAAATCAAGCTGGATCGGGTCGCGCTCAATCCCCGCAGCAGCCTTATCCCAGGTGTAATCGCGGTGCTGAAGCCATACCAGCACCACCCCTGCATCCCGATCCCGCAGGGTGAGGCTGCGGGCTGGCGCAATCAACTGCCCCACCTCGATATAGTCCAGTTCAAGCCAGTCATCGCCCAGATTATCCACCGTCACCGTATGTTCACCAGCACGGAGTGGAATACGAATGGCCGTATCACGACTGCCAGCCCGCAACTGAATTTCGGCTGCGTTGACGTTGTCGATCTGGACCACCAGCCGGGCATCAGCCTGGGTCGATACCGCCCGTACAGCGATCTCCAGGTAGGTATCAACCGGTGGCGCAACCCGGTAATTCTGGGCCTGGCTGAACTGGCTGTTAAATACCTGCCCGTACAGAAAACTCGGTACGTCAATCAGGTCCGGGAATACACCGTCAGCGGTAATCGTATGAGGAACCACAGGCTGTGGGCTGACCGCAAACTCACGGCGAAAACCATCCAGTCGCACCGGAAGATAAGAACTGATGTCATCCGCAAGCAGACCTGCCTGGGCTGGCTCAAGATTGAGGTTGGGCCAATCAATATCTGCCGTAAACGATGCCAATGGCGCATAATATCGCATCAGGCCCTGTGGAATAATGTAGCTGTCCCACCAGTCACTCATCCCTCCCCCTCCTGCCCCCGACAGTGCCGCTGCCCAGAGCGTATTCTGGAAATGAATCCCTGTCGGGTCATCTGCCGTAGGCTCAAACCAGGGGTTCAGCGAATAGGCCGTCAGCAGCACCGGGCCAAAGTCCTGATCGAGATAGACCCGGAGCGTATTGATCACATTCGATACCTGATCGCCAACCGTCTCGATGGGACGGCGCTGGTAAAACTGCGCGCTGGAATAATCGAGTAAAGGATTCTCCGCGATAACCGGGGTATAGTCACGGCTGCTGGCCGTAATCAGATGCCCATGCTGATCCATCTGCCGCAGGTAACTGATGGTACTTTGCAGCCAGGCCCCCGCTGTGTCCGGGTTATAGTTTGAAGTCCGGTCAATCTGATCAATAATTTCCCATCCGAGGACTTGTGGGCTGAACCCCCAGCGCGCCACAATATAACGCAGCCTGCGCCGGAATAACATTTGCGCATCCGCATCTGTAAAAAAAAGAGAGGGACCGCTGAGAACACCCCCATTTAGTACGTTGTATGGGCTGTTATCCCAGTCCATATCCATAACTGGCCGGGGCACGCCTTCCGGCTCGATCACCGGCAGCCCGGTATAGGTTCGAATAGTCTGATGCCACAGCAGGACCAGTTGCAGACTCACACCGTACTCTGCGGCACGTTCCAGGATCACGTCCAGTTCGGCGGCTTTCTTTTGGGAAGGTCGATAATCGCCGGCTGAGCCGACCCACTCAAGGCTGATAAACCAGGGCACATCAATATACAGGCGCGCATAGTTGCCACCGGATTCACGCAATTCCCTGAGCCAGAGATCGTAGGTTTCAAGACCGCCAATCGCGTCCCATGACCAGCCCAGATTGTGTCCGATTGCGAAGTAAGGTTCACCGTTGCTGTACTCAAAATAACGCCCGTTTGCGCCAGTGCGTATAAACCCGCGTCGGGCTGAGGGTGTCACCTCGAAAACACCATTATGAACTGTCGAGACGGCTCCATTATCGCGCACCTGAAGCGTGTAGGACCACTGCCCCACTTCCTGCGGTGTAAAGCGAATTTGCCAGGCAGGGCTGCCCTCCACCTGCAAATCATATCCGCTGCATCCGACCCCACAGGCATTCTGATACGGCTGCATCCAGAATCCGGGAATCACCAGTTGATTTCTGGACGGAGCCTCGAAGATTCCAATCAGCTCAATATCTGCTGAATCGAACGGATTTTGATACAGGGAATCATCAATCATCACCGAGAAAACCAGAGGTTCGTATAAGCCGCCCCCGGCAGGCAAATTCAGGCCGATGTCACTGCTGACTTCCTGACCGCGAACGAGTGGGCTGCTGAAAATCCAAAGGGCCGGCCACAACAAAATGCCCACTCTGTAAAGGGTTTTGAACTTTTTCTGTCGCCGCTCACGCCACAAGTCTCACGAACCTTTCATTCAAATCGTTGTAAACTATGCGTAATTATTGCGGTCAATAATGGAAATAATCTTGTCAGGCCCTTGTAGATTACAGGCAAAACACCCATGACGGACACTTTTTTGGGCAGCATGATTCTCAGTGAACGCTATAAAATTTCCGAGCGGGTCGGCACGGGTGGCATGGCGCGCGTGTTCAAGGCTCATGATACCAACCTGGATCGTCCGGTTGCGATCAAGATACTGCACGATCATCTCGCCAGTGATGCGACCTTCAAGGAACGTTTTGAGCGTGAGGCTAAATTTATCGCCAGCCTCAATCATCCCAATATCGTCCAGATCTACGACTTCAATGTGGTTGAAAGTGCAGCCGGCAGCCTCTACTATATGGTGATGCCCTTTATTCCTGGGAAAACACTGCGTGACATCCTTGAAGCGCTTGCTGAACAAAGCCGGCGTCTGCCGGTTGATCGGGCGCTGGAAATCTTCAAAGATATTTGCGATGCGCTGAGTTACGCCCATAAACGTGGCATGATACACCGGGATGTCAAGCCCGCCAATATCCTGTTCGATGAGCATGATCGGGCCGTACTCACGGATTTCGGTATTGCCCGTCTTGCGGAAGGCAGTAGTCTGACTCAGGACGGTGTCACCACCGGCACACCATCCTATATGTCACCCGAACAGGTAGGCGGTGGTCCGGTAGATATGCGCAGCGATGTTTATGCGTTAGGCATCATCCTGTTTGAAATGCTGGCAGGCACAGTTCCCTACGCGGACGAAAGCGCTGTTTCGACCATGCTGAAACATATCCAGGCTCCAGTCCCGATTATGTCGGACTATCTTGCCGAAGCAAACCCTGCCCTTGACGCGGTGATTGGACGCGCGCTGGCAAAACACCCGGATGATCGTTTCCCTTCCGTCGACGACTTCTGTCATCACGCATCCAGCGTCCTCACACTGGGCCAAAGCTCTCCATTGGCGGCCAGGTCTTTACCCCCTTCCACAAAATCCATGAACACAGGGGCAGCAACGGCAATCCTCTCGACTCAGGAATCACAGCCGGCTCCCGTTCATACGGCCGGCTCGCAGCGCAAAATCCTGCTGCTGGGCGGGGGTGTGCTGGCAGCCCTGCTGCTCATCGCACTGATTTCCAGAGCGATCATGCCAGCTTCCCCGATTACTCAGGAGGATGCCGAGACTGTGCCTGGTATGACCAGCGACAATCCAGACTATCTCGCCAGCACTTTTGATACAGGTGACAGCAGCAATGAACTCTGGCCGCAGGGTTCTACCGGCGCTCTGGTGCGCGAAATAACCGCCGATGGCTATTATCGGTTTGAAAACCTCCGTCCCGGTACAGCGGCCACCAGCATTATTGAAACCAGTGGAGACTATTACGACAGTATCATTACCCTTGAAGGCTTGCTGGAATCCACCAGCCAGTCCGCCAGTGGATACGGGATCATCTTTCGCCATGTGGATGCCCAGAATTATTATGTCTTTGCGATCGACGGTGAACGGCGCTTCAGTATCTGGATACGCGAAAATGGCGAATGGCGTGAACTACGCGATCAGGCCGAAACCTGGACGTTTCACGAAGCGATCCAGTCGCGTGGCACAGCCAACACCCTGTCGCTTATGGTTCACGGAAACCACTTTGTAGGGTCAGTCAACGGTGTCGAAGTAACTGACATCGTGGATAACACCCTCTCACAGGGTAAAGTCGGGATTTATCTGGCGACGCCGGGAAGTGGAAATGCCAGCCTGCTGGTCGATTCGCTTAGCATTGACACCAACATTTCGGCCCCATCAATGACGGCAGACAGTTAAGCGCCGTTCCATGCCCGAAACACGATAATAAACAGGGGTATCAGCCCAAACACAGCAATCAATGCCAGAATTGCCAGGCTAATGGTGACAAAATCCAGACTGGCTGGTGCGGCGTCCGGGTCCTGATAAAGAGACGGGGTGTAAGGTGCGCTGCTGCCCCGGCTGGGTTCCCAGGGGGCAGGTGCAGCGTCGCTGTTCGCCTTTGTAATGGCAATACCAGGGCGAGCGTTAGGCCCAAATGCTTGAGGGGCCAGCCCATACTGCTGCGTGGGTGTTACAGCCTCTGGCAGGTTGGCTGGCGGCTGCGGATTGGTCGGCCAGACCGGATTTGTGGGTTGAGGGACAGACGGTGGTCTGGTCGGTGATTGTGGCATCGGGAATGGGCGCGGCTGCGGCAGCGGCGGTGGTGGTGGCATGGAAGGTTCAAGCGGTCTGGGGGACTCGACTGGCGGGTTGCTGGAGGTCATCGCCCGGCTGCGTTCACGATAACTGCGCAGAATATGGCCCAGTTGATCCGCCATACGGTAACGCGCGGCTGGCTCTTTACTCATGACTTTGTAGATAATTTTCGCCAGATTATCTGGCACTGCCGGGTTAAATTCGGACACCAGCGGCACGCGATCCCGCAGATGCGCCATTGCCAGCTCCTGCTGGCTGGACCCGGAGTATGGCAAACGCCCTGTCAGCATTTCAAACAGCACAATCCCAATGGCATACACATCCGAAGCGGGTGAAGGTTTCTCCCCGCGCGCCTGCTCCGGTGCAAAATAATGCGGGCTGCCCCAGACCACATCCTGCTTCTGGGTAGGCTGTGTATCCGTCAGAGCCTGCGCGATGCCAAAATCGGTTACTTTAACCCGATAATCCTCTGTAACCAGGATATTCTGCGGTTTGACATCGGCATGAACAATTCCGGCACGGTGGGCAAAGCCAATCCCCGCGCAAATCTGAATCGCCAGGTCCAGTGCCAGATCAACCGCAAGGATACCTTCCTGCCGGATAATCTTCTTCAAATCCTGACCTTCGACATACTCCATTACAATGTAATGGGTCTGCGCATCACTGCCCACGTCATGCACAGTGACAATATTCGGGTGCGATAAATTGGCTACGGAACGCGCTTCATTGCGAAAACGGGCGACGAAAGTCGGGTCAACGGTCAGGCTGGGTCTCAGAACTTTTACAGCAACAGTCCGCCCCAGGAACTGATCAACCGCCTTGTAGATGACAGCCATCCCACCCGATCCCTGCTGCGCGACCAGTTTGTAACGCCCATTTAATGTTGTTTCACCCATACCTTCAAACTCTCGTTCTCGTTAACCTGTCAGGGCAGTGTCAATGGATCGAATAGTCGTCGATATTCTAACAGAGCGCTGCGATCAGTCATACTGGCAATGTAATCCGCGACGACACGTTCGGTAGGTCCTTGTTTGATCTGAATCTGATAGTCTTCCGGCAGTTGGCGGGGCTCATCCATATAGCTTTTGAAGATTCCACGAATGAACTGCTCAGCGCGTTTTGCCATGCGCACGACCCGAAAATGCCGGTACATGTGGTCAAAGAGAAAAGCCTTGAGCGCCTGGTTCATTTGTTGAAACGTCGGACTATGACTGACAATCTGCTCGCTCGCTCGCTGCAAATCTGCGGATGACTGAGGTTTTAGCTGGTCAAGCTTCTGCGCGCTATGCTCCAGGACATCGTTCACCTGTAAGCCAACCAGTTCCCGTATCAGGTGGTGGCGCGTGATTTCATCCAACACCTCACCCTTCCATTCCAAGCGATCCCGCAGCAGCTTCCAGATTTCCAGCGCATCCAGTTGGATCGGCGAAAACAGATTGGCCTGCAATCCATCGTCCAGATCATGAGCGTTGTAGGCCAGTTCATCAGCGATGTTGGCAATCTGAGCCTCCAGGCTTGCGCGTGTCGAATCATCAAACCCGGCAGCGTGACTCAGGTCATACTCCGTTTCATGTTTGGCAATGCCTTCCAGTGTTTCGTAAGTCAGGTTCAGGCCGGCCCAGTTCGGATAACGCTTTTCCAGTTTGGTCACAATCCGGTAGCTCTGATGATTGTGATTGTAACCACCCTGTGTCTCCAGCAGCGCATTCAGAACACTCTCGCCGGCGTGTCCGAAAGGCGGGTGTCCCAGATCATGCGCAAGACACACGGCTTCCACCAGGTCTTCATTTACGGAAAGTGCGCGTGCCAGTGTTCGCCCGATCTGTGCCACTTCCAGCGTATGGGTCAGACGGGTGCGGTAGTAATCGCCCTCATCATTTACAAACACCTGGGTCTTATACTCCAGCCGCCGGAAAGCCGCAGAGTGAATAATGCGGTCCCGGTCTCGCTGGAACGCAGTGCGATAGTCCGGCTCATGTTCACGATGCTGCCGTCCCCTGCTTGCGCGGCTTAACAGCGCATAGGGAGCCAAAACATCTGCCTCGATTTCTTCCAGCCGGTGGCGGTTGACGAGCATGTCAATCCCTGTAATATAGGCACTCCATTTCTTCATTTTATGCGGAAATGACGCACAGCAAAAGCTCACTAAGGGATTGTGAAAGGCGTGTGTTATAATACGGTCAAATTTCTGACAGCATTGAGAACCATCTCCGGCATTGAGGAGGTACGCTATGGATATTAACCAGGCCGCACGGATGATTGAGTGGCTCGACGAAGAACGGCGCAAAGACAAAGCCACGATTGCCACCCTGGAAGAACGGCTGGCGCAGCAGCAGGAATCCATGAACACGCTTCAAAAGCGCCTGAATGGGATGGAATCTGACCAGACCTCCATGCGTAACCAGTTTATCCCCTCTGGCCGGGACAGCGAACTGCTGGACCAGCTTCGCAAAGAGTACACTCAGCTTATCGAAACCACCGAGGCCAAACGCCTGACCGCCGAGCGTGAAGCCGAACGACGCTCAGAACTTGCCCGTGAGAATATCTCGCGCCCCCTGCGCGAACTCACTGAGCGCGTGAACCGAATGGAACGCCAGCAGACAGAACTTCCCGCCTTGCAGATCGAAAATGATCGCGTCGCCAGCGCCATTGCCGCCTTGCAGCAGCGTATGGATGACGTGTTTAAAAAACTTGAAGAACCGGATCGTCGCCTGGCATTTCTCGAAGAACAGCGCCGCCAGGATGCCCGGCGTATCTCTGAAACGCAGTCCGAAATTCCTGAAGTCCAGAAGCAGATCGACTCCATTAAGCCCAAAATCGAACTGCTTGAGGACCTTGCTATCCGAACCGAACGGCGTGTTCAGGAAGTACAGAATGGCGAACGTGACCGTCGGGAACAAATTCAGCAGTTTCTGGATCAGCAAAACCTGATCCTCCACCAGCGTGACCAGCAGATCAAGGAACTGGTCGAAAAATTTGGTGAACAGGACAGCCTGATGCAGCGCAATATTGAGCGTTTCGAAACCTGGTCCGAAGCCTACCGCGATATGAAAAAGATCATTGACGACTTTGAACGCATCAGTGACCGTCTGGAACGGCGCATTAACGAGGTTGCCGAAATGCAGCGCCTCAGCGAAGAACGCTTCCGGCAGGAATGGAACGATTGGTCTTCAGAAGATCAGAAACGTTGGAAACAATTTACCCTTTCCAATGACGAAGTCTGGCGCAGCCACGATAAGGAATTTGAGCGTTTTGTGCAGGAAATAGCCGAAACCCGCCAGAAGTTCCCGCCCATTCAGGAT